>DASQLD010000601.1:0-28729 GCA_035630195.1 Bryobacteraceae bacterium
GTCCGCAGGAAACTCCTTGGCAGGATCGAGCGAGGCGACACCTGTCAGGTCGCGTATGGTGAAGGTATATTCGGCGTTATTGAGGCGGCGCAGGACTACTGGCCCTGGATCGCCGGCGTGCGCACGGGCCGCTGTTTTCAAGGCCGCGGAAATAGACGCCAGCAGGCGCTGTTTTTCATCCGTATTTAACTGAGGCATGCCCTTCGGCGGCATCTCTCCGAGCGAAATCTGTTCGGAGACCTTTTGCCAAACCTTCGGATCTTGCGTGAGAGTTTGGAATGACGTGAACCGCTCCAGATTCAAATCGCCAATATGTTTTGCGGCCGAATGACAGGAAAGGCAGTAGCGGCCCACCATTGGGCGGATTTCCCGTTGAAACGAATCGGAATCCGGCTGCCGCTGCTGTCCTCGAAGAGACAGCGTTAGAAGAAGGAGACCGGCCACGACTCGGAACATAGAGACTGCGCCTGACACCTATTCCACTTTAGTTCAATCTTTGATTGCGGTATTAATGGCAGCAATGACATTTTTCCGCTCGGCGCCGCTTCTTCTCGCCATCGCGGTGGCATTCGCGGCGGAACCGCTGCGGATAGCCACGTTTCAGGTGGACGTGACGCCACCCTTAGGCTCGCCACTTTGCTGCTCGGCCGGAGTGAAGCCCGCCGAGCAGATCGTTGATCCGCTCTCCGCTCGCGGCATCATTCTGATTGGCCCTCAGAAGTCAATCGTTCTTGTCGCGGTTGATTGGGAAGGCATTGCCAATGAGGGATGGGATGAGTGGCGGCGAGCAATCGCCGCGGCGGCAAACACTGACAGCGATCACGTCAGCGTCCACACTTTGCACCAGCATGACGCCCCAGGATACGATCCGACCGCGGAAAAGATCCTGAAGAAACATGGTCTAGCCGCCAAGCTGTACGAGCCGAACTTCATGCGATCTATGATCAAACGGGTTGCTGAAGCGGTGCGCGAGGCGGCCCGAACACCGCAGATTGTAACTCACCTCGGCTTGGGACGCGCAAAGGTGAAGGAAGTCGCCTCGAGTCGGCGCGTGCTCGGCCCGGATGGCAAAGTGAAACACGTTCGGTTCAGTGCCAGCCGAATCCCGGAAGCCAGGGAGGCGCCGGAAGGTGTGATCGATCCATTTGTCAGGGTAGTTAGTTTCTGGAACCAGAATCGGCCACTCGTATCGATAACCTACTACGCGACTCATCCCCAAAGCTACTATGGCCAGGGCGGAGTCAGCGCAGACTTTGTGGGTATGGCCAGGAGTATGCGCGAGGCGGAATTGCCTATTGCGCACATTCACTTCAACGGCGCAGGTGGAAATGTAGCCGCTGGCAAATACAACGATGGTTCGCCATCGATGCGGCCGATCCTGGCTCGTCGCCTTGCAGACAGCATGAAAGCGGCCTGGGAATCCATGGCGAAGACACCCATCAAAGCCGCCGACGTGAGTTGGCGATCGCTACCAGTGGCGCTGCCCGTTGCCGACGCGATCCGAAATCAGGAACGATTGCGCGCTCTCATCACGGACCCAGCCCAACCCATTCGCAACCGTTTGACGGCTGGGCGCGATCTCGCGTTCGTCCAGCAGCGTGCGGCCAACAGAAAGATTCCACTGTTTCTGCTGATTCTCGGAGGAGCCCGCATCATTCACATGCCAGGCGAGCTGTTTGTAGAGTATCAGCTAGCAGCACAGGAGATGAAGCCTGACAGCTTTATTGCGATGGCCGCGTATGGTGATTACGGTCCCGGCTACATTGGCACGCGCATCGCTTACTCGCAAGGAGGTTATGAGACTGGTTCCGTATCCCGAACAGCGCCCGAAGTGGAAGAGGTCTTATTGCCGGCTCTTAGGGAATTGTTGTCGGCGAGATAGTAACTTCCATGTTCATAATCTGTTCCAACTGGCGGAAACAAAGTGGCTAGATTTCATGGCTTAGACCGAAAGTACTAAGGCACTACTAAGAAAGTACTAGAAATCTTGTTGAAACCTACCATGACTCGACATATGATGGTCTGACCACTGACCCGTACAGTGATAGAGAGGTTAGACCATGTTTATGTCATCCTTCATACGTCTTTTGACGATATTGTTTGCGATCTCATCAGCGCTAATTGCACAGACTGACAACGGAACGATTCGCGGAACCGTGCAGGACAGCTCAGGCGCGGCGATTGGAGGAGCGAGCATAACCGCCACCAACGTCGCAACGGGCGTCGGAATGCGGACTGTAACCGGGGATGCCGGAAATTACAGTGTTCCTCAAGTTCGCGCCGGTATATACACCGTGGAAGTCGAACAAACGGGCTTTAAGAAGCTGATTCGAGAGAATGTGCGTGTGGAGGTTGCGGGAGTTACCGCACTTGACATGACGCTTGAAGTTGGCGGCGTGACGGAGTCCGTCACAGTCAGCGCTGCCGCGCCTCAACTGAAATCCGAGAGCAGCGTAGTCAGCACTAGTGTCAACCCAAAAGCCTTTTTAGACTTGCCTTTGAATGCGGCGGGCGGCCGAGCGGCTGAATCGTTTATTTTCCTGGCGCCTGGCACAACCGGCGATACCTTCAACGCTCACATAAACGGCAGCCAGACCCTTTCAAAAGAGATCCAGATTGAAGGCATCACAATGACCACGGCGGAGGTAGGTGGAGATCCTCGAGTGCTGACACTACCTCCCGATGCCATTCAGGAGTTTTCTCTTGCCACCGGCGTGTACTCCGCCGAGTTTGGAAACACTGGGGGCGGCATCGAGCGATTCACGATTCGTTCCGGCACGAACGATTTCCACGGAAGCGCCTATGAATTCCTGCGTAACGACAAACTGAATGCGCGCGGATTTTTCAACAGTTCGCGATCCGTTTTGCGACAGAACGAGTATGGAGCGAGCATAGGCGGTCCGATCTGGATTCCGAAAGTCTACAACGGCCGGAACCGAAGCTTCTTCTTCTTCAACGTCAACTATTACAAGTTCCGATCGGGGGCGATCAACCAAACTGCTTCGGTACCGACCGCCGCGTTCAAGAGAGGCGACCTATCCGAACTCCGGAATCCCGACGGAAGCTTGATCCAACTCTACGATCCGAATACTACGCGCTGTGATGCGGCAGGGAATTGTACGCGCGATCCGTTTCCCAACAACATCATCCCGGCCAACCGAATCAGTAGCGTTTCCAGGGCAATTTTAGGCTACGTTCCGGACCCGTCACTGCCGGGTATTTTGAATAATTACGCTGCAACTGGGACACAAAGAACTGACAACCGCAACTATACGATGAAGTTGGACCATACGATCAATTCGTCCCATCGGATCAGCGGCAGCTATAACAACGGACTCAGCGCGGATAACGGTCCTTTCGCGCCTTTACCGCACCCAATTGCCAATACTCGCGCAAGCGACCCTGGGGCTGGTCAGAACACAGTTCGCTTTTCTTACGATTGGACCATCAGTCCCACTGTGTTGAACCACTTTGGCGCTGGTTTTACACGTCAAAAGCAACTGCTGGTTGCAGAGGAGCAGGGACAAGGCTGGGGCGAAAAGCTAGGACTTGGCGGTGTAAACAATGGGCCCTTCCCGGTCGTCTTCATCGCGCCTTTCACGGAATGGGGAAACAACCAGGACTTGCTTTCGACGATCTCGGCCACATGGGCGTTTGCCGATAGCCTCTCTATGGTGGTCGGCAAGCATAACCTGAAGTTCGGCGTCGATTACCGCCGCTATCAGAACAATTTCCGGCAGGGCGAGCGCACCGGAGCTTTTAATTTTAGTCGAAACGAAACCGCATTCCCCACAGCCGACCGGCGTGCATCCACAGGCAACGCATTTGCCAGTTTTCTGCTCGGACAAGTCGATAACGGAAGTTTGTTGATCAATGAAGTTACGCGAGGGATGCGCTTTCCCTACTTCGCCACTTACGTTCAGGACGATTGGAAAATCAGCAGCAAAGTGACGCTGAATCTCGGCCTGCGATGGGATCTATATCTTCCCATCACCGAAGTGAACGACAACTACTCGATCATGGATCCATTCACGCCTAACCCGGCGGCGGGCGGCCGACTCGGCGCACTCGTCTTCGCGGGTGAGGGACCTGGCCGCTCGGGGCGAAAACGTCTGACGGACGGAGTGTCCTATAACAACTTCGGTCCGGCGCTTGGCCTTGCCTGGTCGGTCACGCCAAAGACTGTGATCCGGACTGGATATCAGATTAGTTACTATCAGACCGGCGCCCTCGGTGGCGGCAACGCGAAGCCACCATCTTTTGGCTTTACCGCTAATCCGACGTTCTTCTCGCAGGACCAAGGGATTACGCCAGCATTTAATTGGGACAATGGATTCCCTCAGAATTTCCAGCGCCCCCCCATCATCGATCCCGGGTTCGGAGTTGGCAGTTCGACGACCATGTGGAATGTTAGCGCGATCGAGCCGTCGTACACGCAAAGTTTCACGTTCGATACTCAGTGGCAGCTTGCGCAGGACTGGTTGCTGGATATCGGCTGGGTCGGTTCGAAAGCAACCCGGCTGAGCACCGGTGTTTTCAATATCAACCAAGTCGATCCGCAATACTTGCGGTTGGGGAATCTGCTGACCAGACCGATCGACGATCCACTTGTAGCCGCTGCCGGGTTCGGGCGGCCGTATCCTGGATTTCAAGGCAGTCTGGCCCAATCATTGAGGCCATTCCCGCAGTACAACAACATCGATACGAATCGTTCTGAGAACGTCGGAAACTCCACGTATCATTCGCTGCAGGCAAAGGTAGAGAAGCAGTTCAGCGGCGGTCTCTTTCTGCTCTCCTCCTATACATGGAGCAAGACCATTACGGATTCCTCCTCGGCCCTGTCTGGCTTCTTCTCAACTAGTGCGCGCGACCACTATAACCGGCGACTCGAGAAGGCGTTATCTGTCTTCGATGTTCCACACCGCGCCGTTATGGCGTTTAATTATGAGTTGCCGATCGGACCAGGAAAGCCGGTGGGCAACGTAAAGGGCGTGGTTGGGGCGATCATCGGCGGATGGCAGGTGAATGGGGTCTTGAACTATCAATCGGGGACACCGATCGGAGTAGGGGTGAACAATACGCTGCCGTTGTTTAACAGTCGCAATTTGCCGAATGTTGTGTCCGGAGGCTCACCTATCGTGGTTGACAAAAGCAACTTCGATCCCGCGAAGGACGTTCTGTTGAATAGCGCAGCCTTCAGTGAGCCGGCGGCGTTCACTTACGGCAATGCTCCCTCGGTTCTGTCGAACGCCCGCAACTTCAAGCTCTTCAATGAGGATTTTGGAATCATGAAGCGTACGTTCATCAACGAAACGATGAACATCGAGTTTCGATTCGAAATGTTCAATGCATTCAATCGAGTTCGCTTCGGTGATCCTGCAACGAATTTGAGCGATCCCTTCAACTTCGGCAAAGTAACGTCACAGGCCAATACACCTAGAACTGCTCAGGGAGCGCTGAAATTTGTCTTCTGAACTAAGGGGCAGCCCTTCCGGCTGCCCCTTAGCGATAGACTGGTCAGAGCACTGTGTCCGCTTTGCTTCATCTCTTTTTGCTTGCGCTGGTATGCGATTCGCTGATAGCGGCAACCTTGGTCGGCTTGCGGATTGTCCCCCCTGATGTTGTACTGGCGGGAGCCGGCCGTTCCCAGAAGTTTCTTGTCCTGGCGCGCGATGCAGATGGCAATGAAAAAGATGTCACTGCGACTGCGCAGGTTCGTTCTTCGGCTCCCGATGTTGTCGCTGTTGATTCCCGGCTGAGTGTATTTACTGCGCGCAGTCATGGTCAGGTCAACATCCAAGCCACGGTGTCCGGTATCCAAACTTCCGCAACGATACGTGTGGCGGACAGTCCTTCCGAGTTGGCGGTCCAGTTTTCCCCCGACGTCATCTCAGTTCTAACGATCAAAGGATGTAATAGCTCCGGTTGTCACGGGTCCCCGGCCGGTCAGAATGGATTTCGTCTTTCGCTCTTCGGATATGACGTTGCCGCTGATCGAGACATGATCCTTAAAGCCCACGGGCGGCGCCGTGTCGACATCGTCAAGCCGGAGAACAGTCTTCTCCTTAGGAAACCTTTGTTTGAAATCGCTCATGGCGGCGGGCGCCTGTTAACGAAAGATTCGGACGAGTATAAAACTCTTCTCAGCTGGCTGCAGCAGGGCGGAAAACTCGATTCCGATGGCGCTCGGGTTTCGACGATTGAGCTCTATCCATCGGAACAAGTCCTGACGGGTAAGGGAACTCGGATACGCGTTGTCGTATTGGGAAGGCTCTCCGACGGAACGACTCGGGACATGACTGGAGAAGTGCGGTATTCCAGCACCGATGAAGTTACCGCGGCGGTAAAGCTGGATGGCGAGATCATAGCAGGAGAAAGCGGTATTGCTACGGTCTTCGCGCGAGGAATGGGCAGGTCGGCGGCGATCCAGGTTAGCGTCGTTCACCAGCCGGCCGGAGAAGATTTTCCGAAGTTGCAGGACAACAATTTCATCGACGAACTGACTTATAAGATGCAGCGAAAGCTGAACGTGCGTCCGGCGCCATTGTGCTCGGATCGTGAGTTCGTCCGACGGGTGTTCCTTGACAGCATCGGGACCTTGCCTACGCCGGAGGAGGTTGATCTTTTTGTGAAGGATGTCGATCCTGCAAAACGGTCGAAGTTGATCGATTCCCTTCTACGTCGCCCGGAATATGCGGACTTCTGGACTGTGAAGTTCGAGGACTGGTTTCGGAATAATCAGTTGAACTCCCAGGGTCGCTCGATGGGAATCTTCAAGGAATGGATACAGGAATGGCTGTCGGAAGATCGCCCCTACGATCAGGTTGTCCGCAAACTGATCACGAGCAAAGGTGATACATTCCGCAACCCAGCCGCGAACTTCTGGCACCCCGCGGCTGACTTCATGTTGAAGAAGTTTGATCTCAAGAAGGTCACTCCTACTGTCTCCCGCTTGTTTCTGGGTGTCCGACTCGAATGCGCGGAGTGCCACAATCATCCGTTAGAGAACTTCACTCAAGACGATTTCTACGGGATGTCAGCATTTTTCGGGCGTATGCGGGTGAAGCATGGAACCGCGGAGTATCGCCGAACTTGGTACCTCGACGAAGATGCAGACGTGGAGCATCCAGTCACGAAGAAGCCCGTAGCGCCCAAGTTCTTGAATGGATCGGAACCGCAATTCGAACGCGAGGAGGATCGACGCATCGCGTTCGCTGACTGGTTGACGTCTCCTGAAAACCCGTACTTTGCGCGGGCCACGGTGAACCGCATCTGGAATGAATACTTCCAGACTGGGATCGTTGAGCCCTTCGACGATTTTCGCTCCACCAATCCGCCGACGAACCGCGCGCTGCTGGATCGACTGGCTAGTCACTTCGCAGACAGCGGCTTCCGTCTTAAGTCGCTGCATCGCACGATCTTGAACTCTCGAACCTATCAGCTGTCCTCTCGTCGGGAGAAGGGCGGCAACGGTCCGCTCGAGCGCATGTTGTTTGCGGGATATCAGCCGAGACAACTCACTGCTGAGATCCTGCTCGACGCCATAAGCCAAGTGACGGGAGCGCCGCATGAGTTCGGCAATTATCCCAGAGGAACGCGCGCGATGGAAGTTCACGTCCCAGACCAACCGGACTACTTTCTGGTGACCTTTGGACTGCCGCGTCGAGACGTTCTGTGTGAGCGGGCGAAGTCGCCTACTCTGGGCCAAGCGCTTCACATGATCAATGGCGCCACGATCCTTCAGAAAGTCCAGGCGGAGCGGAACATCCTGAGTGAGTTTTTGAGTAAGGGCTGGACCGACGATCGAATCACTGAAGCCGTGTATCAGCGGGCCTACTCGCGTCCGCCATCAGATAGGGAGACTCGTGCGATCGATGAGTTTATCGGGACCGAAATTGCAGCCGGGCGGTCGCGGCGTCGGGCGCTTGAAGGTGTTTTGTGGACTGTACTCAACTCCATGGAATTCAAAGTGAATCACTGAAATGTCCGTGAATAACCGACGGGACTTTATACGAAGCGGAGGACTGGCCCTCGGGGGTCTTCATCTTTCGAAGCTACTGGCAGCGGAAGAGCAGAAAACTGAACGCTCCTGCATTGTCATCTTCCAGAACGGCGGCTCGAGTCAACTCGATTCCTTCGACCCGAAGCCGGAAGCTCCTTCGGATATCAGAGGATCCTTTGGAGCGATTTCTTCCTCTGTGCCGGGAGTCCCTGTTTCCGGGTTGTTGCCACGAACGGCTAAGATCATGCATCGGATCGCGGTGATCCGGTCCATGCGATCGGATGAGGCGATTCACGAGCGTGCGCGCCAGTATATCTTTAGCGGTACCAAGCCGCGCAATGACCTGATTCAGCCGAGCTTTGGCGCAGTGATGGCCAAGGAACGCGGAGGTCGCAATGGGCTGCCGCCATTCGTGGTGATTCCGGAAAGCGATCTATCCGCCGAAGCAGGATTCCTTGGACCTTCGTTCGATCCATTCGTCGCAGGAAACCCAAATCAGAAGACGTTCACGGTGCGGGATCTGACATTGCCCTCCGGTGTGACCCATGAGGAAGCTTTCGCTAGAAAAAGATTGCTCGCAAAGCTCGATGCGGGGTTTCGGGAGGCTGAGAATTCGCCGCTGCTCGACACAATGGATGAGTTCTATGGGAAGGCTTACGACCTGATCTCCTCACCGGCTGCCCGAAAGGCGTTCGACATTCAGAACGAACCCGACCAGTTGCGCGATGCTTACGGCCGCACTGGAATCGGGCAGGGATGTCTTCTTGCGCGGCGTCTGATTGAGTCGGGCGTCCGGCTCGCCACGGTTTATCACGGTGGGTATGACACGCATACCGATCACGAGAAGAGCACTAAGCCTTTGCTCACGGACTTCGATCAAGCGTTCCCTACGCTACTGGATGATCTTGCTCAGCGCGGTTTGCTCTCTCAGACTTTAGTCGTTGTGATTGGCGACTTCGGAAGGACTCCGAAAGTCAACTTTTCGGGTGGACGGGATCATTGGCCTAGTGCTTTTTCGGTCGTGCTGGCTGGGGCCAACATCCCTGGCGGAGCGATCATCGGCCGCACTGATAAGCAAGCGGGTGAGCCTGTGGACCGGCCCGTTACGATCGAAGATCTTGCAGCAACTGTCTACCGCTCGCTAGGAATTGACTTCAACAAGGACTACCACGCCAATGGACGGCCAGTGCGCATTGTTAAAGATGGTATCCCGTTGAAGGAATTGGTCAGTTGACCGTATGCGCCTCCATGGTGTGTTGTTGCTGCTGTGGGTTGGGGCGGCGGTAGCAGAACCGCAACCACCGCGATTGGCCCGCTTGTACCCGCTGGGTGGGCAAGCAGGTACGACGGTTTCACTCGAAATTCTCGGTGAGCGACTCTCCAACGTAACTGGAGTCGAGTTCGACTGCGAGGATCTCGTTTGGAAGATGATGACCTTCTCCAGCCCGCACAGGCTGGTAGGTGACGTCGCTATCTCTTCTTCTGCCGCGCTCGGCCTACATACTGCTCGGGTCCGGACGCTCGATGGATCGTCAAACTCAGGCTTGATCAACGTGACACCTTTTCGAAACGCGACTGAAGTCGAGCCGAACGATAAGGTGGACCGTGCGACGCCTATCTCCTCGTTCCCTGTGGATATCCAGGGAAGGCTCGATAAGGCCCCGGACATCGATATATTTTCATTCAAAGTCGGCGCGGGTCAACGGCTAGTGTTCGATTTGAAAGCGATTGAGGACGGATCGGCTGTGGAAGCGCGTATGCTGCTGCTGGATGGAACCGGCGAGCGGATTGCGTTCAACGACGATCGTGACGACTATAACGAGAATCCTCTCATCGAGCATGTGTTCTCGGTGGCAGGAACGTATTACTTAATGTTGGATCAATACCGTGGACCGCGTGGGTTCAACTTCGGTAAACTCTCGGCGTATACCCTTCGTGTCGGCGACATCCCCGTAGTTGCAAGCTCGTATCCTCGCGGCATCGCGCGTGGAGTCGATACGATCCTTCGCATACACGGCACGGGATTGAATTCGATCGATAGCCTTTATCTCACCGAGCTCAGACAGGCGGAGTACCGCCGCATGACGTACCCGTACACGATGCCGATTCGCTTCGCGCCGGATCCGCCCGCGATCATCCGGATAGGGGGCGAGATCAAGAAGAGGAGTCCGGGTGAGATGGAAGCGCTATTCAGGATTCCGGATGCCGCCAGGGTTGGCTTATGGCGACTGTCGCTGAAGGGGCCTGGAGGGGAAGTTCACGCTTCCACCATCGAGATCACTGATGTTCCAGTGTTTGACGAGAAGACTGCGGAATCCAGTGCCGTTGCAGGAAAATTCCTCATCAACGGCACTCTTGCGGCGAGTGGAGAAAAAGATCGGTATCGGATTCAGGTTCGGGCAAGGCAGCCACTTCAATTGTGGACTGTAGCTGAGCAAATCGGTGTGCGGCATCTTGATTCTGTCCTGACTCTACGCGACGCGAACGGAAAGAAGCTCGCTGAAAACGATGACGTGGTTGCGGGGCAGGGAACGCTGCTCGGGAACCCGGATAGCCGGGTGTTCTTTACACCTGAGCAAGACGGCGTGGTGACCGTCGAAGTTCGTGACAGGACGGGACGCGGCGGCCGAGGGTTTGAGTATTGCCTGAAGTCAGACTTTGCCCGGCCCAGCTTTCAACTCTTCACCACTCCTGAAAATTTCACGGTTGTACACGGAGAAGCGGCTGAGATCAAGGTTCACCTCGTCCGCGAAGCCGGTTTTCAAGGAGAGGTTGACGTTTGGGTGGAGGGACTGCCGGATGGGGCGTCTGGGGCTCGTGGACGCTTTCGCGCAGACCAACTCTTCGAACCGAATGCAGACGGGGCGGACATGATCATCCCTGAGATCGCTTTGCGGATCGAACTGCCCAAGTCCGTAGCACTGGGGCGTTACAGCATCCGTGTTCGTGGCGCGCCTACTGTCGAAGGAGACAAACGCATTGTCGACGCACACGCAACGTTGATGCTCGGACCACTGCTGGATGCATGGAACTTCGTTCGACGCCCTCTGCCGGCGATTACGATGAATGTCGTTCGCCAGCCGGCCGGAAGGCTTTCGAGTAAGACGCGGAGTGTCCGTCTGGAGCAGGGAAAGTCCGCAATATTGGAGCTAACGGCGGAAGACATTCCGGAAAACGCCTCGATTCAGATGCTCGATTTGCCCAACGGCGTTCGCAGCCGCATTGTTAGTCGCGGGGGCTCTCTTATTACAGTGGCGTTCGAGGCAGAGGATCGAACTGCTACTGGTACTTATGAGATATCGGCGGAAGCAGACATCGGGACGCGGCATGTTCCGTCTCCTTCGATTTCGTTGCAAATTGCAGCCGCTAAATAGGGGCGCTTAAGGGGCGCCTTCGGTGGATGGTTTTGCGGACTTCTTGAGTTCTTCGAACTTCTTCCGCGACTTGGCGGCCTCCGCTGTGTTGCCTTGCTTTCGATACAACAGCCACAATCGGTAGTGAGGTGTCGGATCATTCGGCGCGATGGCGGCTGCTTTGCGAAGATGCTGCATTGCTTCCGCTGTCTGTCCTTTGCTGGTATAAATACGATCCAGCGCCAAGTGAGCCTCCGATGTCTCTGGCGCGAACCGGAGGCAACTCAGGTAGTGGCCGATTGCGGCATCAAGGTTGCCTTGGATCAGCAGGATATCCCCGAGTTCATAGTGTGCCTGCGGATCGTTTGGGCTGATCTCCAGCTCGGCTTTCAGTTCCGGTAATGCTTCTTCGAGTTGTCCGGATCGCCACAGAATATTTCCGATCGCGAAATGAACCGTCTGCAGATCGGGCTTCTTCGCGAGTGCGGCACGGTACTCGGCTATCGCTTCTTCATTGCGTCCTGCGGCCTCCAGTGACTGCCCCTTTAGCTGATGCGCTCGGTACGAGTCGGAATTCGTGCCGTACACCCACAGAGCGGCCATATAGGACAGCAACTGATGATTTTCGGCCAGCTTGTATAGCTGCTCGGGAGAAGCTTTCAAAGGCTCTACTTCTTTCAAGCCTTGACGCAGACGCCAGAACTCGCTGAGGACCTTCCCGATATCCGGAGGTTGATGCAGGAACTGCGTGGAACCGTCGAGTGCCTCTGTGGTGGGTTTCCAATCCGCCTGCTTTCCCTCGGCGCGAGCGGCAAGGTAATGAAGTTTCGTCTTCAGTTCGGGTGTGGGCTTACTCTTATCTGCTTTCTCATACTCGAGGGCTGCTTCCTGCCAGCTTGCTTGCCCTTCATAAAAGTGGGCCCGGGCCAAGTGGGTGTAAAAGGAATCGGCTGCTGTCAATTGCAGCTCATCGAAGTACCGGCGGGATAGCTGCCCGTGGAGCTTACTCAGGTGGTACCACGCATCCTCGTTTCGTTCGTCGACGCGAACGACTTTCTCGAGATTGTTAACGGCGTTGGCGAAGTCCCCTTTTGCATAGTATGTATATCCCAATTGAAGCTGGATCAGCGGATTCGTGGGATTAAGTTCGGCTGCCTTGTTGAGGTGGTTGATCGCCGCGGTCCAATCGCGCGATCGAAACGAAAGCACACCTAAGAAAAACTGCGGTCCGGCGAGTTGTGGTTTCAACTTCAGCGCGGTTCGAAATGCGCGCTCCGCTTGATCGTATTTGCTTTGGATGTAATATAAATTTCCAAGATTCGCATGAGCTTCGGCGAGATCCGGGCGCAGGGCGAGAATCCGCTCGTAGCTCTGCGTCGCTTGTGGATAGGCGCCATTTTGTTCCGCCGTCTTTGCCGCCTGATATAGTTTGAGCACCGCATCGTTGTCCTGGGCCGGACACTGGTTCGGAGCGACGACGGCGAACGCGGCTAACGCCAGGATCGAGGCAAGGTGAGCGAACGGTTGTGATTGTCGTCGGAAGAACAAGCATTGCGGCATTGGTCGTTTTGTGGCGCCTTTCAGCCTATTATCCGCCTGAGATCCAGAGCGAGCTTGACGCGGCCATTGCGCTCATGAAATCGGGCAAGTGGCAGGAAGCCGAGCTTATTCTGGATAAATCGCTGACCATGAGCGGTCCGCCTCCCCGGGCGTTGTATTGGAAGGCATACGTTCAGTTTTCCACAAAAAGATACAGCGAATCGACATCTACGCTTCGCGAGTATCTTGGTCGAACACCAGGCGATTCGCAAGCCAGAAAACTGTTGGGGCTCGATCTCTTTATGATCGGCGATGCTGCGGGAGCACAGACGGAACTCGAGCGGGCAGTCGAGCTTCTGCCCAAAGACGAGGAAGCCTGGTACTATCTGGGACGCGTATACTTCTCTCGCCAGAATTTGCCGGCTGCGCTCAGCACCTATCAGAAACTGCTGGAGTTCGCACCTTCCTCCGTGCGGGCGCGGAACCAACTCGGACAAACTTACGAATGGCTTAATCAGTTCGAGCTGGCCGAAAAGGCTTATGAAGAGGCGATCCGGATCGATCGTGAGTCTGCGAAGCGTTCCGAGTGGCCGTACTATAACCTTGGAGTTCTCCATTTGAAAGCAGGCATGGCTGAACGGGCACTGCCGCACCTTCAACAAGCTCTCCAATTGCAGCCCAAGTTTCCGCAGGCCCAAGTGCAGCTTGGGGTCGCATTGTCTGCTCTAGGGAAGCAGGAGCAAGCTAAGGCGGAATTCGAAGCAGTCCTTGCCGCTGATCCGGACAATGCAGATGCGCATTTTCAACTAGCGCGTTTATACAGGAAACTCGGAGATCCGGTGAAGGCCAAAGAGCATGGTCTTCTTTTCCAAAGGCTGCGTCGGCCGTGATACGCATCTTGGTGGCGATGTCTGCACTCGCAGGCGTATCGATCACGTTTCAGTTTGTCGATAGAACTTCCGAGTCGGGGATAACAGCGACGCTCCATAACGGATCGCCTGCGAAGAAGTGGATTATGGAAGCCAACGGCGGCGGCGTTGCGGTGTTCGACTACGATCGAGATGGACGAATGGATGTTGTAGTCGTTAATGGAACACCTGTCGAAACGTTGGAACGTATTGTCAAGGGCGCCACTCCACCAGTGCGGGAAGACGGCGTGTTTTTGTATCGGAATCTTGGCGATAAGGGCTTCGCCGACGTCACTCGCTCCGCCGGTCTTACTAATCTGTTTTGGGGAACTGGAGCGAACGCCGCCGACTACGACGGAGACGGATTCCCTGACATTCTGCTGACGAATATGGGACAAGACGTCCTCTTTCGGAACCAGGGGGACGGCACGTTTAAGGATGTTAGTCGACAGGCTGGTTTGGCATCCAAGATTGCGTGGCACACGGGGAGCGCTTTCGGAGACTACGATGGTGACGGCGATCTCGATCTCTATATCGCTGGCTATGTGAGCCTGAAAGACTTGGGTATTGGGCGCCCTGCGCCGGTCTGCCAGTATCTGGAACTACCTGTCTTTTGCGGTCCATTGAAGCTTGCGGGTGAACCGGACGTGTTTTATCGCAATAACGGAGATGGCACGTTTTCGGACTTCACGGCCGCGGCGGGACTCGTAGAGCAGGAGCCGCGTTTTGGATTCACGGTCGTATTTGAGGATCTCAATCGAGATAGAAAGCCTGACATTTTCGTCGCGAATGACTCCGGACCTAACTATCTGTATCTGAATGAGGGTCGCGGCCGGTTCACGGAGTCGGCGCTGGTCAGCGGGGTAGCGTATAACTCCGATGGCAGGTCGCAGGCAAATATGGGCGTGGCGATTGGGGACATCGATAACGATCAGGACCTCGATCTTCTTACCACTACGTTCTCGGAAGACCACTTCCCGCTTTTCACGCAGAGTTCGGCTGGTATTTATGAAGAAGTGTCGGCTCAAGCCGGTCTCGTGCGGTCCACTACACCATTGCTTGGATGGGCATGCGGTTTCGTGGACTTTGACAACGACGGATGGCGAGACCTTTGGCTTGCCAATGGCCACGTTTATCCAACGATCGGAATGGGGGGTCGAACGACTTATGAACAGCCGGTTGTCATTGTTCCAAATCAGCGCGGACATTTCGGATCAACTCCGCAACTGGTTCGGACACGAGCGAAAGCATCCTGGCGGGGCGGCGCTACCGGAGACTTTAACAATGACGGGAAGATGGACCTCATCGTGACTCCGGTAGAAGGATCGCCGGCACTGATTGAGAATCGTAGTGTGTCGAGCCATCATTGGATAGGGCTTGATCTTCGCGGCAAGGCAGTCGGCGCGGAAGTCTACATTGCCGGGTGTGGCAAGACATGGTTCGATACTGTTCGGAGTGGAGGCAGCTATATCTCTGCAGATGATCCACGGCGACATTTCGGACTTGGGAGTTGCTCGTCTGTGGATAGTGTGACCATTAAGTGGCTCTCCGGCAGGACGCAGGTGTTGAAGAATATGGCGACAGACCGTTACCACGTCGTGGAATACGTTGTTCCATGAGGTTTCGGCTATATCGTGTGTTCCTATTGGCCGGTATCGCTGTGTATGGGACCGCGGCGCATCCATGCGCGAGTTGCCATCCGAAGGAAGTCGCTGGCTATCAAAAGACAGGAATGGGTCGATCACTCCAGCGCGTGGCTCGGCAGCCTGGCGGACGCTTCGCCCATGCTCTCTCGGGAAGCGAATTCCAGATAGGATCGGGTCCAGAGGGGATGGTGCACACGCTGGAGAGGGAAGGCGCTATCGGAAAGTTCAACGTCGATTATGTGATCGGCTCTGGAAATCACGCGTTCGGCTACCTGGTAAACGTCGGCGGCTACTTGTTCCAATCTCCAATCTCCTACTACTCGCAAAGGCGTCTTTGGGACATGGCGCCCGGGTACGAGACAGATCGCAGCCCCGATTTTACGAGGCCTGTCACGGCTGAGTGCCTCTGGTGCCATTCGGGAAAGCCTCTGCCCGTCAAGAAAACGCTGAATAAGTATGAACAGCCTGCGTTTGCAGAGGAAGCGATCTCCTGCGATCGTTGCCACGGCGCCCCAGGTGAACATTTGAAACGGCCGTCTGTCAAAAACATTGTCAATCCCACGCGACTGTCGGTGCGGGCCAGGGACAGTGTATGCGAGCAGTGCCACCTGAGCGGCGAAGTACGAATTGCAAATCCCGGGAAAGAGATTGGTGATTTTCAACCGGGACAAGTACTCGAGGATGTCTTTTCGACTTATGTTTTCGCCACAGCCTCTGAATCCGGTCTAAAGGTCATCAGTCATGTTCAGCAGCTTGCTCGAAGCTCCTGTCAACAGAAGAGCGGCGAGCGGCTGTCCTGTACCACGTGTCATGATCCGCACGACAAGCCGACGAATACGGCATCTTACTATCGGACGAAATGCCTGGGATGCCACACGGGAATCGAGAAGACCCATGCAAAGCCGGTGGACGACTGCGTAGGCTGTCACATGCCGTCGCGACAGGCGAAGGATGGGGGACACACCGCGTTCACGGATCATCGGATACAACGGAAGCCTGTGCCCGCAACGAGGGAATCTGTGGCATCGGCAAAGCTGGTCGCGTGGCACGAACCTGCGACGGGTCTCTCGGTTCGCAATCTGGCTCTGGCCAACCTCACGGTCGGTGAGCGCGATCGTTCCGCGTTTCACATGGACGAGGCGAGTCGACTGTTAGTGGAAGCCAGACGAAGTTATCCGGATGATCCTGCCGTGTTGACTGGTTTGGGCCTGCTTGCGCTTCGGCGAAGAGAAACAGCCGAGGCGTTGCCGCTATTTGAGAAGGCGCTGCAGGCTGATCCCGGGTACGCGCCTTACCAGGTGAATCTGGCAACGGCGTTGAAGGCGGCGGGTCGGATCGAGGAAGCAATTGCACTTTTGAAGAAGGCGATCGCTTCCGATCCTTCGCTTGAAGTCGCTTATCGAAGGCTAGGCGAAATCATGCGAGAACGAGGGCGTCCGAACGAACTGCGAGCGGTATTTGAAAGCTATCTGAAGTTCATGCCCAATAACGTGACGGCTCGAATTGCGCTGCAGAGCCAGTAGCTGTCTACATTTATTTCGGTTGAGTACCGGTGCGCCACCAATAGCCGAAGTCTTCCCGCTTCGGATCGTAGTTCGGATTCGCCGTGGGCATTTGCGCTCCCACAGAAGCTCGCCACTCCTTCAGCATGGAATGAAGCTGCTTCGTTTTGTCCGGCATCTTATCGGCCAGATTGTTCTTTTCGCCGATGTCTTTTGTCAGGTTATATAACTCCAGGCGATTGCCCTCATAGAGCTCAACAAGCTTGAAATCTTCCTGGCGAACGGCCCCGGCCGGGCGTCCCAGTTGATTGCTGTAGTGCGGATAGTGCCAGAACAATGGCCGCTCGGGCAAAGGCTTGCGGTCGCGGATGAGTGATGTAAGACTAACGCCGTCGATATTGCTGAACGTATCTCTAGAAGCGTCGGCAGCATCGGCAAGCGTTGGGAGAATGTCTATGCTGCAAACGGGAGTGTCGTCGATCCGAGGCTTGACTCCGGGCCATTTGACGATGAACGGTTCACGAATCCCGCCTTCGTATATGTGCCCCTTGCCTTCGCGTAGCGGCGCGTTCGATGTCACCGGTTTCAACTTCCACTCCGGCGCGGATAATCCTCCGTTGTCGGAAGTGAAGATCACCACGGTGTTTTCGGACAGCCGCAGCTCTTCGAGCGTCCGCACGATCCGACCGACGCTTTCGTCCATGCTTTCGATCATTGCGGCATAAACGGGATCGTCTTGCGCCTGGCCGGGCTTCAGTTTGGCGCGATACTTCTTTACCATCTCCTCCTTGGCTTCGATGGGCACGTGGACTGCGTAGTGGGCCAAGTATAGGAAGAATGGCCGAGCTTTGTTCGTGCGGATAAAACCAATAGCGTCGTCCGTGAGGCGATCCGTTAGATACTCTCCGTCGCGCCCCTCCACCGGCGGATTGCCTTTCCATTGTGGATAAAAGAAGCTCTTCGGCATTCCACTGTTCGATCCTCCGATATTGACATCGAAGCCCTGCTTCTCGGGCCAGTACTCCGGCGTCGGACCAAGGTGCCATTTGCCGACGTGGGCTGTGGTGTAGCCGGCCCCCTTAAGCACCTCGGCAACTGTAGTTTCCTTGAGATCCAGGAAGGGCTTAGATTCCGGAGGCAGCAGCTTCGAGTAAGGCAACTGGTGCTTGCCCGGCAGATAATTGGTTACGCCGACTCGCGCAGCGAATTTCCCTGTCATTATGCTCGCCCGGCTGGGAGAGCAAACGGGACACGCCGCGTATCCGTTCGTAAATTTAATTCCGGTCGCGGCGAGACGATCGAGATTCGGCGTTTCGTAAAACTTGCTGCCATAGCAACTCAGGTCCGCCCATCCCAGATCATCCATCAAGATGACGATGAAGTTGAGTTTCGGCGACGTCTGCGGAAAAGCGCGCGGAGCGGTAACTGCAGCAGCGATAGCGGTGTGGACAAACTGTCTTCTATTCATCGATTCTCACCAGATGAGCTTAAGTCCGAGTTGAGAAATTCTGGGATCACGGGCGCTGCGAATCTGCCCAACAAAGGCGCTGTTGATGTTCATATCAGGGGCATTGAACTGAGCATGATTGAAGAAGTTGAAGAACTCCGCGCGGAACTGAATGCTGGTTCGTTCGAACAGGCGAGTGTCCTTTAAGAAGGAAACATCATAGTTATGGAGTCCTGGAATCTCGACGATATTCCGTCCGGAGTTGCCAAACGTGCCGAGGGCTGTCGTCTGAAAGCAGGTGGTCTCGAAATAGCGATCGATGGTGCGATCGCCTCCCGGCAGGTTTCCATCACAACTGCGATTCGCGCGCTGGAAGGGAAATCCGCCGACATTCGCGCGATCACCCGCTACTGTGACGCTGAAGAAATTGCCAGTCATGAAGCTGGCGATGAAGTTCGTCGACCAACCGCCGATGATCGCATTGACAAAGCCACGTTTGTCATTCAGGAATTGTTTGCCGGTTCCGAAAGGCAACTGCCAGACTCCGCTCGCGGTGAGCCGGTGGCGCACGTCGAAGTCCGAGTTGCCGCGATCATCGCGGAGGCTGTACGCGTTCTGATGCCAGGACCCACCGCTTCCACGTGAAGCCGTGTCAATAGCTTTCGACCAGGTGTAACCGATCAGGAAACTCACGTTTTTCGAGAATCGACGCTCCAAGCGCGTTTGCAACGCATTGTAATTTGAATTTTCTTGCCAGTTCGCGGAGAGGATATCGCCAAATCCGGAAAATCGGCGTCGCGTAGCGATCGGCGTGATATTCGAAGGATCCGGCAGCCGGGCCTGGTTGATGTTCACACGTTCTGTAAGTTTCGTGCCGATCGAGCCAACGTACGCGACTTCCAGAAGTGTATTCGACGTGAAACTCTGATTGATGCTCAGGTTCCATTGCTGTAGATATGGACTACGATCGCCTGGGTCCACACTGAAAGGCGAAAGCGTGCCAACCGGAAAATCGGGAGACGCCGGATCGGGGAATGCGTCACGATCCCAACTCAGGTTTGGCGTTCCCACCGTCCCGACTAATGTTGTGGAGAACACCAGCGGCGGAGCATTGATCTTGAACTGCAGTTCGTTCCCCTGCGTTTTTGCATAAAAGATGCCATAGCCGGCGCGTATTGCAGTTGAGTCGGTCAGCCGATAGGCAACACCGATTCGCGGCGCGAAATTATTTCGATCGGGTATCCAGACACCGGGACGCAGGTTCGGATTAAACTCCAATCCCGGTATGTCTCGCGCAATGGGTGATTCCTCGCGGCTTATGCCGACTACGAATTTTGCGAGCGATGTGTCGAAGTATCCTTCGCGTCCATCTTTCTCGGCGTATGGGCTGTCGTACTCATACCGCAGCCCGAGGTTCAGAGTAAGGCGCGGACTAATCTTCCAATCGTCGGCAAGAAAGAAGTTGTAGGATTGAGACCTCCAACGGCCGACACCCAGTCCAATCTGAGCGGTCATCTGAGCGGGATTCCCCAAGAGGAAGTCAGAAACAGGATTGCCCGTATATCGATCGTCAAACGTAAAGGCCCCATTGTTATTGAGCCCGAGACGTTGGTCGAAACGGATGTATCGAATGTCTGTGCCGAACTTCAGCGTGTGGGCTCCTCGGATCCAACTAATCGTGTCACTGAACTGGAACAGGTTGTCGATTCCACCCTGGTTTATCCCTGTGCCACCCCCTACGTACCAGCCTCCTGACAACCCGACACTCGGGAGCCCATACTCTTCCGGCACCTGATTGATCTTCAGACCGATCTCGTTCGCCAGGCTCGTCGGTGTTATTTCCCAGCTATTGAAAACGTTGGCACGGTTGTACCCGAACTTGAAAGTGTTCAACAGCGCCGGGCTGAAGATGTGAGTCTCCTGCACGACAACGTTACGTCCTGAGTACGGGAACACGTTTCCGGATAACGGTCCGATGCCCGGCCGGAAGAGATCTGACTCGTAGTTTGTGTATCGTCCGAATAGCGAGTCAGACCCGCTAAGCTGTCCGTCTAAGCGAATGCCAAACTGATCGTCATCACGGCTGGTGGACCGGGCCACCACATAGTTTCTGCCCGCTACGTTCGTGTTCGGTTGAGGAGTGTATTGAGTGAAGTTTTTCGTTACCGACGAAATGCGGCTGGTGGGAATTCGATTGCCTGGAAAGGGGAGGCCAGTGAGAGGATCGAGTATCGCGGTCGCGCCAGTTTGCGGATCACGTTTTGAAGACGTCAAGCCAGTGAGATCGCCTCCAAGTTGAGCTGGTGTTGGCACCAGGGCGCTGAACGTGTTGCTACGCCGACTGCGCATCGATTCCCAGTTGCCGAAGAAAAATAACCGATTCGGAATGATCGCTCCCCCAGCTGCCGCGCCGAACTGGTTCTGGCGAAACGGCGCCTTACGCGTCCCGAAGTAGTTATCAAAGAAGTTCGCAGCATCAAGCTTGTCATTGCGGAGGAACTCAAAAACGGCGCCGTGGAAGGCATTTCCGCCGGACTTACTGATCAGGTTCACGATCCCGCTGCCCTGACCGTACTCGGCAGAAAACATGTTTCGGTCGATCTTGAACTCCTGTATCGCATCCACGGAGACGAGCACGCTCGGCGAGTTAAACCAGGAACTACGAGTCTCCACACCATCGACAAGATAGCTATTGGCATCGCCGCGTCCACCAGAGATGTGGACAGCCATATCTCCACGTCCGGACTGGTTGGTGATGGTTGAACTTCGCGCATTGTAGGCGGGAACGACACCCGCCGAGATGTTCGCGAGCTGCATGAAGTTCCTGCCATTCAGCGGGAGTTCGACGATGCTTTGCTGCGCTATCACCTGACCGAGTGACGACGTCTCACTTTCTATTTGCAGCGCCTGGCCGACGACTTGCACCTGCTCGGTGACGTCGCCGATTAGCAGCCGGATATCCACGCGGACTGTCTGATTGACTGGCAGGTTAATCTCGGAAACCTCGTACCGTTTAAATCCGGCATGGGTGGCAGCGAGTTTATAAGTGCCTGGCACAAGTTGCGGGAACACGTACGCGCCTGTGTCGTCGGTGGTCGCGCTACGTGTGGCGCCGGTACTGGTGTGCGTCAATACGACAACAGTTGCCGGAACCGATGCGCCTGTCGCGTCAAGCGCGTTTCCAACAATACTCGATGAGATGACTTGTGCGGCCAGAGCGGCAGGTAGAACCACGGAGCATAACGCGAATGGAAACCGAATCATCTTGTGTACCCTTTGTTTTTGCCGAGCGTATCATACTTGAACCGAGAGGCTTCAACCTAAGGCCTAATGGTCTGACCACTGGCAAATCGGGCTATAATGTACAAAAAGGATCCATGTCGTCAAGTTTCCTGACGCCCGTCAGCCGCACAACCGTCACCACGGACGTCTGCCGGAAACTCGTGGGACATCTCATGCGCGGTCACTGGGCCGCAGGCGAAAAGATCCCGCCGGAGAGAATCCTGTCTCAGAAACTCGGAGTGGGCCGTGCTTCCTTGCGGGAAGCCCTCAAAGCGCTGGAGATCATGGGGATGATCGAAACGCGCTTAGGGGAAGGTACGTTCGTATGCGGGCGCTCGGAATTCTTCGCCCGGCCCCTTCTGTGGGCGATCACTGGAAGCGATATCTCCGATGCCCGGGAGCTCGTTGAGGCTCGCAAGTTGATTGAGGTCGAACTCGCCGGGTTGGCTGCCGAAAGGGCGACGGCCGATGATCTGACCAAGATTGGAGAGACGCTGGACTTAATGGAAGCGTCCATAGGCGACCCTGGAAGGTTCCTCGAAGCGGACGTCCAATTCCATCTTGCGATCGCCGAAGCGGGTCACAATACTATCCTGCTCAATTCGATTCTGTTGATACGAAATCTTATGCGCCAGTGGGTCAGCACTGCTTTGACGAGCGATGGAGTGGCTTTGGAAGCCGTCGAGCAGCACAAGCGAATCTTTCTGGCAATTTCGAAGCGGCGGAGCGAACAGGCCAGGCGATGCATGGATCTTCACCTCGAGACTATGGCGAAGCACTTATCTCTTCCAAAACATCCGACCATGATTACTTGCTGAGAGGCTCTCGTGCGACCTGTTGCATTACTCATCTCAGTCATTGCCAGTTGCTCCCTTCTATGCGGGAGTCCCGATAGCGCACAGCCTCGCGCTATTTCTACAGCGGATGCGGAGTTCTTCGAAAGTCGCGTTCGTCCCGTCCTTGTCAAGAACTGCTATGCGTGTCATGGAGCCGACCAGCAGCAATCCTCCTTGCGGGTCGATAGCCGTGATGCCTTAGTGAAAGGTGGCGCCCGCGGCCCATCTATCGTTCCTGGCGATCCGGAAAAGAGCCTCCTGGTGAAAGCCATACGGCATGACGGACTCAAGATGCCTATCGGTACGCGGCTGAAGGAAGCGGATATCAGCGCGATTGAAGAGTGGATTCGAAAGGATGCGGTCTGGCCCGTGACAGCTGCCGCAAAGGGACTTTCCCGCAAGGACCGCTACGGGCAGCTTGCGCGCGAACACTGGGCGTTTCAGCCGGTGAGCAACGTGACTGCGCCGGCAATGAAAGATTCGGTTTGGGCCAAGACCTCGCTAGACCGTTTCATCCTGTCTCGGCTGCAGCAATCCAATCTGTCGCCTGCCAAGCCTGCAGACAAACGGATTCTGATCCGCCGCCTGAGCTACGTTTTGGCGGGGCTGCCACCCACGGCAAAAGAGATTGACGACTTCGTTAGCGATACGGCGCCTGATGCCTATGCGCGCGTGGTGGATCGCATCCTGGCCTCACCGAGATTCGGTGAGCATTGGGCGCGCCATTGGCTCGATCTGGTTCGCTTCGGAGAGACGCGCGGTTACGAGTGGAACTACGAGATCGTTGGAGCGTGGCGCTATCGCGATTACGTGATTCGAGCTTTGAACCGGGACGTTCCTTACAACCAACTAGTGCGGGAGCATATCGCAGGTGATCTACTCGAGAAGCCTCGCGTCGATCCCGAAGCCGGGATCAACGAGTCGGTGATTGGAACTGCTTTCTACAGACTCGGCGAAGCAGGACACGATGACTGCGTTATGTTTCGAGAGATTGCTCTCGACGTGATTGACAATCAGATCGATACGCTTACAAAGACATTCCAGGGCTTGACTGTTTCCTGCGCCCGCTGCCACGATCACAAGCTGGATCCTATTCCCACAGAAGATTACTACGGGTTGTACAGCATTCTCAACAGCAGCAGAGTAGTAACACACACGATGGACCTTCCGCAGGTCAACGCGAGCAGGATCGACCGGCTGAAGAAACTGAAGCAAAGCATACGCGATGAAATCGCATCGGTATGGAAACGAGAAGCAGGGAAAACGGCTGAGTACATGCTAGCCACGCGGCGATCCACGCGTGATGCAAGCTCTGACGGCATGAGCACTACGCGCACCGAGTCCTGGGCCAAAGCGTTGGCAGCATCCGGCAACGCGATGGATCAGCCATCGTATCCCTGGACGACTCTGATGTGCCGTACTGCATCGAACGAGAAGTATCTTGCCAGTGAGGCAGCGCCACTTATCGAACGATATAAGCGAGAGGCAGTCGAGCGCGAAGCTTTCAATCGCGAGAACTTCCAGCAGGTTGCCAGTTTCAAGGGCAAGGCGCCGGATGGGTGGACGTTAACCGGCACGAGTGTGGCAAACGGGTTCGCAAACACCGGCGACTTCACCATTAATCCCGACGGCGACAAGGCGCTTCAGAACGTTTTGTCGCAAGGACTTTATACGAATTTGCTGTCGGGCCGCCTGAACGGCGCCCTTCGATCTCCGGATCTGCCGAAGGACAAGAAATTTCTTAGTGTTCGCGTCATGGGCGGCAACTTGGGCGCGAGGCGGACGGTAATTGACAATTGCGCGATCGGAGAAAATTACAAGGTTTTCGAGAACAGCCATTTGACGTGGGTGAAGTTGGACACCTTTGCGAAGGAAAAGCGTCTTCCCGTCTTCGTCGAACTGGTGACACGCTCGGATAACCCGCGTCTACCCGATCGACCGGGAGTGCTGAAGAAAGATCAGGAAAAGCTTCTCCACGACCCGCGATCGTACTTCGGGATTACTGAAGTAGTAGCGCACGATGTGACGGAAACGCCGCGGGAAACGCTCTCGCACATGCTGCCTCTGTTCGACCGAGGTGTCCCGTCGAAATGGGAATCGCTCGCCAAGGCTTATCAGTCTCGAATTGAGGACGCTGTCGAGCGTTGGTCGAAGGGCTCGGAAACCGAAGACGATGTCCGCTGGCTCGACTGGTTGCTCCAGAACGATCTGCTCCCAAATAAGACCGGCGCAACACCTAAGCTCGCGCGACTCATCAGCGAATATCGAGCGGTGGAATCCGAAATCCCGGAGCCACGAGTTGTCGAGGGACTCGCCGATAAAGGCGCCGGAACCGATTTTCCGGTGCTGATCGGCGGCAATGCCAAGACGTATGGTGAACCGGCGCCACGCAGATTCCTGAAGAGCATCCTGGGTGAGGAGCCACTTGCCACGACGGGGAGTGGGCGTCGCGAGCTTGCCGAGATCATCGCCAGTCCGGAGAATCCGCTGACCGCTCGCGTGATGGTGAATCGGATTTGGCAGCATGTCTTTGGCCGCGGCATCGTTGGCACAGTGGACAACTTCGGCGTGATTGGCGATAAACCTTCGCACCCAGAGCTCCTCGACTATCTCTCGCGTGAGTTCATCGATCAGGGTTGGTCCATCAAGCAGATGATCCGGTCGATGGTGCTTTCCGAGACGTTCCGTCAATCAGGAGAGATCACTGCGCAAGCACGTGACGTTGATCCGCAGAACGCGCTGCTGCATCACTACCCATTGCGGCGGTTGGAGGCTGAATCCGTTCGGGATACCCTGCTTACGGCATCAGGAAAGCTCGACTCGTCTTTGTTTGGCCCGAGCACCGATCCGTATCGTGATCAACCACAGGATTATCGCCGATTGTTCTCAGGCCCTCTCGATGGGAAAGGACGCCGTAGTCTGTATCTCAAAGTGACGCGAATGGAGGGCACGCGCTTCCTTGAGACGTTTGACTATCCCGTCCCGATGGCTGCGCGAGGCAGCCGTGACGTGACGAATGTTCCCGCGCAAGCCCTCACTCTTCTGAATGATCCTTTCGTCGTGGCCGAGGCGGAAGAGTGCGCAAAGCGACTGCTGACCATGCCGGCTGACTCGATTGACACTAGAGTTGGACAGCTCTTTGAGATAGCTTTGGGACGCCGCCCGAACCCTGTGGAATACGAGCGTTTTCGTGGGCTGGCCGCAGAACTGGCCAGTCTGCAGAAGGTGTCCCGCGAGGAAGTGCCGAACAGTCTTTCGGTGTGGAAGGACCTCGCGCATACGATTTTCAATATGAAAGAGTTCATCTACATTCAGTAGGAGAGAAACGATGCACAGCGAATCCAATGGATGTCCTGGCTGCGCCAGACCCTTAACACGGCGCAGAGCTCTCCAACTTGCTTCTAATGGGTTTGGCTATCTTGCGTTCTCGGCGATGGCCGGCGGCGCCACTCCTCTGTTCGGAGCCGAGCGTTCAAAGCCGCACTTCACACCGAAGGCGAAGAATGTGATCTTCCTCTTTATGCCTGGCGGCGTGTCGCACATGGAGAGCTTCGATCCCAAACCGAAACTGGCCGACTTAGATGGAAAGCCTGCCAAGCTTGACAGCTATGTCGCTGGTCCAAATCGAAAGTGGTTGCGGCCTTTATGGAAGTTTCAACAGTATGGGCAGTCAGGCGCTCCTGTCAGCGAGCTGTTTCCACACACGGCAAAGTATGTAGACGACCTCGCCATCGTAAGGTCGATGAAGTCGGAGTTTCCGCTCCATGCGCGGGGTAATATCTTCCTTCATACCGGGCGGAACATCGGAGGATATCCGAGCATGGGGTCCTGGATCACCTACGGACTCGGCAGCGAGAACAAGAATCTGCCGGGGTATGTGTTGCTCCGTGACGCCTCAATACCTCCTGGCGGGATCGAGAATTTCTCGAACGGTTTTCTACCTGGCACTCACCAAGCGACACACATTCGCGATGAAGGCGTCCCTGTTGACAACATCACTCCGGCCGATCGCGATGCGCGGATACAGCGCGCCAAGCTGGACGTGCTCGTGCAGCAGGACAGGGAGTTGTTGAAGGCGACTAGCGGAGAAGACGCCGTGGAGTCAGCCATCTCGAACTATGAGATGGGATACCGCATGCAATCGCTCGTGCCGGATGTGTTGAATCTGGATAAAGAGTCCGAGAGCACCAAGAAGCTTTATGGGTTGGACTCAGACGACAAACCGAAAGCCCTCTATGGTCTGCAATGCCTTAGGGCACGACGGCTTGTGGAGGCCGGCGTCCGATTTGTCGAGGTTACCTGTCCGAATCTTTTTGGAATGAATGGCACCTGGGATCAGCACACCGATCTGCGGAAGGGTCATGAGACGAATGCTTTTGTTACCGACCAAGCCACCGCGGCCTTAATTCACGACTTGAAAGGCCGAGGACTATTGAATGAAACTCTGCTGATCTGGGCCGGCGAATTCGGGCGCACTCCGGATACAGGAAATGGCGACGGCCGCGATCATCATCCTGACTGTTTCACGATATGGATGGCGGGCGGAGGGATAAAGGGCGGCGTTACTTACGGAGAAACCGACGAGTTAGGGAATCAGGTGGTGACCGATCCGGTCACCATTCACGATCTTCACGCAACTATTCTTCATGTGCTCGGCCTGAACCACGAGAGGTTGACCTACCGGTTTAGCGGACGTGAACAGCGACTCACCGATGTTCATGGCGAGATCATAAAGAAAATTCTGGCTTGAAAGAGCATTATGCGAACGCTGGCACTCGGATTCGCCTTATCGCTTGGCTGGCTTCATGCCCAAACTGCGAAACAGTCTGATTTTTTCGAGACAAAAGTCCGACCCTTGTTGGTTGGCCGTTGCGCTTCCTGTCACGGCGATAAGGTGCAGATGGCCGACATCCAGCTTACGTCGAAAGATGGACTGCACAGATCGAGCGTAGTGGTTCCCGGCGATCCTTCCGCAAGCCGGCTGGTGCAGGCGCTCCGGCACACCGGCAAAATCAAAATGCCGCCGAACGGAAAGCTTGCGGATCATGAGGTCCAAGCTATTGAGCGATGGGTAGCAGACGGGGCTGTTTGGCCAGAGGCCGCGATACCAGCGTCTGTTACGACAGGACAGGGACATTGGGCGTTCGTCCCGGTCGGAAAGACGGCGCCGCCAGAGGTCAAGAGGCAAGAGTGGACCCGCTCGGATATCGATCGGTTTATTCTGGCGCAGCTCGAAAAGAACAATCTCGCCCCTGTTGGTGATGCCAATAAGTACACTCTGCTTCGACGGGCGACGTTGGATCTTACCGGGTTGCTGCCAACGCCCGCAGACATAGACGCATTTCAGAAAGACTCATCTCCGCAGGCCTTCGAGCGCGTTGTCGATCGGCTCCTGGCATCCCCATCCTATGGAGACAGGTGGGGCAGGCACTGGCTGGACGTAACTTACTGGGCGGATACCACCGGGGTCGGCCGGCGAATTCCTCTGCGCCATGCATGGCGCTACCGCGACTACGTTATCAATTCGTTTAATCAGGACAAGCCGTACGATCAATTCATCCGCGAGCAGATCGCAGGGCCGGATCATGCCAAGGGCGACACAAAGAAATCTGCTCCGGACGCCGACGCCCGAGCGGCTACCGGATTTCTCGTCTTGGGGCCGTGGGCATGGTTCTCGTACGATCGCGAGCAGCTTCGCGTCGATATCGCCGATCTTCAGGCAGATCTCGTCGGCCGTACTTTTTTGGGTATGACAGTCGGATGTGCACGATGTCACGATCACAAGTTCGACCCCATTCCCAACAAAGACTACTTCGCGATGTCTGGGATGTTTTTGAGCACAAAGACTCTGTCGGCCGGCAATCAAGATGGCGGGATCAATACAGTACGGCTGCCGGAGACGCTGGAGGATGTGAAACGCTACGCCGCGGATCTGGATGCCTGGGAGCGGAAAGTCGCAGAAGTCGAGGCGGCGGAGAAAGTAAACGCAAAGGATCAGGAAGAGATCAAAAAGCGCATTGCGGCGTTGAAGGAGAAGTCGGGCGGGTCGGAGATCGAAGCCAGTATAAAGGCCGCAGAGCAAGAGCTCGCAGCGGTGAGGAAACGGAGCGGAATCGCGGGCGATCGCCAGATTCTTCCGTTTACCAAGTACATGCGGCCGCGACTGCCGGAGGTCTATGCAGCCGAGGACATGGAGTTCCCTGCAAATGCGCGG
>DASQLD010000602.1:0-7811 GCA_035630195.1 Bryobacteraceae bacterium
TTTTGCGCATTTCGGGGACTGTTCGCAGTCGGCGGCAATCAAACGACGCCAAATCGTGATAACAACGCGCTATCCGGGCAACCGCAAGCGGGATTGTGGTTCGGCAAGACCGACGATCTCTGGTCATGGGGGAAGCCTGCAGGTTGGGGCGGCCCCTGGTGGAAGTCGGCTGTGAAGAAAGACGTCGCTTCCGATCCATTTTTACTAACGGGATTCGAGCGTAAAATGCTTCACATCAATACGGACAAAGCTTGTGATTTCTCAATCGAAATTGACTTCATGGGCAACGGCACATGGCACAAGTATGAAACGCTCAAAGTCCCGGCGGAAGGGTACGGCAAGCACATATTTCCGGACGCCTTCTCAGCCCACTGGGTCCGGCTGATACCGCAGCTCGAGTGCAATGCAACTGCCCAGTTCTTTTTCGTATAGTTGTCTAAGCTTCAGGGGATTCGAATGATCAAATTCATCGCGATACTGTGTTTCGCGGCTTCATTGCCGTTGTTCGGGCAGCAGGGCAGAGGATCGATTTTCGGAACAGTCAAAGATGCTAGCGGAGCGGGAGTGTTGGACGCGGCAGTCCGAATCGTCAACACAGGTACGAACGCGGTGTTTGCGACCACCACGAATGACGCGGGCTATTTCAGCGCTCCGTCGTTGCAGGTCGGTTCCTATTCCGTGACTGTGGAGAAGCAAGGTTTCAAGAGGATTGACCGAACGGGTATTACGCTTCAGGTCGATCAGCGGCTAGGCCTGGAGTTGAATCTCGAGGTCGGCGCCACAACCGAATCGATTCGCGTCTCTGCCGAAGCTCCCCTGGTCGATACCGGAAGCGCGACGGTGGGCAAGGTCATCGAGAATCGCCGGATCACGGATCTGCCGCTGAACGGACGCAACGCGCTTGCCTTGGTTCTACTGACTCCCGGCGTCAAATCGCAGGCGGGTCCTACCAACAGTGGCTTTGTCGATCGAGGCACAGCTCTCTCGGCGATCAGCATCAATGGCGGTCCGAGTTCGCTGAATAGCTTCATCCTGGATGGTGGTAACAACAACAGCGCTTTCCTCGCTGACGTAAATGTCAATCCAACGGTGGATGCGGTAGAAGAATTCAAAGTGCAGTCGAACACGATGTCGGCGGAGTTCGGATTCACGGCCGGCGGCGTCGTGAATATCGTGACCAAAAGCGGTACGAATCAGTTCCACGGTTCGGCGACGTACTTCCTCCGCAATGATGCTTTCGATGCGCGTCGGGCTTACACAGCCAGCAAGGAAGTGTTTCGCTACCACCAGTACGGGGGCAGCGTTGGTGGACCTGTCCGAATCCCGAAGGTTTACAACGGACAGGATCGGACGTTTTTCTTCTTCAACTACGAAGGTTGGACGAACAAGCGGAATCGCTCGAACATACTGTCTGTACCCACTGAGGAACAGCGCAACGGAGATTTTTCGAGGCTGTTCGATACTTCGGGCCGGTTGATACCCATATACGACCCGGCAACGACGGTCGCCAATCCGTCGGGTTCGGGCTTTGTACGTACGCAATTTGCAGGGAATATGATTCCTTCGTCGCGTCTCGATCCCGTATCGCGACAGATGCTGCAGTTTTATCCGCTGCCCAATCGCGCACCTGACAATGCGTTCACGAATTCGAATAACTGGATCGGGCAGGTCAGCGAGCAGCGCGATATGAATCAATACACCGTCAAGATGGATCACCGCTTCAGCGACAAGAACACTCTAACTGGTCGCTACATGCGCTATAAGCATTTCAATGACAACGGCTTTGCCAGCTCACTGCCCGATCCCAATGTGCGTGCGCGTCTCGACAACTATCTGAACTACAATGTGCTGCTCAGCGATACCCATAGTTTCACGCCTACGTTCTTGAATGAGTTTCGAATAAGCGTAGCGCGTCAGGCATTTCCATTCCAGGCTTACAGCTACGGGCAGGATTGGCCCGAACAGTTGGGCCTACCTGAGACGGTACCGCGCGACACTCTACCTCGCGTCGGCAATGGTCTTCCCGCCTTTGGAGCCTTCACCGTTGGCCTCCGTGGAGGCACGACTTGGCAGTTCGTTGACATGGCGACAAAAATCTTTGGCGGGCACACTCTAAAAGTGGGCGCAGACATTCGTGTTCAGCAGGCCAACAACTATCAACGGGAAGTTCCTTCGGGGCAGTTCGAATTTGCTGCTGGCCTCACGGGCAACCCACAGAACCAAGCCGGTACCGGAAGTTCGTTCGCGACGTTCCTGCTGGGTTCCGTGAGCAGCGCCACCTTAATTCGTTACGGCGGGGAATCGCAGGCGGCCAAGTCGTATAGTCTTTTCGTGCAGGATGACTGGCGCGCTTCCCGCCGGCTGACGTTCAACCTAGGACTTCGATGGGACTATCAGCAATGGCCTTTTGAGCGCAACAACGGAACTTCTAACTTCAATCCCTTTGCTACCAACCCGCTAACCAATCTACCCGGGCGAATGGAGTACGCCGGTGTCGATTACGGACGGTCGCCCTTCGAGCCGATCTACAACAACTTCGGTCCTCGATTCGGATTCGCCTTTGACCCCTTCGAAAACGGCCGCACTGTGATCCGCGGTGGATACAGCATCTTCTATCCGCAAATCTTCTATCGGGACTACTTCGGCAATACCGCGGGTTTTGCGAATACATCGACCTCGTACCTGCCTCCGAATAACAATACAAATCTGCCAGCCTTTCAGTTCAAGGATGGATTCCCAACGCCGGCGATTGAGCCGCTCGGTCCGCTTCTGGGACCCAGCGCATTCTTGAGCCAAGGCGTCAACTGGGATCAGGGCTCCGAGAAAGTTCCGATGTCCCAGCAATGGTCGATGTCGGTCCAGCAGCAGTTGCCCGGTAGTTGGATGATCGACGCGACATACAGCGCCAACAAGACCAACAACCTCGCGGCGAGCGCTTATGATTATAACCAGCTTGACCCGCAGTATCAGAGCCTCGGATTGCAGTTGCAAGATCAGGTGCCGAATCCTTATGCCGGTCGCGTGCCGGGCGCCTTGGGTGGCGCAACGATTAGCCGGTCTCAATCTCTGCGACCGTTCCCGTATTACACGACGGTGAATGTGCGTTTGCCTCACCTCGGTAGCTCGATCTATCACGCCTTGTTTTTGAGTGTCGAGAAGCGGTTGTCGTCCGGATTCGCGATACTCGGCTCGTATACTTTCGGCAAGCTGATCAGCGACAGCGCGATCGTTCCTAGCAATTTCGGCGCAGTAGAAGTTGGAAGCGACAACGGCTATCAGAACGGCAAGTTCGATCGCCGCGCGGAACGGTCTGTGGACCCGACCGATGTTGCCAACCGGCTCGTCTTGAGCGGCATCTACGAGTTGCCGTTTGGCAGAGGCAAGCGCTGGAACCCTTCGAACGGTTTCACCAATGGGCTGATTGGCGGCTGGCAATTGAACTTGATCGGTACACTGCAGGGTGGTCTGCCGCTAGTCATTCGTGGAGCGAATAACTTCTTGGCGAATCGGCCGAGTTCTACCGGCGTGAGCGCAAAGTTGGATAACCCGACGCCGGAGCGCTGGTTCGATACGACACAGTTCCTGAATCCTCCAAACTTCACTTTCGGAAACGTAGGACGAACGCTTCCTGATGTGCGCGGACCCGGCACAGTGAACTTCGATCTTTCGTTGATCAAGGATACCCAACTGTTCGAAGGACTTCGCTTGCAATTCCGCGCCGAGGCGTTCAACTTCCTGAATCACACTAACTATGGCAACCCAAATGTCGCTTTCTCTGCGGGACCCGACGGAAGAAATACAAGCGCGACGTTTGGGACCATCACATCGGCCCGAGAACCACGCATTATTCAATTTGGCTTGCGAATGATCTTTTAGGGAGCCTGGTGAGCTATGACGAAAGACGAAATCCTTCTGGCGCAGAAGGAACATCTGTTTCCATCGGTGTTCCATTACTACAAAACACCGCTCGTCATCGAAAGAGCCAAAGATCAGTACGTGTGGGACGCTGACGGTAACCAGTACCTCGATTTCTTTGGTGGAATCGTTACTATTAGCGTCGGCCACTGTAATGACACCGTGAACCGCAAAGTCCATGCGCAAATGGACAAGCTCCAGCACGTATCCACGGTTTTTGCGACGGAGCCGCAAGTCGCGCTGGCGAAGAAGATCGCATCGATCACGCCTGGTGGTCAGCTTACGAAGGCATTCTTCACCAATAGCGGCACGGAAGCAAACGAAACTGCCATTCTCGCGGCGCGTTGCTACACGGGCGCGTCCGAAATCATTGCCTTACGCCATTCCTATCACGGGCGCTCCTCGATGGCTATGGCACTTACCGGCAATTCGACGTGGCGGCTCGGCCCGATAACTCAGCCGGGTATTGTCCATGCGCACAACGCGTATTGCTATCGATGTCCCTTTGGACTGAAGTATCCCGATTGCGGTGTGAAGTGTGCCGAGGACGTCGATGAATTGATTCGCACTACTACTTCGGGCCACATCGCGGGCATTATCGCGGAGCCCATTCAAGGTGTCGGTGGCTTCGTCACGCCGCCCAAAGAGTACTATCCAATCGTGGATAAGATTATCCGCAATTACGGTGGAATCTTTATCAGCGATGAAGTGCAGACAGGATGGGGTCGAACCGGCGCCAAGTGGTTTGGCATCGAGCAGTGGGGTGTGACACCCGACATCATCACCAGCGCGAAAGGCTTGGCCAATGGTTCCCCAGTAGGTCTGACTGTAGCCAAGCCAGCCATAGCCGATGGGCTCAAAGGCGTGCAGATCTCCACATTTGGTGGCAATCCGGTTACCTCTACAGCCGCTAAAGCCGTTATCGACTTCATTGAAGAGAACAATCTGCGCATCAACGCGGCAGAGACCGGCGCATACTTGCGCGGCAAGCTCGAAGAACTCAAGGAAAAACACTCTCTTATCGGTGACGTGCGCGGTATGGGATTGATGCAGGCGCTCGAACTTGTGGAGGATCGGACTTCGAAAGCACCCGCCGTTGCTGCAACCGCCGCCGTCATGGAGGCGGCGCGCGAAAATCGGATTCTGATCGGCAAGGGTGGCCTGTACGGGAATGTGATACGCATCACTCCGCCGCTGAATATCTCAAAGACCGATGTCGATGAGTTTGTCGGGCGCCTCGATGCCAGTCTGATGGCAACACGCCAAACGGCCGAGACGCGCGTATAGCTCCGTGGCGACTGATCCGGCGCCCTTCATTGAAGTTGGCATCGTCGAAGGAATGGAGATCGACGGGCGACCCTCCCTTGTGACGGTGCGAGGTAAGGTACAAGTTCGCGAAGTAGATTCGTCGGAGAGAAAGGCTGAGGCCGGTTCCTCAAACCCACATGAGTCTGGATCCAAAACGACCCATCGCCGAACTGAAAGAACTCCGCAGCCTTACGTCAGATGAAAACGGCGCTCAACGCGTGGCATGGACCGACACTTGGCTTAACGCTCGGAGCTGGTTCGCGTCGAAGCTCGAAGGTTTGCCGGTGGAGCAGCATTACGACGCGGCTGGAAATCACTGGGTGACGCTGCGCGGGGAATCGGAAAAGGCCCTACTCATTGGCGGCCATCTCGATTCGGTCCCGAACGGCGGTTGGCTCGATGGATGCCTCGACTTGCTCGCTGCCCTCGAGATTCTGCGGCGCTTCCATACGCAATATGGTGGACGGCCGCCAGTAACGGTTCGTGTTGTCGATTGGGCCGATGAAGAAGGGGCCCGCTTCGGCCGCAGCTTACTAGGCTCATCTGCATTTGCCGGTACCCACTCGATTGATGCCGACCGCAATCGCACAGATAAAGATGGGATTCGTCTAGCGGAAGCGATTCGCCGCTGTGGCTACGACTTCGATCGCTTCCCTGATGCCCAGCAGGAACAACGCAATGCCGCTGCCTATCTTGAACTCCACATCGAACAAGGTCCTGTACTGGAGAGTATGAATCTGCCGCTTGGGGTGGTTTTGGGGACGAAAGGCGTTGAACGGCATGCCATCACGTTTCATGGCCAGGAAGCGCATTCCGGTTCGACGCCGATGAATGCTCGTAGAGATGCTCTGGCCGCTGCTGCAAAACTGGCGTTGGAGATTCGTCCGATCGCCGCAAGATTTCCAGATGCGGTGTGTACGATGGGCTCGGTCAAGACCTTCCCCGGAATCGTAACTGCGGTAGTCGGCAAGTGCGAGGCCACACTCGATCAACGGGACCTGGACGCTGGTGTACTTGCGGCGATGTACAGCCGTGCCCGTGAGGCAAGCGAGTTGTTTGCCGGGGAAGAGAATTGCACCGTGGAATGGTCCAGAATCTGGAGCATTGAACCAGTTCCATTCCATGCGGATCTGATTGCTCTCTGCGATGAGGCAGTGCGCGAGACAGCAGGATCGTCACACTGTCTCCCATCCGGACCGTTGCACGATGCGGCGGAAGTTGCGCGCGCGGGCATTCCGTCGGTCATGATGTTTGTGCAGTCGCTCGGCGGAATCAGCCACAACAAGGTGGAAGATACGAAGGAAGAGCATCTCGAAATGGCTATCACGGCCCTGGACTGCCTCGCCACGAAAACCGTCCAGTGGATTCGTTAAGCTGAGACGAGAAGGAAAACCATGTCTGTTGCCGAAACTGCAATTGGGATTAAGAGGGTAAGTCATTGGGTCGGCGGGGAGGTCGTCGCATCGACCTCCGGCACGTCCGGTATTGTCTGGGATCCCGCGACCGGACAGCAACAGGCGCGGGTCGACTTTGCGAGCACGGACGAAGTAGATCACGCTGTCGGTGTTGCAAAAAGCGCCTTCCCAGCATGGCGCGCGACTTCGTTGTCTCGGCGCTCCGAGATCCTTTTCAAGATGCGAGAGTTGATCGACGCAAACCGCAAGAAGCTTGCAACGATCATTTCGCTTGAACACGGAAAGACGCTTTCTGACGCGATGGGTGAAATAGCCCGCGGACTCGAGAATATTGAGTTTGCTTGCGGTATTCCCAACCTGCTAAAAGGCGGTTATAGCGAGCAGGCCAGTCGGGGAGTCGACATCTATCAGATCCGGCAACCTCTCGGAGTCGTAGTAGGGATTACGCCATTCAACTTCCCCGCAATGGTACCGATGTGGATGTTTGGTAACGCCGTTGCATGCGGGAACACGTTCGTACTCAAGCCATCCGAAAAGGACCCTTCGGCGAGTCTTTACATCGCGGAATTGTTTAAGCAGGCCGGTCTTCCCAATGGTGTTTTCAATGTTATTCAAGGCGACAAAGTGGCAGTCGATCGGCTGCTTGAGCATCCCGATGTCAAGGCGGTCAGCTTCGTTGGTTCTACTCCGGTTGCCAAGGCGATTTACGAGACTGCGACGCGGAATGGTAAGCGAGTGCAGGCGCTCGGCGGGGCTAAGAACCACATGCTTGTTCTGCCCGATGCGGATATCGACATGGCTGCGGATGCCGCGGTCTCCGCAGCCTACGGTTCCGCAGGCGAACGGTGCATGGCTATTTCGGTTGTCGTCGCGGTGGGGGCCGTGGCGGACCCGCTCATTGAAGCCATCAAGCACCGGATGAAGAAGATCAAGATCGGGCCGGGTCTCGAGGATGGCGCGGAGATGGGACCGCTTATCACGCGGGAGCATCGCGACCGGGTAGCGTCTTATCTGGAATCGGCGGAGTCGCACGGAGCTAGGCTGACGGTGGACGGTCGCACCGACCCGACTTGCAGGAGTGGAGGCTTCTTCCTCGGAACATCGCTGGTCGATAATGTCAAGCCAGGTACCCCTTGTTATGACGATGAGATCTTCGGTCCCGTGCTCTCTGTC
>DASQLD010000603.1:0-3529 GCA_035630195.1 Bryobacteraceae bacterium
CGATCCCACTAGTCGCCAGGCTGAACCGGCCTGTTGTTTTTCCAGTCGTATTTTGTACCCCGAAGGAAGCACATAATCGTGCTTCGGAAGCAGATTCACACTCTTCGTAACTCCGTCTCGAGTCCATCGAATGAAGCCCGCGCGGACATCGAACGCAGCGTCTTCGGGCACGTAAAGAATGTCAGAATAACGCCGGTCGATCGCGTAGCCGTCGGGATGCTGATCGACAAAGCCGTCGAGCAGCCGCATCGCATTCGAGAACTGCGCCTTCTTCAGTAGCACTGTGCGATCTCCGTAGAAATCCTGGCCAAGCACGTAACTGGGGAATGCAATTGCCCCACCGGCGTGCTCTTCTTCGCACATTCCGAACAGGTTCGTCGCAAAACTGATTTGCGTTTTGACTTCTTTCTTGCAATAGCCGTAATAGTTGTCGGCGATGATAGTGACCATCACCCCGCGCTGGTCGCGACACGTAACTTTGAACGCGCCACCTTCGTTGTAAGGCTCATTCTCAGTGGTCCAGCACATGCCGTGCTGCTTCTGAGTCTCGGTCGCTTCCGAGATGTGAGGAAGGCCCAGGGATTTCTTGGCCATACCCGCGATATGAGGAGCAACAATCACACACCCTGTATGACCGGTCCAATGTTCGATGTCGAGCCCAGCGTCGTTCTCCGGCAAGTACGGATCGCCGCCATTGCGAAAAATGCCCTCGACGAAATCGAGGTTGCTCACGAGACTCCCCGGGGCGAAGAACCGTATCTCCATGGTCTTCGCCGGATCCTGCCCCGTCGCGGGACAAACCAGCGGCCTGAGCAGGAGCGATACCCAAAGGCGCGCCTGGTTGTCCTGACTGGCTGTGAATGGGAGTACCATCAGATCGTCTGGGGGGCGCAATGCAGCGCGAAGCAGGGCTGCGAAGACGGACACGGCAACCGGCGTTTTGTCGGCAGGAATCGGAAGGCCGCCTTCGGCGACATGGAAAATTCCCTTCGTAGTCCGTCGATCGCTCTTCGGGTTGTGCAGCACGCCCTGCGGAAGCCGGTACGAATGCAACATCGGCGAAGTGAACTCATGACTCTCAGGTGGAAGGGACATGGCGCGCGCCAGTCCTGGACGATCGAGGACAAATGTATAGCAAGGCAGCCTCGGGGCGCCATCCGGACAAACAGTCTTCAGATAGCTATCGAGAAATTCCTGGATGCGCGTGTCGGCCGAGCAGAGACGATTGCCAAGGAGATGATCCTTCTGATAATGGTTGCGCAGCAGCGGTCCCGCAATGTCAAGGAATTCAGCATTCGCCGTGCTGCGATTAATCGGCTGGCCCAGGGCGGCCAGTTTGAGGTTGATGTAACTGACAAGACCGGCGTCATCTACGCCCACCGCTGAGTGCTGTTGCATTCTCTACAGTTTGCCAGTGACTCAACAAGCGGTTAAAATTTCGTCTATTTCAGGGCTTCGTCGATGGCCTTCTGCGCCAACGGAGCAATCAACTCGTAGCCCTTTTCATTGGGATGCAGGCCGTCGTATGTGAGTTCGGTTTTCAGCAGACCTTTCTCATCGGCCATCGCAGAGTGATAGTCGAGATAAATTGCTCCCGTCTTCTTCGCATAGCTCTTGATCCAATCATTTAAGGCCACGATCTTCTCGGGTGGCCGGCGCGAGGTTTGCGGCCGGATTGAGTCGCTGACCGGCATGACAGAAGCGAAAACCACCTTGATTCCGTTTGCCTTCGCCAGTTCCGCCATCGACGTCAGATTGCCTTGGATCTCTTCGAGAGACATCGGTCCGGTGTTCCCAGCTATATCATTGGTTCCCGCGAGAATCACGACCGCTTTCGGTTTGTGCGCGATCACATCAGGTCGGAAACGGATCAACATCTGGGGAGTCGTCTGACCACTGATGCCGCGATTGATGTAGGGCTTACCTGGAAAAAACGCTCCGTACCGTCGACCCCATGCGTCGGTGATGGAGTCGCCCATGAATACAACGCGCTTTTCGCCTGACGCTTCCGGCTGAACACTGGCATTGTCCGCTCGATAACGCCCGAGATTCGCCCAGTCCTGGAGGATCTTCTGCATGCGCTCTGCTTCGGGCCGTAGCTTTTCGTCCGGGATCGGAGGCGCAGTCGCCTGCGACCAGGCGTTCGCGATCAGGAATAGCGTTAAGCTTGCGTATCTCATAGCGATTGGCTGGATTCTATCATCCGTTCGCGCAGTGACTCAGCGGGGCTTGCGCGTTACGTACCAGAGTTTTACTTGTTCAGTGCTCTCGCTCTCTATATCGTCGGTGAAGAAAACATGCGATACGGAGCCGCGACTCGTTCGCACACAAAAGTCGACGCCAAGTCCAAGGCCGACAACGGCCATGTCTTTCCTATCGAACGAGGCATCATCGCAGGTTCTACTCGAAGGGTAAGGAGTGGATAGCGCCGCTCCGTTCACTGCGACTAAAGAGAGTTCGCCGGTCTTGGAGACAAGGCTAACGTCGGAGTCCTCGTGCTCAGGGCAGATGGTGTCGCCTTTGCGGTCCAGATCGACTGCGCATCCGGTCTTCATCGTCACATAGCTTCGGGTCGTTATGCGTATGATGTCATCCGGAATCTCGCCAAAGTAACTGCAGCTCGTGCCAGGAGTGTCGCAGCCGGGGAGTTCGAGCGTAATGTTTCCTACGTCCGCAACGCTGCGGGCTTGGACGATGATTCTCGATAAGTCGCGCTTGCGGAACCCCGGAGCGAATGCGGTGACAGAATACAATCCGGGCGTCAGCGCTGTAGCTTCAAACGCGCCAGTCTCTTGGGCATGAAGACGAAGCACGACCGCCTTCGTATCAGGACGGATCACCGTATCCTCGCGGCGATCGCTGCGCCGCTTGTATCTACAACGTGACCCCGGATCCGTCCGTGCGGTGAACCGGCATCAGTCTGCGCAAACATGGAAAGCGACAAAAGCGCGCTGAGTAAACAAAGGTTCCACACGCGTTACTTACTCCGGCAGCGTCTCGGCTTGTGGCTCCGGCAGCGCGAAGCTTGCGAGGAAGCCGATAGCGTAGACCGCCAACGCAACACTCGCCGCGGCATAAGCAAGCTTCATCGAAGGACCAGTTCCGGGGATGGTGTTCGCAAGCTGCGTTGTAATATAGGCCGCCGACGTTCCGAACATCCGTCCACCTACGTTGGCCGCGAAACTCTCGCCGGTTCCTCGAAGATGCGTCGGATAGACGCGCGGAAGATAATTTCCCCAGAAGCTGAACTGCGCGACGGTTACGAGACCGGCAAGCGCCACACCCCACTTCAGAAAATCCACAGTCGACCCGGGCGCGAAGTAGAACACCAACGGCACAATCAGCAGTCCCGGAAATTGGAAGATACGCAGGAGATTCCTGCGGCTGGCGATGCGGACCGCCAGGAACGCAAGCAGGAACCGACCCGCCAATCCACCCATCTCCTGGTAGAACTGCACCGTGCTAACCATCTTTTCCTGCAGGGGACGGGCAAGCGACGCAACTTCCGGCAGGCCTGGAACGATGCGAG
>DASQLD010000604.1:0-3753 GCA_035630195.1 Bryobacteraceae bacterium
AACTACATCATGACTTCCGGACACATCGCGCACAATGCGCGGATCGGCAACGATACGGTGATCGCCAGTTGCGCCCTGGTAGCCGGGTATGTCGACATCGCTGACCGAGCCTTCGTATCGGGAGGAGTGGTGATTCACCAATTCTCAAAGATCGGATCTCTGGCAATGATCGGCGGAAACACGCGCGTAAATGCCGATGTACCACCGTATTTCCTGTATTCCGGTTTCGACGTGACACCCGTCGGACTAAACGTCGTGGGTCTTGAACGAGCCGGGTTCTCAGCCGCCGATATCGCCGATCTCAAGCGCGCATACCGACTCCTCTACCGCTCCGGATTGAAGCTTCAGCAAGCTGTGGAAAAGATCTCGACCGAGTGTAAATCCACATACGCGAACCAACTCGTCAACTTTATTCGAAGCAGCGAAAGAGGTATCTGCCGTCCTTAAAGACTAGCCGGAATGCCGTCACGGAACGAGGGATAAACCAGCTCAACTCCAAGCAGCCTTCGAATAGCGCTTCCATCGACCTTGCGATCTGCTCTTCGGGTGCGATGCGCCTCCGTTGAAGGCACGCTCTCAGGCATTGGAACACCCAGCAGTTCAGCGCAGTACTCCGCGATCTCAATCGATGTGCACGGATAATCGTCAGCGACCGGCCAGGCTCCGGTTGCCTCGCTCAACAAGGCGGCTTCTCCATGCGCCGCAAGGTCATCGACGTGAATGCGCGATACGAAGTTCTGTCCGCCGTCCACCAGCTTGAAACGCCCCTCTGCCATGCTCACATGAACCCCGCGGCCCGGACCATAGATGGCGGCCGGTCTCAAGATCATCGACGACCACGGCCCAGACCTCACCGCGCTTTCAGCATCCAGCCGTTGTTGATCGCGTCCATTCCGCGGAATTGGTACGGTAGATTCGGACACATCCCTGCTGGACCCATAAACACCGGTAGTCGAAAGATAAACAACCCGCGCAGGCCTACCCTCCAGCGCCCGCGGGATCGCCACTGGATCGTCATTCTCCAGTGGTGGAATGGAGTGCAGAACCAAGCTTGCGGGTGGCACGAAGTCCAAGGCAAACGGTTCGGAGATGTCTAACCTGCGCCTTTCGACGCCGTCCGGAAGTCGTAGATTCTCAGGAGCCCGCGACGTAGAGATGACGCGTGCTCCCCGATCGAACATGCGCCGCGCGACCCTTTCTCCAGTGAAGCCGCACCCCAGGATTACGACATCCATGAATTGCTATTCGACCGCTCTTTTAGGCTCCGGCGGTTCCGGCGTGAGGGGCGAGGTCGGTACCGGCAGACTATTCGCCTTGCGGACTCTCACATTTCCCCGTTCCATGTCGATCACGATCGCTGGACCATCGCCATGATTTGCCGTCAGCGTCCCGCCTCGATCCTCATCCGACGTCCGCACTGGATCCCCGTATTCGTTCGAGACTTCGCCCTTATCGACACGTGCCCTCAGGTTGAATTTCGCCGAACTCGGCAGTACCAGATCGACCTCGCCGTTGCGAACATCGACATCCATTTTCGGAACAGGAGATCCAGGTCGAAGATCGACATCTCCCCGTTCGATTTCCAGGTTTAGCGACGACGTGAAATCGCTGAGACGTACATCGCAGCAACCTTTGTTGCGACCATGAAGAACGATCGGCCCTTGCAGCGAATCGCCCTGCAGGAAGCCGCGGCCCAGACGAGCCTCGCCGGTGACACGTTCAATTTGAAGCTCCGCTTGCATACCTTGGTACCGCAGGGGCTTCGCTATATTGCGAAACTGCAGTTCGCCGCCCCATGAGCCATCGATCGTCACCTGACCTTTTATGTCGTCGAGTTCGACGTCCTGCCCGCGCCCTTTCAGATCGACCTCACCTTGCACACTAGTCGCGCGCACGATATCGCTCCGGCGAAGATTCACACGAACGGCGCCGCCGATATTCTTGACCCGGACACCAGCCCGGTCGCTATCGACCTCGACATCGCCCTGCAGATCGTTCACTTCGATATCGCCGTCTCTACCGCGCGTCTCGATAGAAATGCCTCTCGGGACTGTAATTTCCAGATCTGCGGTGATATATCTCTCCTCTGGAGCACGGTTCTGATTCGTGCGAACCACGATCGAATCGCCTTGCTCAATGAGTTCCAGCTCAGCGAGCCGGTTCGATTCATCGGCTCTCTCCCTCGACAATGCGCGTACTGTCGTGCGTCCTACGATGCGAATCTCTGTCGAGTCACTGCCGTTGATACGGGCGTTGCCGCGTATGTTCTCGAGAATCATGCGCTTTGCCTTGTTGACCGCAACCTTCTTCTCGTCCATTGTGTAATCGAAGGACTCACCGAACACTTCAATCCCTCGCATGCGAATGCGATTTGGCGGCCATCCTACATTGGTATGGAACGCGTGCAGCCCCGTTCCGAGAACGGTCAGAAAGAAAACCAGCACCCACTCGCCACCCGACACTCCACTGGTTGGCAGCGGCTTTCCCTGAACCGCCCACACAAGAATCTCGAGCAACCGAACTAATCCCCACCCGATCAGGAGAAAGGGCCAATAGCGCCCGAGGAAATCGAGCATCGGGATGTCCGGACGTAAATTATTGGCTAGAAACAGCAGCCCAATCAGAATCAAGATTACCGGGGCGATGATCGATCCTCGTCGTTTCATTGCGCGCCTCCCTCTCGTGATTGTGGCGGTGGGTACTGCGGGTACTCCGGCGTATAACTCCGCGCGGCTGAAGGGGGAGTTGCAACCGGATAGGCCCCCACAGGCGGCTGCCATGGTGGCGGGACCGGACGCGGAACCATCCTTTCGATCAACTTCAGGAACCCGTAAACAATGATCAATACCGGCCACGTTCTCTCGAAATCCATCTTGCCCGTATGATTCAAGGCCACCAGCACCCCAAAGGTCATCAGGAGAATCGGTCCCCGAACAGCGCGGAGCAATTCCCAGGCGCTAGCGTTCATGCGAGACCTCGGACATACCCCGATCCCTGGGCTCGTCCCCCCGAACGCGTATGTAAAGCATGTATGCGCCGAGGAAAATCAGGAAAACGGGCCAAAAGCGCGCGATCTGATAGAGCCGAATGATATCCAGCGTATCGAACAGAAATATAACGCCCAGCAGAATCAGCAGTATTGGGCCGATCGGAAATCCGCGTCCGGGTCGGCCGACGGGAAAGATGCTTGAGAACTCGTCTACCTCTTCTCCCCGCTGACGCTTTGCCGCCGTATGATACGCCTCGAATGCCATGTAAAAGAACAGAAGCATCATCAACAAACCGAGCAGCGGTTCCAGATGATGCCCGGATCCCGAGTTCATGATGCCGATCAGAAGACCTAGCACGATCACGTGGATCAGGCCCTTGGCGTACTGTCCGTTATAGATCGCGCCCACACCGGGAATCAATCCCAGCACGAACGCCAACCCGGGAGAGGGTGAATTTGGATTGGTCGCCACCGAATAAGGCGCCCCATAAGGCGACGCTGGCGGCGCATTATACGGATTCGCCGTCACCACGGGAGGTTCATGCTCCTGGCAAAAAACGCTTCCTTGCGCCTGCCGCTCACATATCTGGCACAACGGCTTCCCACAAGTTCTACAAAAGGCAATCGCAGCCGTTTCCGGATGATTGGCGCAATTCATTTCTGTTCCTTCCCTTCAGGACTGTTCTGTCTGCGGTCGTCCTCTTCGGACCATTCCTGCAGTCGAGACTGGACTTCGTAGACCAGCCGCAAATTTTCGTAATACT
>DASQLD010000605.1:0-2929 GCA_035630195.1 Bryobacteraceae bacterium
GCCGCTGCGACATGTTGTCCCGCCGAATCGTAGCCGGCATAGAACTTCGCTCGCGAGATTGCATAGGCGAAAGGCGCATAAGCCCCGTTCCAAGCCCGAACACCCGGCACTCGCGCGCAGAGCTTTCTGACACGGTCAGTCTCTTCCCCGCCCGCTCCCTCATCGATCAATACGCTCGCTCCTTGGCGGGCGAGTGCACGAAGTAGCTCTTCTTCGAACGGATCGTCTATGCGCTTCTCGGCGTTGTCGCCGACACCGAAGCTTACGGTGATGTCGGCATCGATCGTTCCAGGGGCCGGGGCCACCCACGCGCGCGAGTCGTCGAGTTCGAAAGTCTCGCGAACCCATTGTTTGGTCAGTTCAACCAAGGTCGCGTCACTCGACCCGCCGTAGGAGCGGCTTTCGAAGAAGTAATAGGCGTCCTCATCACACACCGGTAAAAGGCCCAGTTGCGACAGGCGAGAATCGGGATCGATAACTATCGAGTTCGGAAGTCGAAGATCCGGCCATGTGCTGAGGCGTTCGGGAATCGAGCCGTGCCGTGGATAAGCAAAAGCGTGATGGAGTATTCGTGGATCTTTGGCGAAAAGTTCCCAGTTCTTTCGCGGTCCCACGAGATAGATCTTTGCTTTAGGAAATCGCTTCTTGGCCGCGTCCAAGACGACGCTGGTGACCGCTACATCGGCTCCGAGCGTTACGCGCGACAGAACGAAGACGTTCTCGGGTTCGCTTGCGCATCGCCGTGGACGACGGATCGAATCATAGCGACGGAGGAGGCCGGCCGCTTTCATCCCGGGCTTGGCGATTTCAATTGCCCGCGCGAAAAGGCGAGCGTATTCGTCGCATAAGCGGGGCTCGAAGAGATCACCGAGCCGCTCAACGACGATCCGGAAGAATGCCCGCCCCCCTTCTTCGTTTAAAGCATCGCGAAGAAGCGCATCGGTCCACGGCTCGCCGTCGAGACAGCACCGCAGCAGCTTAGCTGCCGAGGTATTTGCCAACCAGCAACTCCAGCTTCTTGCGTGTATCCGGAGGTACCGCAGTGGGATGGGTGATCAGCGCGTGCTTTAGAGATGATCCGCACTTGCACGATCTCTCTTCCGGCATCGCTGCGACCGCGGCGGCAACTACCTTGCACGCGTTGTCGGCATTCTGCGTGAGCGTGGCAATGATCTCGGTAACGGTCACGGCGTCATGATGCGGATGCCAGCAGTCGTAGTCGGTGACCATCGCTACGGTAACGTAGCAGATCTCGGCTTCCCTTGCGAGTTTGGCCTCCTGCAGGTTCGTCATTCCGATGACGTCCATGCCCCAGCTACGGTAGACGTTCGACTCGGCTTTCGTCGAGAAGGCCGGGCCTTCCATGCAGAGGTACGTTCCGCCGCGCTTGCCGGTGACCTTCGCCGTCTGACATGCGCTTTCGACCAGCGTCGAAAGTTGTGGACAAACCGGGTCGGCGAAGCTGACGTGAGCGACAAGCCCGTCACCGAAGAAGGTAGATATTCGGCCTTTGGTGCGGTCGAAGAACTGGTCGGGGATGACGAAATCGAGCGGCTTATGTTCTTCCTTCAGAGATCCGACAGCGCTCAGCGAGATGATTCGTTCGGCGCCCAGCATCTTGAACCCGAAGATGTTGGCTCGGAAGTTCAACTCCGAGGGCGACAGCTTGTGGCCGCGGCCATGACGGGCGAGAAACGCGACTTCTCTACCCGCCAGAGTGCCGGTGATGTAACTGTCTGACGGCTTACCCCAGGGGGTTTCGATGATCCGCTCCTGCTCGGCTTCGAACCCGGGCATAGCATAGAGGCCGCTGCCTCCGATGATTCCGATTAAAGGCTTCTTCAAGAACCTTGCTCCTGTATCAACTCGATGAGAACTCCGCCGGTGGAGGCGGGATGGACGAAGACGTAAAGATGACCGCCGGCTCCGGTCCTGGGTTCGTTTAGTAATCGTGCGCCGGTGAACTTCATGCGTTCGATGGCTGCCGCGAGATCTGGAACCCGGAAGGCGACGTGATGCAGGCCAGGTCCCCGTTTGGCGAGAAACCGCCCGATGACGGAATCGGCATGTAGGGGTTCGAGAAGTTCGACCCTTGACCCTCCGACCGGGACCATGGCAACTGTCACTCCCTCGTGGGCGACGACTTCCCGCTCGATGGGTTCGTTTGGCAGCAGAGCCGCGCGATAGAACGGCAGCGCCTCCTCAATTGAAGCGACCGCGATCCCGAGATGGTCAATGCTAATACCGCTGGAGCCAATCATGGACGATGGTGTAGGGGTCGACCTTCCGGGTTGCGACCTGTTCAGCCGCCTGAGCCACTTCGGCAGAGGGGAGGCGCACGGAAACGCGTTCCCGGTACATTGCCTGCAGCCGGATGATCCAGTTTTGCACGGCTCGTTGGCTGCCCAGACCGGAGTCGCGGAAATTACGTACTGCCGCCAGAGCCGCGGAAATTCCGTCTCCTTCAGAGGCGACGCAGCGAACGAGGGGAGGCTGCCAGCCGTCAGGGCGGTGCGCCAGTCCCATGAGAAATTGAAGCTCGCGCTCGAGCTTGTCGATGCCGGGCTGATCGGCCTTGTTCAAGACGTAAACGTCGGCAATCTCCATGACTCCTGCTTTGAGGGCCTGGACGTCGTCGCCGAATCCGGGAGCTAGTACGACGACCGTCACATCGGCGAGCCGGGCGATGTCTACCTCGTCCTGACCGACGCCAACCGTTTCGATGAGGACCGTGCTGAACCCGGCTGCATCGAGGAGTAGCGTGAGATCGGCCGTCGCGGGAGCTAGCCCTCCAAGTTGACCGCGGGTAGCCATGGACCGGATGAACACGGACGGGTCGGCATGGTGGGACTGCATGCGAATGCGGTCACCGAGAAGGGCGCCGCCGGTGAAGGGGCTCGTGGGATCGACAGCGAGGACTCCGACCTTG
>DASQLD010000606.1:0-12579 GCA_035630195.1 Bryobacteraceae bacterium
CGCGTCTACCTCGACGCATTGAAGACGATCAACGAAGAGAAGCTCAGTGACTTTGGCGACCCCGAGATCTCCACACGCATCGCCCAATATGAGATGGCGTTCCGGATGCAATCATCGGTGCCCGAGCTAACCGACCTTTCGAAGGAACCGGCAAGCGTCTTAGAAATGTACGGTCCGGACGTTTCGAAGCCGGGAACCTTTGCGTACAACTGTCTGCTTGCGCGCCGCCTCGCCGAGCGAGGTGTTCGATTCATCCAGCTTTATCACCGCGACTGGGATCATCACGGCAAGCTGCCGGAAGGTCTTCCGAAGCGTTGCGCCGATACCGATCAGGCTTCGGCGGCTCTGGTGCGCGACTTGAAGCAGCGTGGCATGCTCGACGACACGCTCGTCGTGTGGGGTGGAGAATTCGGTCGGACCGTCTACTGTCAGGGCCGGCTGACGAAGAGTGATTACGGACGCGATCATCACCCCCGATGCTTCACCATGTGGATGACCGGGGGAGGCATAAAGCGCGGCTTAACATATGGCGCGACTGACGATTACTCTTACAACGTCACCGAGAATCCCGTTCACGTCCATGACATTCAAGCGACGCTACTCGGCTGCCTAGGCCTGGATCATACGAAGCTGACATACAAATTCCAGGGGCGTGGGTTCCGTCTGACCGATGTGCACGGGAAAGTTGTAAAAGCCATCCTCGCCTGACCGAATGTCCTCATACGGCGCCAAACTACAGGCAGCGTTCGTGCTGCTGGGACTTGTCGCAGTAGGAATCACGGGATGGGAGAGTTCCGTCACCGCCGGCAATGCGCTGCGGGAGGCCACGTATGAGCGTCTCACCGCCATCGCTGCCACCAGGCGTCGCGAAGTGGAACGGTACTTCCGGGACGCCGGCAATCACGTGCTTGCACTGTCTTCAGACGAGTCCTCCATAAGAGCGCTGGAAGAGTTCGAAGTCGCTTGGCCTGCGATACCGCCACTGCCGCCTGATCAGCTGGAGCCGCTGCGCCGGCTGTATTCCGGAGTGCCGGCCAACTGGTTTCCCAAAGATCCGCGGACCCAGACTCTTCAGACGATTTTTGTAGCCTCGAACCCGCATCCAAACGAGCTGCGGTATCAATTGGTAAGCGGCCCGGGCGCCGGAAAATACAGCGCGACTCACGCGCAATATCATCCAACGCTCCAGCGGTATCAAAGCGCATTCGGCTTCTACGACACGTTCCTGGTCGGTGCCCGGGAACGCCGGGTCCTATACACCGTGACGAAGGAAATTGACCTGGGCGTGAGCCTGCGAGAGCGGCCGTACGACAAGACGTCACTGGCTCGATTGATTGAACGAGCCATGGCGCTCCCGGAACCTGAGATGCACGTGGTCGAAGACTACGAGCCCTATCTTCCTTCGCGATCGGCGCCTGCAGCCTTCTTCGGCGCTCCTGTCTGGCGAGGCGGCGCGAAGATCGGCGTCTTGGCTATCCAGATCTCGGTGGACGAGCTCAATCGCGTGATGACCGGCGGAGGCAATTGGGAGGAAGAGGGTCTTGGAAAAACAGGACAAGCCTACATCCTCGGTCCGGACAACAAGCTGCGGAGCGATCTGCGATCGACCGTGCCACCTGAAGTCGCGACGAGTATCCGCTCCGGAGAGCGAGGCACTCATCTCGGTCGCGATCTGAACAATGTCCCGGTGCTGCGCTCGCATACTCCGCTAACGATTCCGGGACTCAACTGGACACTGATCGCCGAGATCAAAGCGGATGAGGCGCTGCAGCCGGTCGCCGGCCTTCGCACGAAGGTTCTGCTGTGGGGCGCCGGGATTGCCCTCTTCGTCTTCGCCGCGGCAAGCTTACTTGCTCGGTCGGTAACCAGGCCCGTTCTAGCTCTCGCCCGTAATGCCGCCCGTATCGGACGAGGCGACTTTGAAGCCATCCTGCCCGTACATTCGAACGACGAGCTCGGACAGCTCGCCGCTTCCTTCAATCAGATGGCGAAGGACTTGCAGCGTACGACCGTCTCGAAGGAAGAACTCGAAGTGCTCGCCAGCCGGTTGATCACGGCGACGGAAGATGAGCGTACCCGCATCGCCCGCGAACTGCACGACGATTTGAGCCAGCGTCTGGCCGCGGCTGCGATCGAACTCGGCAGGCTCCAGCGGGTGGTTCCCGATCATCGCGACGAGATCGCCCGTGTGAAGGATCAGGTTGTGGATCTTTCCGAAGACGTTCACGGGCTCTCCCGGCGTCTGCATACTTCAACGCTCGACGATATCGGTCTTGTCGCCGCGGTAGAGACGGAATGCCGTAGCTTCTTTGAGCGCGGAGGTCCCCCGGTAGCATTCAGTGCGGAGGGCGAATTTGACGCGCTGGGACATGACGTTCAGCTCGCGCTGTACCGCATCGTTCAGGAAGCGCTGAGAAACATCCAGCGGCATTCCTTAGCGGATGAAGTTTCGGTTCGTCTGCTGCGAACATCCGATGAGGTGGAATTAGAGATCAAAGACAACGGCCGCGGGTTCGATCTCGGGGATCGAACTTGGCGCCGTGGTGTCGGGTTAGCGAGCATGGAGGAGAGGGCCAACCTCCTCAATGGCCGCTGCACGATCGAAGCAAAATCAGGGGAGGGCGTTCGAATCAATGTCCGGGTTAAAGCCCAGAGTGCTACTGGCGGACGATCATAAAATCGTACTCGAAGGCCTGCGAGGACTGCTCGGAGACCAGTTCGACCTCGTTGGTTTCGCTACGAACGGTCGGGAACTGATCACGCAGGCCGCAGCCTTGCGGCCCGATGTAATCGTCGCCGACATCTCGATGCCACTGCTCAACGGAATCGAGGCCGTCCGAAAGCTGCTCGAGGACGACAAGCATGTGAAGGTTGTCTTTCTCACCATGCATCCCGACCAGACTTATGCGAGCCGGGCGCTCGAAGCAGGAGCCTCGGCGTATGTCCTGAAGCACTCTGCGTCCGATGAACTGGTGGCGGCGATCCACGAAGTGCTACGCGGCGGCAAGTTCGTATCCGAGTCGCTGAAGAATGAGGCGCTCAGTGAGCTGCTGAACCAGACGCGCCGCCATCTGAAGGAGACGATCGAGCTGACGGGACGTCAGCGCGAGGTCCTGCAGCTGCTGGTCGAGGGGAAATCGGCGAAAGAGATTGCAGCGGTCCTAAACATCTCGCCGCGTACGGTTGAAACGCATAAGTACCAGATGATGGACGACTTGGGTGTCAAGACCAGCGCTCAGTTGGTACAGTACGCGATCCGTCACGGGCTGGCATCGGAGTAAAACCAGTAAATTTTCGTATATTGTCAGACCCCTCCCCCCGGCTTTAATAGGGATGGAGGCAGACAGACATGAGAAAGAAACTCGCTAGACTGACGATCGGCACTGCGATGGCCGTAGGACTTATGGTGATGCCGGGAACAACCAGCGGTGCGGAACGCATCGAAGCGAACACGCCCAAAGAGCATGCGCAGGTCGCCAAGACCTATCGTTTGCGCGCGGAAGCACAGGAAGCCAAGGCTGCCGAGCACGAAGCCAACGCCAAGCGGATGCGGAACGGCACGAACGCGATGGCGCACAAATGGCCGGCTATGGTCAACAACGGCTGGCAGCGCGAAAGCCAACTCGCGGTGCAAGCCCGTCGAGCGGCGCAAGAGTCCCGCGCGATCGCCGAAAGGCATCTCAGCCTCGCCGTCGAGAGCCAGCTTTCGGTCGACTAAGCGCATAGGCGGTATAATAATCGCGCGGCCGCACGGGGCTGCATCAAACGATGCCAGGTCGACGCGAATAATGTTAACGTCTGTGGTGGATTGACCCCGTATGTCTTCCTATGGATCCAAGCTCCAGTTAGCTTTTGTGTTTCTGGGCCTTGTCGCAGTAGGAGTGACGGGATGGTTGAGTTCTGTCACAGCAGCTAACGCTCTCCGCGACGCGACCTATGAGCGGCTTACGGCCGTTGCGGAGACGAAACGGCGGGAAGTTGAACGGTATCTTCAGGGCGCCGCCAATCACGTCCTTGCTTTATCGTCGGATGAGTCCGCCATTCGCGCTTTAGAAGAGTTTGAACGCGCGTGGGCGGCAGTTCCACCGCTGCCGCCCGCTCAGCACGAGCCATTGCGCCGGCTGTATGCCGGCCTGCCCCTCCACTGGTATCCTGAAGACCCTCGGACCCAGACACTCCAGACTCTCTTCCTTGCAAACAATCCGCATCCGGAGAACTCCCGGCACCAACTGGTCGACGCTCCAGGCGCCGGGAAATATAGTGAGGTACACGCTCGATTTCATCCGACTCTGGACAGGTATCAGAGCGCATTCGGTTTTTACGACACCCTTCTGATCGGCGCTCGCGACAGCCGTGTCCTTTATACGGTGGCGAAGGAGATCGATCTCGCGGTCAGTCTTCGAGACCCGCCGTACAACACCGCGTCGCTTGCCCGACTGACCGAACGGGCACTCGAATTACAAAAGCCGGAAACTCACGTCGTCGAAGACTACGAACCGTATCTACCCTCGAAGTCGGCGCCGGCCGCCTTCTTCGGCGCTCCAGTCTGGCGAAATGGCGCCAAGATTGGAGTGCTTGTCATTCAGATCTCGGCGGACGAGCTGAATCGCGCAATGACGAGCGAGGGTAGATGGCGGGAAGAAGGTCTGGGCAGGACGGGACAAGCCTATATCGTGGGACCGGATAAAAGGCTGCGCAGCAACCTGCGCTTTGCCGATAAGCCTGCGATGCTCAACGTGATTGTTCCGCGAGAAATCGCGGCGAGCATTCAGTCCGGTGAACGCGATACGCATCTTGGGCACGATTTTAGGGGCGTTCCAGTACTGCGGTCACACACGCCATTAGCCATTGCGGGTCTGAATTGGACTCTGATTGCCGAGATCGAAGCAAGTGAGGCGCTGAAGCCGGTTGGTGATCTTCGTTTGAAAGTGTTGCTATGGGGCGTAGCGATCGGTCTCGTCATCTTTGGTGTCGCGACCTTGCTTGCGCGCTCGGTAACGAAGCCGGTTCTCGCCCTCTCGCAGAACGCGAACCGGATTGGCCGGGGCGATTTCGATGCGAGGATTCCGGTGAAAGGGAACGACGAACTCGGACAACTTGCTGCCTCCTTCAACCAAATGGCGGAGGACCTTAGGCGAACTACGGTTTCCAAGGAAGAGCTGGAAACCCTGGCCGGGCGATTAATCAGCTCTCAGGAAGACGAACGCACCCGTATCGCCCGCGAGCTTCACGATGATCTAAGCGAACGCCTCGCCGGTACGGCAATTGAAATCGGAAGGTTGGAGCGGTCCGATCCGAATCAACGAGAGCAGCTGGGGAACCTCAAGGATCAGGTTGTAGAGCTTTCCGAAGATATCCAGGAGCTGTCGCGACGTTTGCATGATTCTAGTCTCGATGATACCGGTCTCGTGACAGCGGTAGAGGCGCAATGCCAGCGCTTCTTCGAAAAAGGCGGTCCTCCTGTGGCATTTACGACAGAGGGAGAGTTTGAAACGATAAACCACGACGTTCAACTCGCCCTGTTCCGTATTGTCCAGGAAGCGCTACGGAACGTGCAAAAGCATTCCGGAGCGGACGATGTTTCAATTCGGCTGCGTCGAACACCGTTTCATGTAGATCTGGAAGTTCGAGACAATGGCTGCGGCTTCGATCTCAGGCACCGTCGTTGGCACCGCGGCGTAGGTTTGGCCAGCATGAAAGAAAGAGCAAATCTTCTGGGTGGGCGTTGCACGATCGAATCGAAACCGGCAGAAGGCGCTCGCATCGTCGTGAGCATGCCGCTCTCCTAAGCACTAGGCCAGGAGACGCTCGACTTCTTCCGCGGCGGAGAGCAGCATGTCGACGCTTTCGTGAGGCGCGATCATTTGTAGGCCTAAGGGCAGCCGACCGCGATGCGGCATTGGCAATCCGATCACCGGAAGCCCGAGACCTGTCCACACTGCGTTCATGATGGGATCGCCGGTGGAGGCGAGACCCTCGGGGGCCGCGCCTAATGCCGATGGAGTGAGCAACACCGTCGGTTCCTTGAAGATGTTTGTGGTCTTCAGAAGTCTGAGGCTGTCGAGGTAGGCGGCTTCCGGGATCTTCAGTCCACGCTGTATCAGATCCGCGAGTTTGACTCCTATTGCATCGCCATGTTGCCGCCATCGCTCGTAATGGGAACGGGCTCCTTCGTAATCGTTTACCAGACGCGCCGCTGACAGGAGCTCTTCGTACGCCACAGGTAGCGAGATGCGGTGAATTTCGTATCGGGTCTGGATGATTCGGACTGCATTCCCGAACGCCGATTGCATCTCTTCCGCCACCGCAGGTAGACCTACGGGAACAGCAAAGCGCAACGCTTCGTGATTCCTCTTTGCAAACCCGAGAGCGCGCCAGACATGGATGCAGACCCCGACGTCTGCTGCAAGGAATCCGGCCGTATCGAGCGATGGCGCGAATGAGGCCATGCCGTCAGTGGGCAGCGCGTCGAAAGGAGGCTTGAAGCCAACGACGCCACAGAATGAAGCCGGACGTATGATCGACCCCATCGTCTGTGAGCCGAGCGCAAAGGGAACGACACCTGCGGCAACAGCGGCCGCCGATCCGCTGGAACTGCCCCCGGGAGTATGCGCGGGATCGCGCGGATTACGGGCCGGCGACGGATCGAAATAGGCGAAAGCGGTCGTCTGTGTCTTCCCGAAAAGGACGGCTCCGAGTTCGCGAAGTCTCGTGACCAGAGTTGCGTCACAGTCTCCGCGACGTCCCTTGTACAAATGCGAGCCGTACTCGGTTACGAGATCGCGAGTCTCAAAGATATCTTTGACGCCGAAAGGTATCCCATTGAGAGGCCCGTCGCCTAGTGGTGGCTGTGGGTTCACTTCCACCCAAGCGTGAATTTGGGGCTCGGTGGACTTGTATCTTTCAAAATTTGTCAAAGGCTCATTATAGACTTCAAGGATTGGGACCGATCAGACTAATCGCGACTACACTGCTCGCCGTGGCGGCGCTTACGTGTGAGGAGCCGAAGGTCTACGAGTCACCGAAGACTAAGCAGGCGCTGAAGATTGACGGCCGCCTCGATGACCCGGCTTGGCGGAGCGCTCCCTGGACAGACTATTTTGTCGACATCGAAGGAGCGGCGAAACCGGCTCCGCGCTTCCGGACGCGCGTGAAGATGCTTTGGGACGACGAGCATTTCTACATCGCGGCGGAAATGGAAGAGCCGCATGTGTGGGCCACTTTGACAAAGCATGATTCGGTCATTTTTCATGACAACGATTTTGAGGTGTTCATCGATCCGAATGGCGACACGCTAGAGTACTACGAATTCGAGATCAATGCGCTGAATACCGGGTGGGACCTGTTTCTCGACAAGCCATACCGTAAGGGCGGGAAAGCTCGGAACGAATGGGAAATACCGGGATTGAAAACCGGCGTTCACATCGATGGCACACGCGATGATCCGCGAGACACCGATAAAGGCTGGTCAGTTGAGATTGCGTTCCCATGGAAAGCATTGGCGGAGTTCGCTCATAAATCCGCGCCGCCACGGGTAGGGGACGAGTGGCGCGTAAACTTCTCGCGTGTCGAGTGGCGTCATGAGATTGTTGACGGCAAGTATCGTAAAGTTCCGAAGACCAAAGAAGACAACTGGGTGTGGTCGCCGCAGGGAGTGGTGAACATGCACATCCCGGAACATTGGGGACGGGTTCGATTTGTTGATCGGCAGTAAGCTAACGTGTTTTATATGGTGGCGTTCATCTGTTCGACGTGTGGAACGCAGTATCCTCCTTCGAAGCATCCCCCTCAAACCTGCTTGATTTGTTCTGAGGAACGCCAGTATGTCGGCCTCGGAGGACAGCAGTGGACTTCCCTAGACGATCTACGCCGGGCGTCTCGAAATGTGTTTCACCCTCGTGAGAAGGGCTTGACAGCGATTGTCACTGAGCCCGCGTTTGCGATCAATCAACGGGCTTTTGTTCTTGAGACACGCGGCGGAAACATACTGTGGGATTGTGTCTCTCTCCTCGACGATGTAGCGCTGAAGTACGTCCGGGACCGTGGAGGATTGTCCGCGATCGCGATATCGCACCCTCATTACTACACGACGATGGTCGAGTGGAGCCACGCTTTCGGTAAGGTTCCGGTCTATCTGCATGCTGCGGACCGTGAATGGGTAGTTCGGAATGATGACTGTCTTCACTTCTGGTACGGGGACCGGCTACCGCTCCATGATGGGATCAATCTAATTCGTTGTGGCGGCCACTTTGAAGGTAGCTCCGTACTTCATTGGCCTGGAGGGGCTGAAGGCCGGGGTGTCCTGCTTTCGGGAGACACCATGCAAGTAGTCCCCGATCGCCGGTGGGTGAGCTTCATGTATAGCTATCCGAATCTGATACCGCTGGGAGCCAGGGCAATCAAGCGTATACTGGCTGCCGTGAAACCGCTCGATTTCGATCGTGTGTATGGCGCATTTCATCCTATGGATTTGATGGAGGATGGCGCGGCGGCAGTACGTCGATCGGCAGAGCGTTATCTTCGGGGGATCGCATCATGAAGACCCTACAAACAATTGAATACGCCGAAGCGCAGCGAATCGTGGATGCGATTGCTGCAAAGTTGGTGGAGCTTAAGAAAGCTGCTGTGATCGCAGTTGCCGATCCGCATGGAGAATTGCTTGCGTTAGGTCGATTGGACGGAGCGCCTCTGCCTTCGATACGGATTGCGATCAACAAAGCATGGAGCGCGGCTCGAGAACGCAAGTCCACCAAAGAAATCGGAGAGAAGTCGCGCCATCCTGAGAAGGGATTCGATATCGCCTATTTTGGTGATCCGCAGTTTGTTGGTTGGGGCGGAGGTATTCCGCTCTGGCGGAACGGCCAAGTGGTTGGAAGCATCGCGGTCAGCGGCCTGTCCTCAGAGGAGGACATCGAGCTCGCAATGATGGGCGCGGCCTTCGTGGAAGGTAGCTAGGGCTTACAATAGCATTGCATCATCAACAGGCGGAGGACTCTGATCTTGCGGACACTTGTACCCTTACTATTCCTGTCGGCATGCTCTTGCATGACCGGCGCTACTCTGTTTTCTGAAGACTTTGAGTCCGACCTGTCCCTATGGACCGGATTGGGTGGCGGGTCTCATAACGGCGCGATTGTCGCGGACCCGTTGCGCGCTGGAAATCACGTTCTGACCTTTACGGCCATAGTGATCGGGGGCGACATTTTCAACGCGCTTCCATTTTCCTTGCAGGCTGGCCACACGTACAGGCTTGATTTCGAGTATCTCGGCTACGCGCTTCCGAACTCGGTTCCGGGGAACTTTGGGGCATTCATTGGCATTACAGAGGATCTTCCGGGCAAGCACCAATGGATTTATGGCACGCGGCCGTTGAATGCTGGTGGGATTGTTACTCCAGACGCATTGATCGATGATGGCGTCTGGCGTACCTATTCATGGGTATTCCAACCGCCGGTTTTGCCTCAGTTCTTTGGACCCGGCGCGTTTATGCCACATCACTTAATGCTCGAGGACACATCCTTGTCTGGTGGTGTGCCGGGGGATAGTCTCTTCGATAACATTCGAATCTCTGCCGTTCCCGAGCCTTCGTTTGCGCTTCCGTTGGCGGCTGCGCTTGTCGTGCTGCTGACTCGCCGCAGAAAGGGTCGGTATTTCAATCTACTTCGGTAGCGCGAATGCAACGTAGGCGCCGCGAATTGTTTCCTGCGTGGATGGCGTGAGGCCCACTTGGGCGGAGGCGCAGAAGACAATGTATTGGCGGCCGCCCAGTTCATAGACGGCCGGCATTCCTTCGAGGGCAGCATCGAGCTGATGCTCCCATAGGATCTTTCCACTGGCTGCATCGAGAGCCCGCACTTTCTTGTCGCGCGTGCCAGTGAATATCAGACCTCCGGCCGTGACGACGGGTCCCACCTTCGGGTAATGGGAGCCCGTGTTCTTGAATCCCTTGGCGGCCAGATGCGGAACTTCGCCGAGTGGAATCTTCCACTGAATGGTTCCCTTGTTCAAGTCATAGGCGGTCAACGAAGTCCATGGAGGCGCGATGGGCGAAAGGCCGTCGCTTGCGATCATGAAGCCAAACCCGCTGTAATAGCGCTCTCCTGCCGAGGCGGCGAGCGCTTTGTCGGCCTGCGGATCTTTAGCGAGCTTTAGCATCGCCGGCAGATCTTTCGAGACTACGTAGAGTAAACCGTTGACGGGGTCGACGGCCGCTCCGCCCCAATTCGCTCCGCCGTTGTTGCCTGGCATTTGCACTGTGTTGCGTTGCCCGGGCGGTGTGAACATGCCTTCGTTACGCGCGCTCAAGATCTCGTCCCGAAATTTTGCGCGGTCCTCTGGGGATAGAAAGGGACTCAGATCATCGGCGGTGAATTTCTGCCTAGCGAACGGTGGCGGCTTCAGCGGAAAAGGCTGTGTCTTCCATGTCGTTTCTCCCGGCATGTCCGATGCGGGAACAGGACGCTCCTCGATCGGCCACAGCGGTTTTCCTGTGACGCGGTCGAACACCCATACGAATCCCTGCTTCGTCGGGAGGGCGACGATGTCAACTGGTTTGCCTTCGTGCTGGACGGTAAGCAACTTCGGAGCAGTGGCTCCGTCGTAATCCCAGATATCGTGATGAACCATTTGGTAGTGCCAGAGACGCTTACCGGTTCGCGCATCGAGAGCAAGCAAGCAGTCGCTGAAGAGATTTGCGCCGCTGCGATCGGCTCCATAGAAGTTGTACTTTGCGCTTGCAGTGGGCGCATATACGATGCCGCGATTCTCGTCGACCGACAACTCCGTCCAGACATTTGCGCCGCCAACACTCTTCCATGCGTCTTTTGGCCAAGTGTCATAGCCGTATTCTCCCGGGCGGGGAACTGTATGGAAGCTCCAGGCAAGTTTCCCGGTGCGAACGTCGAAGGCTCGTATATCGCCAGGCGCCGAACCGTAGCCTTGATTCGTGGCCGATCCGAGAATCAGAAGATCTTCGAAGACGCGGCCGGGTGTGGTGGATTGCACCAGGCGAATACTCGCAGGATCACGATCGAGTCCTTCTTTGAGATTGACGCGTCCTTCGACGCCGAAAGAAGAGATGGGTTTACCGGTTCTCGAGTCGATTGCGCGCAGGAAGTGATTACTCGCGAATAGAAGCCTGCGGTCGGTGCGATCCTTGCTTTCCCAATAATTGATGCCGCGGCTGGTAATTACTTTCGTATCGGGATCTGCGGGCAACACCCATACTTCTTTTCCAGACGATGCGTCGAGCGCAATGATGGAATTGTTCTTCCCGAGAACATACAGTAAACCATCGACGACGAGCGGGTTGAATGCGTATTTGTTGTTGTCGCCGGTTGGATATGTCCAGGCGACTTGTAACTTCGTTACGTTTGAGCGGTTGATTTGGGAGAGAGCGGAGTACTGCGCGGAATCGGCCGCGCCGCCATAATCCGACCATGACTTGCGGCTCTGCGCCGGGGCGCTGGTGATCAATAGGAAGGCAGACGTAAGCAAGCAAGCCGAACGAATCATCTTTTACATGATGCCAGTACTTTCTATTCGGTCAGCTTTCTGCGCAGCCAAGCCTTGGCGAAGCGGAGATCGTGACGGACAGCATGAACGGAAAGACCGAGAGCTTCTGCCGTTTCTTCTGCAGTCATGCCGCCAAAGTAACGCATCTCCACAAGGCGGGCCATCCCTTCATCTTCTTCGCCGAGAGCCTGTAGAGCATTATCGAGTTGCATCAAATCCAGCAACTCTTTTCCGTTTTCACCCTCGGTCTCAAACTGGATGTGCTTCTCTCCACCAGCGCGCTTTTGCGAGGCGCGACTGCGCGCATAATCGACAAGCACTTGCCGCATCACTCGCGATGCGATTGCTAGAAAATGTTCTTCGCCGGTGAAATTGTTTGCTTGTCTGTCCGTTAACTTCAGGTACGCTTCATGAACCAGCGCAGTAGCTTGGAGTGTGTGATCGGAGCGTTCTCCACGAAGATGGCGGGCGGCAATCCGATGAAGCTGCTGATACAGGGCCGGCGTGAGTTCGTTTAGCCCGGCCGGGTTCTCCCGGCGGAGTTTTTCAAAGAGCCCGGGAACCGTGGTATTCACTCATCCAGATTACTCCTTTTTGAAAGGGGTATTTTTCCGCTGCGCCCGATTTTGCGATCTAATAATTGGCTGTATGTGGTGTTACTTTCTCTGGTTTTTGATTGCATTACCGATGGCTTTCAGCCAGCAAGCTCAGGCGCCCGCGGAAAAGAAACCCGCCGCTCTGGCGGGACGGATTGTCAACTCGAAAACGAGCGAGCCGGTTCGGAGGGTGAATGTGACACTTCGACCCATGGGACCGCCCGGCATGGCGGGATCAATGTCTTTTGGCCCGATGGCTCCCGCAGCTCCTTACGCGGCCACTACGGACGCCGAGGGGAAGTTTCGCATTGAGGGTGTTGAGCCTGGCATGTACCGGATGATGGCCGAAAAGCAGGGTTTCGTCCGTAAGGAATATGGGGCGCGAAAGAACTCCATGATGGGCTCGACCATCACTGTCACTTCAGGGCAGGAATTGAAAGAACTCAATATCGATCTGATTCCGCAAGCC
>DASQLD010000607.1:0-8262 GCA_035630195.1 Bryobacteraceae bacterium
AATTTGCGCCAACAGGGCGTCCGGGTACAGCGCGATGGGAGCGGTAAGGCTGTCGACCGTATCCGGTGGCAGGGACTGCTTTGGGGCTGCTTTCTGCTGCTGCGCGAACGACTGACTAACAACCAGGACCACACAGAGGATCGACATACGCGCGAGAGACGGTCTAATTGTCGGACTGGTCATTTTGCGAATATCTCCTTCCCGCCTCATACGGCCGACAGAGAACCGGACGAGTTTCTCTCGATCGGTTGCACTGCAAGATTCCAGATGCAGACGCCGGGCCGGCGGGTTTATTTAACGTGTAGACAATCTGCTCGGATTCGGCTGAGATTCGATCTGCTATCTGGCTTCGAGTTCGGAAATCCTGTGGTCCGCGTCGAAGCGCATTCGGCTATAACCACAGCATCATCGTTTCGTATATACTTCATCCTCTGTAACCTACTCGTTGTACTTCACTCAGGAGAGGACTATGTTGTCGAAACTTTCGAGGCGAAGTTTCCTTCAATCTGCGGCTGCCGGTGCGGTTGTCGCTTCTTCCCGGGCTTGGGCACAAGGCCAACGTCCAGTGATCCTCTACGTCGGTTGCTACACGACACGCGGACAGGGTATCTACCGATACAGCATGAACCCGGCAACGGGTGAACTGGCGCTCCTCGGCGTGACGGGCGACCAGTTGAATCCCTCGTTCCTTGCCATTGACCCGCAGCAGCGATATCTCTATGCCGCAAACGAGATTGGAAATTATGAAGGCCGTCAAAGCGGATCGGTGTCGGCATTCGCCATCGAACCTGACGGCAGTCTTCGTTTCCTGAATCGGCAGCCCACGGAAGGACGTAATCCCGCCCATGTAAGCGTCGATCCCACCGGCCGGTATGTGATGGCGGCCAACTATTCAGGGACCACAACCAACGAAGGCAACATGGCTGTCATACCGATTCAACGCAATGGCTCACTCTCCGCTCCGTCGCAAGTGGTGATCCATCGCGGTACTCTGGGTCCGAACCAAACGGCGCCGCACGCGCACATGGTGCTCTCCGATTTCAGCGGACGTTACGTTCTCGCAAACGATCTCGGCCTCGATAAAACCTTTATCTATCGGTTGGACGGCACGACTGGAACCCTGAATCCTAGTGATCCCGATGGCCTGAGCGCTCCTTCCGGCGCAGGTCCCAGACACTTGGCTTTCCATCCGAATGGCCGGTTCGTTTTCATCCTCCACGAACTGAATTCAACATTGCGATCGTTGTCCTGGGATTCCGAGCGCGGCCTGATGCAGCAGATCCAGACAATCTCGACCCTGCCGCCGAACTTTGTAGGAATCAATTCCACGGCGCACGTCGTCGTCGCCCCATCCGGCCGTTTTGTCTACACCTCGAATCGCGGACATGACAGCATCGCAATTTTTTCTGTTAATCCGGAGACCGGGATGCTCGAATTTATCGATCGCGTCTGGACCTATGGGGAAACGCCGCGCAACTTCGCAATCGATCCTACCGGTAACTTCATGTACGTCGGACATCAGAACACGGATAACATCGTGGTCTTCCGCGTCAGCCAGACTTCGGGCCGCCTTACGCCAACCGGACTGTTCTACGGGGCTGGCCAGCCTGTCTGCTTCTTGTTCTTGCCGCCGCCTCAGTCCGGGAACATGGCGCAAGAGGGAGTTACCTTCTCGGCCAGCCCGAATCCGATTATGATCAACGACAGCTCAGGTTACGGCCACACGACGTTGTCTTGGAACGCTCCGGACGTCGCGGCGCCGGAGATTCGAATCAATTCAGCAACGGGTCCATCGATGGGGACCCAGCTTTCAGCCGGATCGACAACGACCGGCAAATGGGTTCACGATGGCATGATGTTTTATCTTCAGAACGGTTCTACCACCCTCGCTACAGTCCGCGCTGTCGTCCGCCAAGCCTGACGATTTCACGCCAGGAGGCCTTTCGCGGTCTCCTGGCATGATTTTCTTACTAACCATTTTGATAGTAGATCGTCTACCCTCGTAAGGTAGAATATCTACCATCGATGAAAAACACGCCCCCCGACCGCATTGAACTTCTGCAGGGAACTCTTGATCTCCTAATCCTCCGTACATTGCTTTTAGGTCAGGCGCACGGGCATGAGATCGCCAAGCATATTCAGAACACGACCGAAGAAGTTCTGCAGGTGGAACATGGCTCTCTCTACCCGGCGCTCCACCGGCTGGAGAAAAAGGGATGGATTACGGCCAAATGGGAGGCGGCGAAAGACCGCAATCGCGAGTTCAAATACTATCGCTTAACTGCGGCCGGGAAAAAGCAGCTCGCTGCCGAAGAATCCAAGTGGGCTCGATTAACCGAAGCGATCGCTCGCGTCTTGGCTCGGCCTGGGGAAGAGGCTTCATGAGATTTCGAACGCGTCGTCAGCGCGAGCAGGAACTTGCGCGCGAGATACAGAACCACTTGGACCTCGAAGCCGAGGAGCGACGAGCGGAAGGCGCGCCGCCAGGGCAAGCGGCGCTCGAGGCCCGGAAACTTTTTGGAAACGCGACTTTGGTAAAGGAGAACGTCAGAGGTATGTGGGGATGTGCGACTCTCGAACAGTGGAAGCAGGATGCGCGGTTCGCCATGCGTATGCTTCTGAAGAATCCCGGTTTTGCTACCGTGGCAATTTTGACTCTCGCGCTCGGCATTGGAGCGAATACGGCCATCTTCACCGTAGTTCACGCTCTATTGCTAAAGCCGCTGACGTACAAAAATCCGGAGCAGCTTGTTGTACTCTCCACAATCTTTCAGAGGCAAGGAACCGACCGCGGTAGCGTTTCCTATCCTGACGTCGCGGATTGGAAAGCGCAACGCGATCTGTTTGAAGGCGTCAGCTTTTTTTCCCAGATCAACCTCGATGTAACCGGCGGCAATCAACCGGAACGCGTACGCAGTTTGATGGTAGATGACGATTACTTCCGTGTTCTAGCCTCGGCGCCACATTTGGGTCGAACGTTCGCCTCTGCAGAAAACAACCCTGGTGCAGATCGCGTTGTGGTTCTTTCACATCGGCTGTGGATGCGTCGCTTCGGGGGCGACACGAACGTGTTGCGGCAGGTCATGCAACTTAACGGCGTTCCGCACACCATCATCGGCGTAATGACAAAAGATTCAACATGGCCGGAAGAAATCGAACTGTTCCGTCCGCAGGGATTCACGAACGAACAGTGGAAAAATGCGCAACGCAGGGATAACCATCTATACCGCGCAATCGCGAGATTGAAGGTGGGTGTCAGTGTGGAAGAAGCGCAAGCCAAGTTGACGGCTATGGGGAGTCGCGTAGCAAGGGAAAGTGTAAACCGCGCGAATACGAACTGGAAAGTTCATCGGCTGAATGCATTTATCATGGGGCCGACTTTGAGCAGAACACTTTGGATTCTGCTTGGCGCCGTGGTGCTGGTGTTGCTGATTGCCTGCGTCAACGTGGCGAACCTGCTACTCGCGCGCGGCTCTGCCCGACAGCGTGAAGTTGCCATCCGTAACGCGCTCGGCGCGGGATGGAAGCGATTGGCGAGTCAGTTCATCACCGAAAGCTTCGTTCTTGCCATTGCCGGAGGCGCTTTGGGGATTGTGCTCGGCTACTGGGGTGTGGCGGCGCTGGTTCGCTCGGCGCCCGCCGGTATTCCTCGTCTGGAAGTCGTGCAGATCGATTACACCGTGCTCGCCTTCACCGTTGGCTTATGTTTCGCTACGGCGATTCTGTTTGGAATCGTCCCCGTCCTGACCGCATCTCGCGTCGCTCCCGGAACCTCGATTAGAGAAGGAGGTCGCAGCTCTTCTGACGGCATACGCGCAAGCCGAATGCGCAGCCTGCTCGTGATGTCTGAGTTTGCGCTCGCTGTAATCCTCCTTGCCGGCGCAGGACTGCTCGTCCGGAGCTTCGCACGGCTCCAGCAGGTCGATCCAGGATTTCCCACAAATAACTTATTGACGATGCAAGTCGGCCTCCCCCAGTCCAGGTATGGAGGGCCGCAAAAGTCGGTCGATGGGTTTCGACGGATCGCCGACGCGATCCGATCCACGCCGGGAATCGACGCTGTATCGGCCACGAGTTCGTTGCCAATCAACGGTGGCGGTTTCTACCTTGGCCGCGTTTTCTTAACGGAAGGCCAACCTGAACCCCCTTCCTCTTCTGACACGGCGGCTGGTTGGAGTGTTATCCAGCCGGATTATCTCCGAACAATGGGCATTCCCGTTGTGGCAGGCCGCGCGTTCACAGACGCTGATAGTTCCAGTTCTCTGCCGGTAATCCTTATCAGCCAAAACATGGCCCGGCAGATGTTTCCGAACCAGAGCCCACTCGGTAAGCGGATTCGCTCCTGGCGTGATGAAAACGTCTATCGTCAAATCGTCGGGGTAACTGGCGATTTTCGGTACAGCGGACTTCGTGAACCCGTCAACAATCAGGTTTATGTTCCGCATGCTCAAGACAGTTGGAACGCCCTGGTGCTGACCGTGCGGACAAATCGAGATCCGGCGTCCATATTGCGAATGATTCAAAACCGGATATGGTCCGTCGACGACAAGCTTGCGATTTCGGAAGTAAGAACAATGAATGAAGTAATCGAAAGGGAACTTTCCCGGCCGAGGTTCAGCATGTTTCTGCTGACCGTGTTCGCCCTCACTGCGCTACTGATGGCGGCCATTGGTATATACGGGTTGATGTCTTACTCCGTTGCGCAGAGAACTCGAGAAATCGGCATTCGCATGGCTTTGGGAGCTCTGCGGAAAGACATCCTAACGAACGTTACGCGGCGAGCATTCTTTCTTGCCTCCGCTGGGGTGGCCATAGGAATTGCCGGCGCTATCTCGCTGACGCGTCTTATGAGGGCCATTCTTTACGGAGTAAGCCCGACCGACACCGTGACCTTCGCCGCCGCTTCAGGAGTATTGATTCTTGTCGCAATCGTGGCCTCGTTGATTCCCGCACGGCGAGCTTCGAAGGTCGATCCTCTCGTGGCGCTGCGATATGAGTAGTACGATGGCGGAGTGATCTCACGGCGCCATCTCTTATGTGCTCCCTTACTGCCGGTTCTGACCGGCTGCAAGGATTCTGAAGGCAAGATCATTGGTGTTGTGCCTAAGGCCACGTCGCATTTGTTTTTTGTCTCTGTTCATGCAGGTGTTGAGGAAGCAGCCCGTCAATTCAAGGTCAAAGTGCTATGGAATGGTCCTCGCGAAGAGACAGAACACACGCGACAGATCCAAATCGTCGATTCGATGGTCGCGCAGCACGTGGACGCTCTTGCGATTTCTGCAACCGATGAACGTGCATTGGCAGCTCCCGTTGAACGCGCGATCAAGGCTGGAATACCGGTAACGGTCTTCGACTCCGGTGTCAACGTTGAGAACTACATCAGCTTTATCGCAACTGACAACTACGGGGCAGGATGTACAGCGGCCCGCAAACTTGCCGAGATGGTTGGCAAGAAGGGCTCCGTAGGCATGGTGATGCATAAACCCGGCGGCACATCGACCGTGTTGCGAGAACGTGGCTTCGAAGATACTCTGCGCAAGGAGTTTCCTGAGCTTCATATTGCGGCTCGCCAGTTCGGCATGTCGGACGCGGCCCGCTCACGCACTGCGGCCGAGAACATTCTTACCGCGCACCCCGGACTTAGCGGAATCTTCGCATCGAGCGAAGCAAGCTCGTTAGGAACGATTCATGCGATCCGCAGCCGTGGGCTTTCAACAAAGGTCAAACTCATCACATTCGATAACAGCGACGAGCACGTGTCCGCTCTGAAGGACGGAACGATTGACCTGATGCTCGTACAGGACCCGCGGCGCCTCGGTTATGAGGCTGTCAAATCTCTGGCCGACAAGCTGGCTGGGAGACAGCCTGCGCGCCGGCTTGATCTGCCTGCCAGACAAATCACAAAAGCGGATCTGGAGAAGCCCGAGGTGAAGGCTCTATTAGGCCGGACATGATCGCGGCGGCAGCGCGATCTGCCGAACCCGGCGCATGCGTCAGAAACAACTCGGGCTCGATAACTTCCATTTCCATCAGCAGACAGCCCCGCTCCGACTGCAGAACGTCGACGCGCGCAATGACCGGCGCATGCGGCAGCAGAGATAGAGCTTCTTCTGCGAAGGCGCGCATTGCCGGGTCGGGCTCCGCGGCTTCAACTGTGCCGCCAAACTCCATCTGCACCCGAAAGTCACCGGCTCCAGGCCTTTTCCGTACGGCATGGCTATAGCGCCCGCCGAAGTACAGCAACGACCACTCTCCTTCGGTTTCGATTGAGCCGAGATATTCCTGGATCATATTCGTTCCCGACACGATCCCGCTGGTGAGGCGTTCCGTTCCGTACGCGCTGGCGGAGACTAATGGCTTTACGACAGCGGCTAACCATCCGCGCTCCTCGCAGACTCTCCTCACGTCCCACTGCTCTCCGACGTCGTTCCATATTGTGTCTGGGATAGCAACTCCAGCAGAAGACAACTCTCGGAGATATCGCTTATCGGCATTCCACTTGATCAGTCGCGGGTAATTGATCGTCATCACTGCTAGCCCATCAAGCCAAGCGAGGAACTCAGGAAGACGAAGATGATAGTCCCAGCAGGAACGCACGACAACGCAATCGAATCCACCCCAATCGATAACGGATGAATGCCACAGCACCGGGATTGCATTGGCTCCGAGCCTTCTCAACGCTGCGATCAAAACCAGATCGCTGGGTGGAAGCGGACTGACTGAAGTCGCCAGCGCGATAGAATAGCGACCCATGGCCATTCCTGAAACATTTGTTCGCCGAGATGGCATGAGGTTATTCGAAGACTCCACTGAGTATAAGATTGCCGGGTCGAATGTGTATTACCTCGGTTATCTCGAAGAGCCAACGCTAACAGCGGTTCTTGATCTCGCCGCAGATATCCATAGCAACGTGATTCGTCTTTGGGCCTACTGCGAGAAGACTGAGAATCACAATGTCTTCTTTCAGCAGTGGAATTCGAGCAAAAGTCTTCCCATCGCAAACGGAGGAGCCGACGGCTTGCAACGTTTAGATCGCGCGGTTGCCGCGGCTGCGAACCGTGGCATGCGCGTTATCCTGACGCTCGCCAACAACTGGAAGGATTTCGGCGGAATACCGCGATACCTTGACTGGCTCGGCCTAACCTCCCACGATCAGTTCTATCGCGATGGCCGATGCCGTGCTGCGTATTGGCTCTGGGTTGAGCAGTTACTGAACAGGCACAACTCGTTCACCGGGCGGGCATACAAGGACGAACCGGCCATTCTCGCCTGGGAGCTGGCGAACGAACCTCGCTGTTCCGATGTAAAAGATGGCGAGCAATTGCTGATCTCATGGATCTGGGAGATGGCGACGCTCATTCGCGAGAAAGATCCCAATCACCTGATCGCCGTCGGGGACGAAGGCTTCTTTCATCGTGCAGGCGCGGGCAACAATGAGCTGTTCAACGGCTCGCACGGCGTCAATTTCGAAGCGATTCTCGGTGTCGGCCCAATTGATTTCGGCACATATCATCTGTACGGAGACTGGGCCAAAAATGCAGACGTTTTAGGTTTCGGTCGCATGTGGATACGGGAACACAATGAAGCCGCCGCACGGGCGAACAAGCCTGTGCTGCTCGAAGAGTATGGCACGCTCGCTCGCCCTGACCGTGCTCAGATCTACGAAGCATGGCTACGCGAGGTTGAAGACGCGAAGGTTCTCGGCAGCTTGCTATGGATGCTCGGACTTCCGAAAGGGCCGGGCCAACAGTACGATCCGGATGGCTATGTTGTGAGCGGCGGACCCGAGTTCGCGGTGGTCCGTGAGCATGCGGAAACCTTGCTCGGCACATAACAGGTTAAACTGGTACACAAATGCCCGACGAAAACTCTGTCAATCGTAGAGACTTCCTCAGAACAGCCTCGATCGCTGGTAGCCTGACTGGTTTCGCAGGCTCGGCGTTCGCGCGGCCTGCCGGCAAGATGGCTCCCGGACGTGTCATCGGCGCCAACGACAAAATCAATGTCGGCGTTATCGGCGTCGGCGGTCGTGGCGCATATGTCGCCAATCAATTTCATAAGGTCGGGGAAAAAGACTCCTCCTGCCGGATCGCCGCCGTTTGCGATGTCTATGAAAAGCGCAAGATGGCCGAGGCCGCCAAATACGGAGTTACGGGTTACCTGGACTACCGCGAGCTGCTGGCCAAGGAAGACGTCGACGCGGTCATCGTCGCTACACCGGATCACTGGCACGCGACCATAGCGCTCGCCGCGATGGACGCC
>DASQLD010000608.1:0-4745 GCA_035630195.1 Bryobacteraceae bacterium
ATGCCCGGATCTGTTCCAGGCTCAGCTTCTCGCCATCTCGCATGCCAATAATCAATCCCTAGCATGCGCTCGCTTCCTTCAGGCTCATCCTGTGTTAGAAATAAGCTCCCCTTCAGGCTCATCATGCGTTAGACAAGACTAATGCGCGCGAATCTGTGAGGCCTGTGCTATCCTACGGACGTACGGCTGCGGGGACGTAGTTCAGTTGGTTAGAACGCCGGCCTGTCACGTCGGAGGTCGCGGGTTCGAGCCCCGTCGTCCCCGCCACTCTTACCGAGCGGTGGTTCCCGCAAAAGCCCTCTTATGAACGAACCACCTAAAGTCCAAATAGCCAACCTATCCGATTATCGCGAGAACTACGCGAACAGCGTACAGATACGAGCCAGCCTCTGGGACTTCATGCTGATGTTCGGTATCGCAACCCAGCAGACACCCGACGCAGTCAACATCCAGAACTTCCAAGGGATTTACTTGAGTCCGCAGCAGGCGAAAGCGTTGTTGAATGTGCTGCAGCAGAACATCACGCAGTATGAGTCCGCTTTTGGAGAGATTCGGCTGGAGCCCAGCGCCGGCGCGACGCAGGCCCAGGGAGACCGAATCATTCAATAACGTGCAGCGGCGCGGCGCCGGGCCCTACGTTTTCTTCTTCTTCTTTTTCCTTTCAGGCCTACTGTTAACTCATTCGACTGTCCTGAACCTTCCCTACTTCTGGGACGAGATGGGCCAGTTCGTGCCTGCTTCACTCGACCTCCTCCGGGACAACGCATGGATCCCGCGAACGACAGTTCCCAACGTCCACCCGCCGGGAGCAATGGCGTATCTTGCGTCAATCTGGGCGATCTTCGGCTATTCGGTCGTGACTACACGAATTGCGATGTTGGCCCTCGCTGCCGCAGGAGCTCTCGCTGTATTCGCGCTTGCTGTGCACCTGTCGAAGCCCCTAAAAGGAATGCCTGCCTTCGCGGCTCCCTTCCTGCTTCTGGCCTCGCCCTTGTTCTATGCGCAGTCGATGATGGCACAGCTCGATATGCCGGCCATGGTGTTCACGATTGTCGCAGTCCTGCTCTTCCTCAAACAGCGATACGGTCTTGCGGTCTTGTCCTGCACAGTGCTTGTGTTGACCAAGGAATCGAGCATCGCCGTCCCTGCGGTGTTCGGCGCCTGGCTGCTCTTTGAAAAGCGATGGAAGCAAGCGCTGTACTTTCTGGTACCGGCCATCGCATTGGCCCTCTGGCTTGCGTATCTCTACAAAGGAACCGGTCACGTTCTCGGCAATCCCGAGTTCGCGCACTACAACGTAGGCTTTCAGTTGCATCCTGTCCGCCTCGGACTGACGCTGCTCCGCCGTGTGTACTACATATTTCTTGCGAACTGGCATATCGTCGGCACGTTTGCGATCCTCCTCGCATGGCGCCGCACAAGGATCTTTCGAACCCGCGAGTGGGCGATCGTTGCCGCTGTGGCTGCGCTTCAAACGCTCGTCGTAACAGTACTTGGCGGAGCGGCACTGGAGCGATATCTTATGCCCGTCCTGCCGCTGTTTTACATTGCAGTCGCTGCAGCCTTCAGTACTTTTCAACAACGTCCGCGTCGTATTATGACGGGCATCATGATCGTAGGACTGATCGCGGCGATCTACATTAATCCGATATTCCCGTTCCCCTACGAGAACAACGCCGCGTTCGTCGATTTCGTCCGGCTCCAGAAGGAAGCAGCATCCTACGTGGAGGCCCACTATCCCGCGAGTACGATAACGAGCGCTTGGCCTTTTCCCGACGCCCTACGCCGTCCGGAATTCGGTTACGTAGCAAATCCCATCCCCGTACGGGGTATTGAGAACTTCAATCCCGAAACGGTTCTTGCCCTGAAGGGGAATGTCGAAGTGCTTGTCGTTTACTCCCGTACTTGGGAGCCGAAATGGGGTGTCGTGAGGTTTGATTGGATCCGAAAGATCCTTACCGATTACTATTTCTACAAGCCCCAGGTCACAAGCGAGCAAATCGAGAAAGAGTTAGGCTTAATGCCGGTCGGGCGCTGGCAGCGGAATGGCCAGTGGATTGAAATTTACTCGACGTCCCGAACGCCGAACGTGCTTGTGCTCTAAACTACTTCTTCTTCTACTTCTTCTTCGGGACTTCCAGTGTGAGATTGGCATCTCCGTCCGGATGCTGATACACGAGCTCCATCGTGCTCGACTTCGTCTCGCCGACGGGGAAGTACAAATAGCCCGCGACGGGTTTGTCCGCGGTGCGGTCTTCCAAGCCGCGATCGTCAAGCTCGGTCTCCATGACCCGCCGATCGCGATCTGTAGAGGCCGGACCCGGCCGGTTTGGGCCAACACCCACACCAACACCCACGTTTGTACCGGTGCCCCAGGTGCCTGTTGACACCCCTACTCCGGGATACAGAACAATGTCTCGACTGCCTTGACTGGCCTTCTTCTGAATCATCGCCGCTATTGTTCTGGAAGATGCGGGACGGATTAAGCGCCCATCGACCTTCAAGCCGAAGTCAAGCAACTCGATGTCTACAGTTGATCCTTTACTTGGATACAACGCGACTTCCAACACTTGGTACTGCGGAACCAGCGTAGTGGAGAACTCGTTCTTCACTTGCTCAGGCGGAATCACATCGGCAGCCAGAACGAACTTCTGGGTCTCAGCTTTTGCCGCATAGTCGGCCACCTGCGATCGTGCGGGCAAACCATCGCCCGATGCAATGCTGTATGCGAGCAACGCAATGCCAACGGACCTCATGGTTTGACCTCAGCGCGAATGTTCAGTGTCTTCCCACTGAGAACATACACTTTCTTGCGATATCCTTCGCCGGAAGTACCCTTAACATTCAGCTCGTAGATGCCGGGTTCCAGCGATATCGTTTTCAGCTTATTTGCAACACCGGCGAATGCTCCATCGAGATAAACCGAGGCGTCCTTCGGCGCATCGAGTTTGATCTCACCCATATTCGGTCCGGTGTAAAAGCCTCCGTACAGCGCCGGATGGATGTAGGAACTCGTCCAGAACGGGTCGTACAAACCCCACCATGGCCGATAAATTCCAGGACCATATCCCCATGGTCCCGGACCATACCAGGCTGGACGGCTGGAATAATTAGCTCCCACGACTACACCGCCTAGTCGGACACGAGGTTTATCGGCGAAAGCAGCCGAAACTGCCAGGATCGAGATGAGCAGATAGCGGCGTATCATGTCGTTGGAGCGGACGTACGGAAGCAGAGTCCGGTTTCATGTTCAATCGTAGACAATTCTTTATCTCGTTGCTGGCGCCGACGGCGAATATCGTGCAGACTGTCCGAGGTCCCGTTCCGGTAGAAAAGCTCGGGGTGACGCTGATGCACGAGCACGTCCTCGTGAACTTTACCGGCGCTACCTACGATCGCGACGAAGTGTTCCGTGTCGCGCTGGCGAAGCTTGAAGATCTATACGACCGTGGCTGCCGGACGTTGGTCGAATGCACGCCCGATTACATCGGCCGGGATGTTCGGCTTCTACGCCGGCTCTCCAGCGCATCCGGACTACATATGCTGACGAACACCGGCTACTACGCCGCTGCCAATGACAAGTATGTGCCCGAATATGCCTGGAGAGAATCGGCGCAGCAGATTGCCGACCGATGGATCACGGAATCTCGGAACGGCATCGACGGTACTGGCATTCGTCCGGCTTTTGTGAAGCTCGGTGTTGATGCGGGTCCGTTGTCGGAGATCGATACAAAGCTGATTGAAGCAGGCATGATTGCGCATCGTGCGACGGGGTTGAAACTCCATGTCCACACCGGAAACGGCATCGCGGCAAAGCAGGTCCTCGGGCTCATCGGTAAAGCATACGTTTGGGTGCACGCGCAGAACGAGAAGGATAATCGCGTTCACATCGAAGCGGCACGCGCCGGCGCATGGATTGAGCTCGATGGGGTCAACGAAAGGTCATTGGAAGAACACGTCGGCGCGGTTCGAGCGTTAATCGACGCTGGCCATTTAAATCGTATTCTGATCTCTCAGGACTCCGGCTGGTACAGACCAGGCGAGCCGGATGGAGGCCGCTTCAACGGCTACACATACATCTTCGATTCATTCATACCGGCTCTGAAGCGAAGCGGTGTATCCGACGCGCAGATCCGAACGATTATGGTCGATAACCCGGCGCGTGTCCTCACAAATTGACCAGAAAAACCTTCCAGACAGCGACGACAAGCGCGTGCGTAACCATCGCGGCCCGAATACTACGAGCCTGCATATACGCGCGCCCGTAGAACAATCCGGCGCAAGTCGCCAACACGACAAACCTCCAATTCGGAAACTTCTCACCGAACCACAAGTGGGCGAGTCCAAAGATTAACGAAGCGGTGAGAAGGCCGAACCATTCATTGCCCGAGATTCGCGTAAGCATCTGCTGCAGCAATCCACGAAAGAAGAACTCTTCGGCCAGACCGACAACCCACAAGAACACGAGAAACGTCACGGCAAAGACCAACGGCCACATTCTGTCGAGAGGCGAGCGGATACCGAAGAACTCCAGCCAGTAGCCGACGACGAAACCGACCGGGAGAAAGTAGACAAAGTTTCGTAACCCTACGGCCCAATCCGTTCTCCCGGGGACAAACCCAAAGTTGATGCCGTCCATCTTCCGAATCGCCAGTACAGCAAGCACGCCAGTCCGGTACCACATCAAAGCGCCGAGGACATGCAACTGCAGCTTGGGGAAGGGGTCCGTGTAGAGGGCAGGGAAA
>DASQLD010000609.1:0-16814 GCA_035630195.1 Bryobacteraceae bacterium
CCGGTGTTATCGATCTCTTCCGTGAGCCAAACCAGATTCGCGAAGAGCGCGCTTTCATACGCGAAACGCAGACAACGCCTCCGTCAGAACAGCCGGTCGCCCAAGTCCTCGCCTGGGCCCCCGTCGACGCCGGACTCGTGAAAGCGTGGTCAGCGCCCAACACGACACAAATCCTTGACGTTCTCCGGAATCACTCCGACACAACTCCTTCTCGATCTGCCCCTCAGGCAGCGGATCCGGATGCGCTCGCCGGAAATGCATCGGACCTGGAAACGCGTATCGATCAAGCTGCGCTGGAATCAGACGAGACCGACGCGATCGCCGGGCTTCGCCCGATCATCGATGCCGCAGTAGTGCAGGCAATGCTGCAAGTGCAAAGCAGCCGACCATCAGGAGATGGCGTCTTCGTACGGAACGATTCCGCTGTAGCTCTCCTAGCCTCATCCGACTGGCCCACACTAACTCTCCCCGAAGTCCACGTCCATCGGCAAGGCCGCATCCTCGTTGTGTCCGATAGCCCGACGATGCTGCAGCGTATCGTCGCACAACTGGGTTCACCCCCCTCAGGCGCTGGCGCTGCGTACACGGCGCGATACCTTCACGGACGTGAACTTGCCCCATTCACGCGCATGATGACGCAGATTGATGCCGCCAGTCCCGACAACGGCGAAGGCCCCCGATTTTTCTCGCAGAATGTTGCGAGCCTCGGCGACGTTCTCCGGCGCGTCGAGTCAGCGTCCATCGTCTCGCATGACGACGGCAGGCGAGTGACGCAACAGATGCTATACCGACTCAAGCAATGACATGGCTCGCGCCATTTCTGCTATTCGCGCCGACGCTCTTTGACCAGTCCGTCGTTCGCATTCTGCAGCGCAACTTCCCATCCGCCCAGTTCCTGCTCATCGACATCGACAGTCGTGAAATCATCGGCGCCCGCTGGTGGGATTCCGACCGTCCCATCCCTTTAGGCTCGCTTACGAAACCATTCCTCCTTACACAAAGAGACGACAAAACCTCTTGTAGTCCTCAACAATGCTGGCTCCCGCAAGGACACGGCCGTATCGACTACATCGAAGCAATCGCGCAATCCTGCAATTCCTACTTCCTGCAGAAGGTGACAGGAAAGGTCAGATATCTCGACCCACCGCCGTCCCCTACTCCCGAAATCCTCATCGGCCTCGGCACCCAGTGGCCCATTTCGCCAATAATAATCGCGCGAGCCTATGCGACGCTAGCCCGCGATCCCGAAGCCACAACGACTCGCGCGGCTATGCGAGCCGCAGCGAGGAGAGGCACAGCGAAACTACTCGGCATCGACGCTCTCGCTAAAACCGGCACCGCCCCCTGCCGCCACAAGCACAAAGCCCCGACCGATGGATACATTGCGGTGCTCTATCCACCCGAAACTCCGAAGTACGTACTGTTAGTCCAAGTTCATGGCGTCAGCGGCGCTACCGCAGCAAAGACTGCCGGCGCTATGCTGATCGTTCTTCGTGATGGTAAATAAATTTGCGATCGCGTTCCTCGCTGTCCCACTGCTGGCAGCCGATCTTCGTATCGGCGTACTCAGCCTCTTTCGGCCCGAGCGAGTCACCGTCCGTTCCACGCAAGTTCTATGGGTACAAGCGGGACAACGAGCATTCTTCCTGAATGCCGGACAAGTTGCTGGCCTAAGGGCAGTAGGCGCCGAAATCGATCTGTTCGCCCAACAACAGCTCACCGCATCGAAATCCGTAAAGATCTCCGGACGCGGCGGAACTCCCGTCGAGTTCAGCCTCGGTATCGAAGGCAAGATCGACCGCAAGTTTACTGGTCGTTTAGAAGTTACTGCAGTCGGCGCCCGACTGGAACCCGTCATCCTCGTAGATCTCGAATCCGCAGTCGCCGCAGCCGTTGCCGCTGAAATGACGCGCGATGCGCCTCACGAAGCACTCAAGGCCATGGCGGTGCTTGCGCGCAGCTACTATACAGCCGGCGGTCGCCGCCACGGACCCTACGACTTCTGCGATACAACCCACTGCCAGTGGCGACGCGAAACTATACCTTCGACACACCCCGCTTTCCCCGCGACGAACGAAACCAACGGAATAGTAGTCACATACAAAGATCAGCCCTTCGCTGCGATGTACCACGCCAGTTGTGGCGGAGAAACGAAGACCGCCGAACAAGTCGGCCTCAGCTCCGATCCTTACCCGTACTTCTCCGTCGCATGCGAACCTTGTCGCCGTGATGGCCCCGTGTGGAGTCGCAAACTACCTGCCGATATCGCCCAGCCGATTCTCACGAACGTCTCAGAAACGCTGCGCCTGGCCATAACCCGGCAACTCGGCTGGAGCGCTCTCCCGAGCAACAACTACAAAGCGCGTCTCCTAGGCGCCGAAGCAATCGTGGACGGAAGAGGAGAAGGCCACGGCGTCGGCGTATGCCAGCGAGGTCTCATCCATTCCCCGGGACGGGATTTCCGCGAACTGTTATCCCGTTACCTCCCGCAAACACGCGCTTACTCAAAGCTGGCGTATAGTCGTCTAAAGTGACTCGACGCACCGCACTCACACTCGCTCTCAGCGCCCTCAACACACCCGCCGAGATCCGCTACCGCCAATACGCGCGATGTCTTCCCGACTACATTGCGCGCCTCGCGCGCGAGGCACACACCAAACGCAATACCGACCTGGCAAAACTCACCACCCCTGCTGCAATCGCGGACCGCCAGCAATGGGTCACCGACACGTTTTGGAAGCTCACCGGGAGCAAGCCTGACAACACTCCTCTCAACATCAAGACAACGGGAGCATTCGACAGACCTGCCTATCGCGTCGAGAAGCTCGTATATGAAAGTCAGCCCGGGCTCCACATCCCTGCCAATCTCTACATCCCGAAAAACCATAAGCCGCCCTTTCCTGGCGTGTTGTTCCAGATGGGCCACAGCCTCAACGGCAAAGCAGCCGAGCCATACCAGAAGTGCTGTCAGGCGCTCGCCCAACTTGGCTACCTCGTCCTCGCGTTCGATCCCATGGGCCAAGGCGAGCGAACCTACTATCCACAGCCCAACGGAGGTGTACTCACAAGACTCGGCTCAGCTGACGATGAGCACACAAGACCCGGCAAGCAGATGCTCCTTGTCGGCGATACTGCAACCCGCATGCAGGCATGGGATGCAGTTCGTAGCCTAGACGTCCTGGCGTCGCATCCATTGGTCGACAAGACGCGCCTAGGCTCCACAGGCCAGTCCGGCGGCGGCACTCTCACGATGTTCCTGACCGCTGTCGACAACCGTCTCGCGTCAGCCGCGATATCTTGCGGCAACACCGAGAACTTTGCTACCGAGAACTTCAATCCACCGGGCTCAGTGGATGACGCTGAACAGGACTTCGTCAACGCCGGACCGCTAGGCTTCGATCGCTGGGATCTTGTCTATCCCATGGCTCCTAAACCGATGCTTATCGGCGTGAGTGCTCGGGATTACTTCGGAACTTACTCGCCCAGCTATCTCAACGACGGTCGCGCGGAGTTCACAAGACTCAAGAACATCTACCGCACACTTGGCAAAGAAGGTGCGATCGAGTGGTTCGAAACGCCACTTCCGCACGCGCTCTCTCACGATATGCGCCTTCAGATCTACAGCTTCTTTGAGAGAACACTAAAGAACTCAAGCAGCCGAATTACACAGGAACCATCCGTAAAACCCGAACCTGACGACCAGCTTTACGCAGGCCTCACCGCCAACGTCGTCCGCGACTTCAAGAGCAAGACACCGCTCTCCCTCGCCCGCGAACGAGCCGCTACCCTCAAGCGTCCCGGGATCGTCAATCCCATCGACATCCCCATTCCGAAGAACACATCCATAAACGTTCTAGGGACAGCCAGCGGAGAGACGGGCGCTATCGAAGCGGTGGAAGTGCAGGTCTCACCGGAGATGTACCTACCGGGCTACATCTTCAAACCTAAAAGCGAGCCGACGGGCGTGATCATCGTGCTCGAACCACGAGGTCGAAACGCCCATTGGAGAGAAGACGATCTCTATCCAAAACTCGCCGCGTCTGGCCGCGTCGTCGCAGCCTTCGACATACGTGGTATCGGCGACCTCTGGCCCGAAGTAGGACGAGGCAACCCCTTCTACACGCGCCGCCACGCCGAAGAAGATTCGTATGCCTGGGCGTCTCTAATGCTTGGTCAACCTATGCTTCATCAGCGAGTGACTGACATCCTCGCGATCGTTGAGGCGATGCGCAAATATACAGGGGAGCCGATCCTTTTGGCGGCGTTGGATCATCTCACTGTGCCCGCTCTTTTCGCGACGATGCTAAATCCGTCTATCTGGCGGCTGTACACGGCGCGAGGCCTGCCCTCATATGCAGGCCTCCTCGAATCGGAAGATTACAATGAACCTTTTGCGAACTTCTTTCCGAATATCCTTTCCATGATCGACCTGCCCCAAATAAGAAGCGCTCTAGCGCAGCGTCTCCACCAGGGAAAGACCTGGGATTTCGAGACGCTGAGCTCGTTAGCCGCAAACGGCCGCTAGCTTGACGGGATGCGATACCTGACGATTGCAGACATCCCAGCCTGCTGCGACCTCTCCGCCTCCGCCGGTTGGAATCAAACTCCAGCCGACTGGGAGCGGATGATAACCCTAGAGCCTGCCGGCTGCTTTTGCATTGAAGCCGATGACCGGCTAGTCGCAACCACCACCCTGCTTACTTACGATCGTGAACTGGCCTGGGTCGGCATGGTACTCACACACTCTGACTATCAGCGTCGCGGATATGCCCGTCGCCTCGTGACCGCGGCGCTCGAGCTTTCGCGCGTCCGAGGAATACCCACGGTCAAGCTTGACGCCACCGATCAGGGGCGTCCTCTCTACGAAAGCCTCGGTTTCATAGAAGAGCAGTCAATTGAGCGCTGGCGGGGCACTCCCGAAGTCGCGGCTCCAATGGGAGCCGACTGGGGACCGTCTCCTCTCTATCAACTCGACGTTTCCGCCTTCGGCGCCGACCGCTCCCGCTTCCTGAACACACTGGGCAAGTCGATGATCGGCGGTGGCGCATTCGCAATGTGCCGCCCGGGAGCAAACGCAAATCATCTCGGTCCATGCACCGCACGGGACGAAGAAAGCGCTTCTAGAGTCATTCGTTCGGTCCTCGCGACGAAGCCAGGCGAACCCTGGCTTTGGGATATTCTCCCGGCGAACGAGCCTGCGATGGCTCTCGCCCAAGAACTCGGTTTTGCTCCAGCGCGTCATCTCAAACGGATGGTTCGGGGACAACCCTCACGCGGAGCCGAGGACATGGTATACGCAATAGCAGGATTCGAAGCCGGCTGATCACAATACACACATGCGCAACGAAGACGAACTCGAAGAACTCCTCTCCCGCCCGAGCTCTAATGACGAAGCCGCAATAAGCGCTCTCGAAGGACCCATCCTCATTCTCGGAGCCGGCGGCAAAATGGGCCCATCATTGGCCATCCGGGCCAAACGCGCAGGCGCGAGCGAAGTCATCGCAGTAGCCAGGTTCAGTTCATCAAGCGCGCGAGAACGCCTCGAGGCCGCCGGAGTAAAAACGATCGCAGCCGATCTACTCGAGCATGACGTCCTTTACCGGCTGCCCGACGCGCCTCATGTCATCTTCATGGCAGCCATGAAATTCGGCACCACCGGCTCCGAGCACGTCACTTGGGCAATGAACACATTTCTTCCCGGCTCCGTGGCGGAACGCTATCGATCGTCGCGTATTGTCTCGTTCTCTACGGGTAACGTCTATCCCTTAATGCCCGTAAGCAGCGGCGGAGCGACTGAGGAAACGCCATGCATGCCCGTAGGCGAGTATGCGCAATCCGCTCTTGGTCGCGAGCGTATGTTTCAATATGGATCTCATACCTTCGGCACACCTGGCGTCATCCTGCGCCTGAACTACGCCTGCGAGTTGCGTTATGGAGTGCTCGTCGATATAGGGCGCAAAGTCTTCGAACATACGCCGGTCGACCTCACCATGGGCATGGCGAACGTCATCTGGCAGGGCGATGCGAACTCGGTCTGTCTGCAATCGCTGCACTATTGCACCAGCCCGCCACTCATCCTTAATCTCACAGGTCCCGAGACCCTCTCCGTCCGGTGGGTTGCGCACGAGTTCGGCAAGCGGTTCGGCATCGATCCCAAGTTTCAAGGTGAGGAATCTTCCACTGCGCTTCTCAACAACAGTGCGCGAGCCATCGGTCTGTTTGGCTACCCGACAGTCTCACCGGCGGAGATGATTGAGTGGACAGCATCCTGGATTAGTCACGGCGGCGCAATGCTAGGTAAACCGACTCACTTTCAAACACGGGACGGACGTTTCTAATGGACCTCCGAGCACGGCTACGCCAAGGCCTCGTGATTCCCGCGCATCCTCTTGCGCTCGGCTCAGATCGAAAGTTAGACGAACGACGGCAGCGCGCCTTGACCCGCTACTACATCGCTTCGGGGGCGGGAGGCATCGCGGTTGGCGTGCACACAACGCAATTCGCGATTCGAGATCCAAACATCGGCTTATTCAAGCCTGTGCTCGAACTCGCGGAAGAGGAAGCCCGTGGGAAAGACATCCTTAAGATCGCGGGCGCTGTGGGACCGACGACACAAGCCACAAGAGAAACAGCTCTCGCTCGAGACATTGGCTACGATGCCGTTCTGCTTAGCTTGGGCGCATTGAAAGACGCTCCCGTGCGCGATCTCATTACGCACGTTCAATCCGTCGCTCAGATCCTTCCTGTCTTCGGCTTCTACCTTCAACCGAGCGTTGGTGGACGAATTCTGCCCTACGAATTCTGGCGTGCGTTCGTTGAAATTGACAATGTTGTCGCGATCAAGATGGCTCCCTTCAATCGCTATCAGACCATCGATGTTGTGCGGGCTGTGGCGGAGTCAGGTCGCGACATCGCCCTCTACACGGGGAATGACGACAGCATCCTCGTTGATCTGATGACCGAATATGCGTTCGGCCCCGCTCGTGTTCGGATAGCTGGCGGCCTGCTGGGGCATTGGGCTGTCTGGACGGGAAAAGCAGTCGAGCATCTCAACGCCACTCGAAATGGACCTACTGCGGAATTGCTCACATTGGCCGCGCAAGTTACGGATGCGAACGCCGCTCTGTTCGATCCTGCGCATCATTTCCACGGCTGCATACCGGGAATTCATGAAATCCTAAGACGTCAGGGATTGCTCGAAGGCCGCTGGTGTCTTGACACGAACGAGGAGTTATCTACCGGCCAGATGGAGGAAATCGATCGCGTTTGCCGCATCTATCCTCACTTAGTCGATGACGACTTCGTTCGAACTCATCTCGATAGCTGGTTACGGTGACGTTTACTTTCACTCAAGCTCCCTTCTTGGTACCGTCGACACCGCCAAAATCGCTGGTGGCGCGGTAGATAGCGCCGTTGGGGGTAAGTTGGTACGGATAATGAAGGTACGCATGCTATTCTGACGGTGCTGGGTCGTCTTCGTCTATAAACTTACATGCGCTATTTCGACGTGATCCGTGCTTGGAAGTCTATTCTTGTCGGCCGCGCCCCTTCCCTGTCCATCGAAATTACCCGTGAATGTCCACTCCGCTGTCCCGGTTGTTATGCGTACGAAGACAATCATCTGGGTGGCACAGAGACATTGCGGGATCTCGCGGACTTCAAAGGCGATGCGCTAATCAACGGCGTCCTCGACGTCGTAGATCGCGCCAAACCCCTTCATCTTTCCATCGTCGGCGGTGATCCCCTAGTCAGGTATCGTGAGCTTGAAGTGCTGGTTCCGAAACTCGTGGCCCGTGGGATTCATGTGCAGGTCGTGACGAGCGCCTTCCGTGTCATTCCGAGCGGCTGGGAGAAGATGGCCCATGTCAACGTGGTCGTCTCCATTGATGGCTTGCAACCCGAACATGATATTCGCCGCAAACCCGCGACCTACGATCGCATTGTTAAGAGTATTGCGGGCGCCCGAATAACTGTTCATTGCACCATCACCTCACAGATGGTCAACGTCCCGGCTACATTGAAGAGTTTCTCAAGTTCTGGACCCCTCGCCCGGAGATTGAGAAGGTCTGGTTCAGTATCTTCACGCCTCAGATCGGCGCCGATAACATTGAGATTCTCACCCCGGCGCAGCGCGAGCAGATCGTCGGCGAGTTAATGGATTTGCGTCTTCGCTATCCCAAACTCGACATGGCGCACGGGATGTTGAAGCAATTCCTGAAACCGCCTTCCTCGCCGGATGAATGCATCTTCGCGCAAACGACGGAAACCATCTCCGCCGATTTGAAGACGCGCATCACGCCTTGCCAGTTCGGTGGAGAGCCCGATTGCTCGCAGTGTGGCTGTATTGCTTCCATGGGTCTGGCCGCGGTGGCGGACCATAGGCTCGGTGGCTTCATCTCAGTAGGCGGCATCTTCCGCGCCTCGGCAAGAATCGGCCGTGTGATCGGCGGCGACAAGCCGAAAACTCTACCGCCACCCGATGTCCGGCCACCCGAGGTTCGTGCGCCCGAGCTGGTAACCATCTCCAAGCGATAGCCAGTTATGCACGGCGAATGCCTTCGCATCGCGGACCAGTTACGTCGAGCTCTTGCAGGCGACGCATGGCACGGGCCACCTTTGCGTGAACTCCTCACTGGCGTCACAGCGGAACATGCCCGATCCCATCCCGTCCCATCGGCGCATAGCATTTGGGAAATCGTTTTACACGTCCACCTCTATCTCCGGATCGCTCTCGAAGCTACGCAGGGAATTCCCATGCCTAAGCTCTATGAGACAGGACAGGACTGGCCGTCTGCGGGGGGTGACGAGTCTGCATGGGCGGTCGCGATGGAACAGATGTACGTCGCTGCTGAGCAACTCGCGCAAGCGATCGAGACCTTCTCCGATGTTCGCCTCAACGATACCGCCCCGGGACGTGACTACGATTTCTACTATTGTTTCACGGAATAGTTCAGCACAGCCTGTATCATGGCGGCCAGATCGCCCTTCTGAAAAGAGCTCTTTCTTTGCTCTAAGTCGACTGAACTGCGTTCTCCTGTATATAATCAGGGCCAATGAATCGACGCATGTTACGCCCTCTTACTTTGGCGCTGCTTCACTTTTTTCTGCTGGCGCACCTGCGCCTGAATGCCGACGATTCGGCGCGTTTATTGCGCATCGACCACTACGTGCCCGTGAAATCCATCGCCCCTTCCATGACAGGCAAGCTCGCGCAGATCTACGTGCGCGAAGTAGTCAGAGCGGGCATCGGATTGAGGGGCTCGGTCGCGCCGGATCGCGTGATCTTATTCGTTCACGGCGCCGGTACTCCCGGTGAAGTGGCTTTCGATGTTCGCTACCAGGATTACAGTTGGATGGCCCACCTCGCCAATGCGGGCTTTGATGTTTTCGCCATGGACATGACCGGATACGGGCGTTCCACGCGTCCCGATCCGATGAACGATCCATGTAATTTGACCAAAGAGCAACAAACGCAATTCCTCTCCGCTCCGTGCTCGCCTGACAAGGCGCAAAGTGTGACAACGCCGGAGTCGGACTGGAATGACATCGGCGCGGTTGTGGATCATCTTCGTAAACTGCGCGGCGTCGAGCGAGTAGGTCTGGTGGGTTGGTCGCTTGGTGGACCGCGCGCCGGAGGTTACGCTGCGCAGGATCCAGACAAGGTGTCACGTTTGCTTCTCTTCTCCCCTGCCTATCGCCGGTCGTCCTCCACACCGCGCCAGCAACCTGCAACACGCGCCGCAATGAACACACAGTCCCGCGCCGATTTCGATGCAAACTGGGACCGGCAGCTTGGATGCCCAGACCAATACGATCCGCTAGCGAGAGAGGCCGTCTGGTCGGAGATGATGGCGGCCGATCCGGTAGGAGCCTCTTGGGGTTCAGGTGTCCGGCGAGCTCCCAATGTGGGGTTTAGCGGCTGGGATTCTTCCGTCGTGGCAAAGATGCAGATACCTGCTTTGTTCGTCGCTCCCGTGCACGATGTGCAGGCGACACCGAAAACAATCGTCGAATTAATGGCCGACTATGGAGCAAAAGACAAAATCCTGCTAGATCTCGCGTGCGCGAGTCACAACGCTCTATGGGAAAGGAATCACCTGCTCCTCTTCCGCGCGTCATTAGAATGGTTTTCCAAGGGTTCCGTAAATGGCTCGCGCGAGGGAACCGTTCGCATGGGCTATTAAGCATTGGGCGGCGTTCGAGCTTTCTTACGTCGCAGCCGCGCTTCCGCGCGCGTCTTTTTCGACCATTCCTGGTCGTGTTCGCTCGGCGGAACGACCGGAACACGTAGACAGATGCTTTGCGTCGGCAGCACGTCCGCCCACTCTCGAATAAGTTGCTTATAGGCCAAGCCGGCCGGTCGTATTTTACGATTCAAATCGTACAAACCGACGGCATTCACGATGCCTCTTTCTTCACGTAGCGCATTGTCCCAATCGACCTGGTCCGTCAACGAGTACCAAGTGAAACCGACTATCGGAATACCGTCATTGCGAACACGCAACACGTTTGCCCATTGCTTCCACAACCACTGCACAGCTTCATCGCCGGCGGGTCCTTCGGCCATATTCGTCTCGGTATGCATCACCGGTAGCCGATAGCGATCATAGTATTGCCAGGTGATACCGTCGTAGCCGAACACTTCGCCGGAGGCTCGCCTGTTTCCATCGGGCGTTACGCGATGTTCGTTCGTGATGTAGTAATCGTTCCCCATAATGCAGTGATGCTTGAGATTGTGGTGAAGAAAGAAATGGTACTCGTCGCGCGTCATGCCGTTGTCCATCAAGTACTCGTACATTTCGGAATCGACACGCCGTCCGTAGTTCAAGTCCAATGACAGGTATCGTTGCGAGTTCATGATTTCTGCCGGTTTGATTGCTTTCGGATTCTCGGCGTGAAAATACTCCGATGACTCGCTTTGAATGAAGATGGAATCCGGACGCGCTTCCAGAATGGCGTGCATTGCCAGCACGTTCGCTTTAACCAGATGTTTCAGGCAAGTCACGAATGCCGTATCTGTTGTTAGCTGCTCGTTCCACCATCCGTAACGGGCCGAAAACAGCGCGCATACAAACATCTCGTTCACAGGCGTATATAGCTGCACCCAAGGGTAACGAGCAGCGAAGGCGCGCGCATACTCCCCGAACAACTTCGGAAAGTCTGGATTCTGGAAGTTGCCGATCCAGTCCGGAACACCGAAGTGGCAAAGGTCTGCAATAACCACAATGTCCCGCTTGCGCAGATTGTGAAGAGTAAGGTCGGCGAATTCCCAGTCATAGCGGCCTTCTCCGAGCCAAGTCCGATGAATTGGCGGCCCATACCGCAAATAGGAAAGACCCAGCTCCTGAACAAGATCGAAGTCGGTGCGCCAATATTCGTAGTGGCCGCACTTTTCCATCTCGTCCACTCTCTTGGATCCGCCGTTAATTGTCGGATTGCTGTTCTCGATTCCGGTCGCGAATAAAAACAAAGGCAACATAGGTCCAGCCATCTGATTGCCGGAGGAATAATTCCGTTTCAGATTGCTTAAGGACAGCAACACATCTGCCGTGACGTCTTTTCGGAAACACACCCGGCCACAGGTTCGCAATGGTTTCCCGAGTTGGCGCCTATACAGTTCCTTGCATACGATGCAAACGCTTGAAATCCCGCGAGAGGTCACTGCGAGGACGGCTGTGGGCTTGATGTACACCATCAATCTCATCGGGCCAGCATTAGTGGAGGTCCGGCGTCACACCCGGTCGGCTATGGTGGACGTGTCCTGTGTCGATCACATCATCTACTGAGTCTTCAACCGATTCCAATCTGGGATGGCGCAACCACATCCTAAAGCTCTTTACCTGGGCAGTTTCACATCACACGACCGCAAAGCTGTTTGTCATCAGGATTTGCATTGTAGGACAATAAGCGCAGCCGTAATGCAACACAAGGTCTTCGACGTATGCGTTGTCGGGAGCGGTCCCGGCGGTGGGATCGCTGCCTACGTACTTGCCAAGGCAGGACTGAAAGTCGCCTTAGTGGAAGGTGGTGGACGGTTACGGGCTGGCCTTGACTATAACGCTCATGTCGATGCGCACTCTACGCTCGAAGATCGTCTGAAGAAAGGTTTGCGTAACCCCATCCCAGGTGTCTGGTCCGATCGATTTGAACGCAATCATTTTGTCCCGGTTGGCGATCGTCCAGGACACGGTCAGTTGCGAGCGCTCGGTGGACGCTCCATTTGCTGGGCCGGACACAGTCTCCGCTTCGGACCCCTCGACTACAAACAATGGCCCATCTCCTATGAAGACGTAGCGCCGTGGTACAGCCGGGCCGAGCGACTGATGCTAGTACATGGGTACAAGGATCACCTCTCTAATCTGCCGGATGGAGAGTTCCACAGAGGTGTACCGCTGCGTTGCGGGGAAATGATGCTGAAGCGCGGAGTGGAAGCGCTGAAAAGTCGTGGCCGCAGGATGGAGTTTGTGGCTCAGCGCAAAGCGATGCCCACTGAAGCGAATTCTCAACGCCGAGCCATTTGCCATTACTGCGGACACTGTATGCAAGGTTGCGAAGTAGATTCTAAGTACACTTCTGCAAATACACCGATTCCGCTCGGGATGAAGACTGGCAATCTAACGTTATTCCTTCATTCGACAATGACTCGCATTCTCAGGGACGCGAAGGCTAACCGGGTTCGAGGTATTCAGTATCACGACTCGGATAATAATATCCGCGAGTTGCAATGTAAAGCGCTCGTGCTGTCCTGCAGCGCAGTCGAGACAGCTCGACACCTGCTGCTGAATAATCTTGCGAATTCCAGCGATCAAGTCGGACGTAATCTCACCAGCCACTTCGGGGTAACTGTAGTGGGACTGTTTCCGCAGATCGTAGATCGAGATAGCTCCAACGATGACGGCACAGATTTCTTTCATAGTCTCCTAACCGGCCTGTATTGGGATCAGCCGAATCCTAACTTCCAAGGCACTTATCAGATTCAATGTGGGGCTGGAGTGCATCCGACGCGACTTTCGATACGCAACGTTCCGGGCTTTGGCACGGACCTAAAGAAACAGATTCTTGAGATGAACGCTTGTCACGCGCTGATGAATATGCAGGGATCGCTATTGGTCTCAAGCAAGAAATATATAGATCTCGATCCTGAGAAACGTGACCGCTTTGGACTTGCGCTGCCGCGCGTCCATCTTCATTATGAAGACAGTGACGTTGCAATGGCTCGCGATATGGTGGCAACTTCCGAGGAAGTCATCAAAGCGGCGGGCGGCCGAGTCTGGTCGTCCCCTAAAGAGATCAGTCCGCAGACTCTGGTGATCGATCTGAACCACTGGGTGGGAACCTGCAAAATGGGGACTGACCCTACAAAATCCGTCGTGAATACGTCGGGCCGCACGCACGATATCCGAATCTCTGGATTGGTGACGCCTCCGTGTTTGCGGCTTATCCGGAAAAGAATCCGACCCTCACGAACATTGCCCTGACTTGGCGCATGAGTGAGCACTTGGTCGAAGCTTTCCGAAAAAGGGAGGTCTGAGGCATGGCGATAGAGAGAAGAAACCTATTCAAGATTCTGGGAGCCAGTGTCGCCATTCCTGGAGTTGGCCTGGGTCAACCGCAACATAAACACACCTCCACCGCCAGGGCTTCTGCTACATATCAACCGCGAGCGCTAACCCCACCGGAGTACCGTGTCGTAGACAAGCTGACTGATCTGATCCTTCCGGCAGATGAGAAGTCGCCCGGCGCCCACGATGCCGGAGTTGCGCGATACATCGATATCGTGCTGCTGTACGGAGACAAGACCACCCTGTCTGCGTGGCAGAACGGGGTGAAGCAGCTTGATGCGGCCGCGGCGGCGGCCCATGGTCGTCTCTTCGTTGAGATCACACTAGAACAACAGACGGACATCATGCGGTTGATGGCTGCAAACGAGGCGAATCCTATTACCGAGATGGAGACGTTTTTTGCCGCGGTGAAGCGACTCGCTATCGAAGCCTATTATCTGTCGTCCGCCGGGAAACAGAGCCTCGGTTACAAAGGTGACAAGGCTATCAGTCGGTTCCCTGGCTGCACGCACCAGGACCATCAAGTCTGATAGTGTGGTCGTCTCACTTGATGAGCAGACCTTCTGAATGGCGTTGTTCCCATAGCCGAGACGGTTCCATTTCGCCCTTGCGCGAATGTCCATCGTGCCGGGTTCATTCGCGTGTAGGAAAAGTTCCCACTATCGCCAACGGTGCGTCAGCTCTCCGCCAGACGCGCCTCCTGCCACGGTCTATCCCCTGATGCGTCCGTACACGCGCCCAAATCGGCGGGTCCCCAAGCAGGCTGCGAACGCGCTGGAGAGTTACCCTTTCCACTTCTTGCCTAGCTTCAATCGAGAGCCACTCGAAGCAGTAAGAGCCAGTCATCGCGTCCGTCGAATGGATCAAGTCGGTTTCAGCTAGCCATGTTTCCCGGTGTATACCCGGTCGGACGACACGTGTTCCCGCTATCGCAAACGGTTTGGGTCGATTGCAACCGGGCTTGATTCGTAGGGGAATACTTGTCGCCGACTTGCCAAAGCAGTTGTACCTCTAAGTCCTTCGGCTCACTGTGCGCGATGATCGACCACGCTGCGAATGATCGCTCCCAATTGCATGAACTCGGCAAGATCCGACGGCTTCCGGAAGTATGCGGACGCTCCCAGACGTTCGGCCCTTTGCCGGTCTTTCGGGGCATCGGAAGAAGTAATAATGATGACTGGAGTCGCTGAACACTTGGGGTTCCCTCGAAAGTTGTTCAGAATCTCGTGGCCGTCGCCCTTCGGCAGATTCAGGTCCAAGAGGAACACATCGGGGCACGGAGCATCGGGAATGGCGCCAATACGTTCTATATAGCGGTTCACGTCAACACCGTCCGCTACCACGTCCAGTTTAAACTGAAGGTTATGGGCGCGGAGTGCCTCCTCTACGAGGAACACATCTCCCTGATTGTCTTCGACAAGAAGCACTCGAAGGGTCTTCATCGCTCCCCAACTTTTGGCAACGCGAACGAGAATGTGGCGCCCTGACCGGGAATCGACTCAGCCCAAACCCTGCCAGCGTAACGTTCGATGAGCCGTTTGCAGATAGCCAATCCAAGGCCGGTACCGGGATACTCGTCCTTATGAAGGCGCTTGAATAAGCCAAACACGCGGCCCGCCTGATCCTGTTCGAAACCAATGCCGTTGTCTTTTACGCTCACAACCCACTCATCTCCATCCGCGTGAGAGGAAATGTGCACTTCTGCGGGCTCATTTGGCCTGTGGTACTTAAGCGCATTTGAGAGAAGATTTTGAAACACCTGCGTGAGCTGACCTTCATCCCCTCGAACAATTGGCAAAGGATCCGAATTAACCATCGCGTGTTCTTCTTCTATCCGGCTTTGCAAGGTTTGAATAGCCCTAGCCAAAGAAACATTCAAGTCCGCGCTGAGGACGGATGTCTGATCCGACTCGCCTAGAAGTACGTGGGAAAAATTGAGGAGGTCCTTGAGAAGGCGCTCCATCCGTCTCACGCCGGCAGTAACCTGAACTGCGAACCCACGAGAGACATCGTTCAGATGCGCATCCAGGTCACGGACTAGGAGCTGCGTGTAAATATTGACCATGCGAAGCGGCTCTTGAAGGTCATGGCTTGCAACGTAAGCGAATTCCTCAAGCTCGCGATTTGCACGTTCCAGCGCCTGTCTCGCACGAACCTGGGCGGAGACATCAACCGCAACAGCCACTACCGCCGATACCGTTTGGTCTAGTTGCCGTAGCGGGTGGTAGACGAAATTAAACCAGTAGTCTTCAACGACGCCGTCCTCATCACGGTCGAGCGGAATTTTGAATTCGTTCGCGGCAAACGCTACTCCGGTTTCGAGAACATTGTGAAGGATGCCGAGCAACTCCGCATTTAGCTCGGGAATAGCGTCCGATAAGGCCTTTCCCCGAACAACACGTCCGGGGAAGAGTGCTTGAAAGAGAGGATTCACCAATTCAAAGACGAGTTCTCGTCCCCGAAGAACACATATGGCGACAGGCGCCTGTGTGAAGACTTGCTGAAGACGCTCTTCGCTCGTTTTTAAAGCTTCTTCAAAAAGCTTTCGTTCGGTGATGTTCTCGAGAATTGCGATGAACTGTGTCGGCCGGCCTTGTTCATCACGGCGCATCGTTCCGGAAGCGTGAACCCAGACGACCCGTCCGTCTTTGTGGATGTAACGCTTTTCCAGAGCCGGCGGAGTGCGACCTTGCCGAAATGCCTCGCCAAACGCATGGGTAGCATCAATATCGTCGGGATGGGTAAAGTGGTCCGAACTGCGAGCAGCCACCTCTTGCCTTGTGTAACCAAGCATGTCCAAATAAGCCTTGTTGGCCTCAACAAACTCTCCCGACGGAGTTGTCAAGACCATTGCTACGGGCGCATGAGCAAAGGCTGCGCTGAAGCGTTCTTCACTTTCCTGCAAGGCCGCCTCTGCTTCCTTGCGTTTAGTAATTTCTCTAGTGGATCCAGCAACAGCTTCTACCGAACCGTCCGCGCCGAAAACGGGCACAAAAATGTATTCGTAAAATCCGGTACTGCCGGTCGGGGAGGTATACGGCGTCTCATCGCGCAATGATTCCTTCGTCTCGATCACTTGTTGGATCTGACGTTGAAGCCGCCCCGCGAGTTCGTGTGGGTATTCCAGATCAAAGAAATTCATGCCAACCGCTTCTTCGAACGACTTCTTCCACAAAGAAAGAAGCGCGCGGTTGATATAAGTGAAGCGCCCATTGAGATCGAACAGGTAAGTGAAGTCAGGAGTGTGCGAAA
>DASQLD010000610.1:0-17923 GCA_035630195.1 Bryobacteraceae bacterium
TAACTATGGGCGCATTGGCTGCTGATCCTAAGCTGGCCATGATCCAAACACCGCATCATTTCTATTCGCCCGATCCTTTTGAACGGAACCTGGGTATCTTCCGCAAGGTACCGAATGAGAGCGCGCTGTTCTACGGCATCATTCAGGATGGCAATGATCTTTGGGACGCTACGTTCTTCTGTGGATCCTGTGCTGTGCTGCGACGTACCGCGCTGGAAGAGATCGGCGGAATTGCAGTAGAGACCGTAACCGAGGACGCCCATACGGCGTTGCGCATGCACTCGAAAGGGTGGAGCACCGCCTACTTGAACCTGCCGCAGGCGGCGGGACTGGCAACCTCCCGTTTGGCAGATCACGTGGGCCAGCGAATTCGCTGGGCTCGCGGCATGGTTCAGATCCTACGCGTCGACAATCCGCTCTTCAAGCAAGGCCTGAAGTTTCCGCAGCGCCTTTGTTACCTGAACAGCATGCTTCACTATCTGTTCGCCGGACCGCGCTTTATCTTTTTACTGTCGCCGCTTGTCTACCTAATACTCGGTCGGTCAAACGTCTTCGGTTATCTGCCTGGCATCTTGGCTTACGGCTTGCCGCATGTCTTCCTATCAACCTTGATGAACTCCCGTGTTCAAGGCAACTACCGTCACTCGTTTTGGAACGAAGTGTACGAAATGGTCCTTGCGCCCTATATCTTCCTGCCCACTCTGCTCGCATTGATCAATCCGAAATGGGGCAAGTTCAACGTGACGGCAAAGGAATCGGTGGTCGAAGGCACGCATTTCGACTGGGGTATTGCAAAACCATTTGTCGTTCTCCTTCTTTTGAACCTCGTTGGAATGGGTATGGGCGGGTACCGCGTCTGGACGGAAGGCGATCCGCAGGGCGTTCTTGCAGTGAATCTGGTTTGGGCCTTTTTCAATACGTTGATGCTTGGTGGCGCGTTGGCCGTGGCAAATGAGTCCAAACAAATACGCACAACTGTTCGCGTTAACTCTACGCTTCCGGTTCGCATTACTCTACCGGATGGACAGATCGTCACCGGTCAAACCGATGACCTGTCCTTAGGTGGAGTCGTTGCGCGGCTGGTTCGTTCGAATGTGCTTGAGCGCGGGGATTTTACACGCATTGTAGTATCACTTGGCAGCGAAGACTATACGTTGCCTGTAAAGGTCACGTCCACTTCCGGTTCATTAGTCAGATTCCGTTTCGGCGACCTCAACCTGTCCCAGCAGGCCATGCTCACCCGAGTAATCTTCGGTCGGGCCGACTCCTGGCTGAAATGGCGGTTTAGCTATGAAGTAGACCGACCGCTTGTCAACCTGCTTCGAATCACCGCAATGTCCATCCGTGGAATTGGCGTAGCTCTTTATTCACTTGTTCCGAAACGGAAGCCAACGACGAAAGAGGCGCGCAACGTTCGAGAGCAGACTGTGCTACCTCTGGCGTTTTTACTTTTGCTGCTGGCAGGGGCGCCGAGCGCGACTGCTCAATCGAGCCTTGCTGCAATTCCCGCCGAATCTGCGCCGATCGGAGCCGCGATCGACACAGGTACCGCTCCCTGGTTTCGTGATGTTCGTGATCTATCGTCGCTCGGCCTCAAGCAAGGATCTATGGTGCGAGGCGCACGTGGCCGGTTCACGCTCCACTTTGGATTACCAATAACCAAAATGGTCGTAGAGTCAGGGCTAGCGTTGCACTACCGTGTCTCTCCGCGCGTTGCGAAGGGAAGCAGAATTCATGTGTCCTTGAACGGTTCGCCAGCAGGTACGATACCGGTCCAAACAGGCAGAGGCGCTTCCACTGTTGTTCAGGCGGACCTCGCCCTTTCTCCTGACCTCTTCGTCGCGGACAACACACTGGACTTTGATTTCGATGGCCAGTGTGCCGGCAACTGCTCAGATAGCGCGGCTGCTGATCTCTGGTTGTCGTTTGAATCGTCTACTGAGATACGGACGGCCGGCACGCTGCTGCCAATGCCGAATCGATTAAAGCTCTTGCCGGCTCCCTTCTTAGCCGCTGGCGCTCAAAAGCTGGTGGATATTCCATTCGTTCTGGACCAGCGAAGCGATGCGGCAACGAAGCAAGCTGCCGGTGTAGTGGCATCCTGGTTCGGAGTTAAAGCCGACAATCAAGCGCTCCGGTTCCCCGTGACCGAGGGTGTATTTCCATCGGGCAATGTCGTCTTGCTCGCAACGAAAGATTCGCCACTAGCGACAGCGATCGGTGTCGATACGACAGTTCCGTCGGTTTCCATCCGCAACAATCCGAGCGATGCTTACGGCAAGATTCTCGCCATCGTGGCAGAGAACGGACGTGGACTTATTGATGCTGCGCGAGCGTTCGCGCTGGAACGGTATTCGAAAGAGGGAGACTTCTCGCTGCTGTCCTTGTCGGACCTCCCTGCCGTTCGCAAGCCTTATGATGCGCCGCGGTGGCTAGATACTACCCGCGAAGTACGGCTGGCGGAAGACATGTCGGATTCGCAGTTGGAAGTTCGTGGAAGTGGATCGATACCCCTCTATTTCAGGCTTCCTCCCGATCTGTACTACGGAAACCGCGATACCGTACCGTTCTACCTGAGATATCGTTCGAGCGCACTCGCTCGTGGCAGCAAGGCGTTCGCCAAACTTCACTTGAATGGTCAACTCATTGCAAGTCGGCCCATTCCGACGAACAGCAGGACTGAGATCCACGAAGAGGTCATCTACCTGCCGGTAGCAGCGATTTATCCTCGGAATACTCTCACAGTTGAGTTCTCATACGAAGCAGTACATCTGCAGGACGAAGCATCGAACATCCCCGAAGCGGCCATTCTGCGGAGTTCCGAACTGATGGTTAAGGGACTACCGCACTTTGCAGCGATGCCTCGTCTGGACATGCTCGCCAATACGGGATTTCCATACACTCGAGTGGCCGATTTATCCGAGACGTTGGTGCTGCTACCAGCGGAGCCAACGTCCGACGAGCTTTCGCTGTACTTGACGATGGCGAGTTTCATGGGTGCGCAAACCGGGTATCCTGCTTTGCGCATCGAAGTAGTCCAGCCCAACGGTACGCCCGGAGCCAGCGACAAAGACATTCTTATGATCGGCGCACTTGACCGGCAGCCGTTACTTCAGAAGTGGGCGGCGCACATGCTCGTTCAACCTTCGGGAAAACGCTTCCATCTGGTGCAGAGCTATGACTGGAGACAATTACTGGCGAATCTTCCAGGTTCCGGGGGGCTCACCGATCGCAAGAATTTAGAACTGATCCTCGCAAATGATTCCCAGGTAGAGGGCGTTGTTCAAGGCTTTGCGTCTCCTTTCTTCCCAGGAAGAACCGTCGTGGCGTTCACCTCAATGCCGGGCAAGGGTCTTGCATCCCTGGCCGAAGATTGGGCATCGGTAGCGGACGCTTCTCGTCTCTATGGTTCCGTGAGCCTGTTCAGTGGCAACCAATTTCATTCGTTCACGCTGGAATCGAGTGGTTATCACGTCGGCAATCTTGCAAACTGGCCCGCTATGCAGTATTGGGGTCGGCGTTATTACTGGCTCTCCCCAGTTCTGATTTTTGCGTGCATGTGGCTCCTGACATTGTTCTTCGATAAGCGCCTGGAAGCTCGGGCAGCGGAACGCTTGGAGGCTCGATCGTGAGTCCCAGTGACAGGAAACCCGACATGAAACGACCGTATTCGATGGTGATGACAATGATGCTACGACACACATTTTTTGTTCTATCGGCAACCACTCTACTCTTGGCTCAGCAGCCGGCGGGTCCATCCTCGCGGGCTTCCGAATTGCTCCTGAGTAAGGCCAGCGCGTTGGAGTCTCGCGGAAGGATCGATCTCGCGGCGCAGGCCTGGCAACAGTTACTAATGATCGAACCGGAACAGCAGGATGCGATCGCCGGACTCGCACGAGCAGCAAAGGCGCGTGGGAACGACGCTGAAGCGGCCGCGCTAGTTGAAAAGCTTCGAAAGATCAATCCGGCCAATCCTGCTATTCAACAAGTGGAAGCGCTTGTTAGGACGGAGAAGCGCAATCCTCAACTTCAGGAGGCGGCCCGGCTTGCCCAGGCGGGAGAAGCTCAAAAGGCGATTGCGATTTATCGAAGCGCATTCGGAGGCAACACTCCCACGAATGACTGGGCGCTTCCTTATTACGAGACATTAGCCGCAACCCCAGGCGGTTGGGAGCAAGCGACATCTGCGCTCGATAACGCGCTTCGAAAGAATCCATCGGCTCACGAGTACAAGCTATCTCTAGGGAGGCTTTACACCTATCGGCCCGCGACCAGGATGAAGGGTATCGCGCTTCTGGAGACGCTCTCCGGCGCTCACGCGCGTTCAGGTCAGCAAGCATGGAAGCAAGCTCTCGTCTGGGAAGAGGGAAGCGCGCGATCAGCGGAATCGCTTGCCCGATACTTGACTCGCTATCCGGACGCCGAACTGCAAGCCCTCAAAAAGGCACATTCCACTTCCACTGAGGATCTCATCGCGGGCGAGGACCTTAGACAGGCCTATAAAGCACTCAAGGCCGAAGACCTGGTGGCTGCGGAGAAGCTCTTTAGCGCAGCGGTCGAAAAAAACCCGAAGCAAGCCGGCGCACACGCGGGTATTGGCTTCGTTCGGATGAAGAGAGAGGATTTTTTGGGAGCGTTGAAGAGCTTCGAAGTGGCTGTTGCTCTTGCTCCTGGAAATCGTGTTCTTCGTGATGCTGTTAAGGAAGCCCGCTTCTGGAATTCCATGCAACTGGGTTCCGCTGCTCTGAAGGAAAGTCGTGCCGAAGACGCAGTAAATGTCTTCAAGAAGGCCGTGTCAGAGCGACCTAACGACCAAAATGCTATGCAGGGATACGCCGGAGCGCTAATGGTGAGCGGCGACTACGCGAGCGCCTTGCCCGTATTGGAGCGCCTGGTTAAAGCGGATTCCACTCCAGCTCGCAGTTGGATGGATCTGGTGAAGGCGAAACATCACGCACTCGGTTCACAAGCAGCGCTGGACACAATCGCAAAAATCCCCCCGAGTGTAGCCGTGAAGCTCGCGTCCTCACCTGAATACCTCACATTCGTGGCGGAAGTCTACCAAACGGCTGGACATACACAAGAAGCACGGAAGTCGTTCAATCAAGCCGTCACAGTGGCCGAAAAGAGTGTTGATCTACCGGTATATGTGCATATGAGTTTGGCCGGTCTCTACTCTACTTTTGGCGAATCAGACAAAGCGGCAAAGATCTATCGCAGCGCCCTGGAACGGGAGCCGACGAATCTGGCAGCCTGGGAAGGATTCCTTCTCGCTAGCAATCAAAACAATGAAGCTGCGGACGCTTTGCACAAGCTTCAGGGGCTTCCAACGTCTGTCCACGAGTCAGCGCAGGCTCGCCCCTCATTCCTGCGCGCCGTAGCTGCCCTCGAAACGAACGTCGGCAATGTTTCGTCGGCGGAAGCTCTCTTAAATCAGGTAATCGCAATCGAAACTTCGAAGGGCGATCGGCCCAGCTTTTCAACTGAGCTTCAGACCGCGCAACTTTGGCTCGAACAGGGAAAAAGCACCCAATCAACTCGACGATTTCTGGAGCTTTCGAGATCCTATCCGGACAGCACAGAAGTTTGGAAGGGTCTAGTTCTAGCTCATCAGAAGGCCGGCGCTTTTGACGAAGCATCCGTATTAATGCACAAGATCCCGGCGTCAGTCGCAATGCAGCTCGAACTCGATCCCGATTACGTGGGATCCGCAGCCGCCATATACAAAGAAACGAAGCTCCCGGAGGAGGCGATCCGATTGCTCCAATCTGCCAGCGAACGTTTCTCGAACAATGGCCGTACCGTACCACCCGCCTTAACGACACAGCTGGCATGGTTGTTGCTCAACAAACCGGGGAGTGAGCGAGACCTCTTCATATTGCTTCGAAACGCTCGTACACGAAGCGACTTCTCCGCCGAACAGCGCAAGAATCTGGATGACATATGGTCGGCATGGTTCCTACAGTCGGCGAACAGAACCGCATCGAGCGGCGATCTGCCTCGCGCCGTCGCAATTCTCGAAGCTGGTCAACGGATGATGCCCGCTGATCTGCAGATACAGCGTTCCTTGGGAGCGGTCTTGTTGACAAGTGGTGAGGCCAAACGAGCTGTAGCGGCATATCGATCGGCCGGATTAACGGGAGCGACTTCTGGAGATTACGTCGCGGCGATCGGCGCCTCTCTTGCGGCACAGGAAGCAAAGTTAGCAGATCAGTGGTTGAAAGAAGGACTGACGAAGTTCCCGAACGACCACGAGCTATTGAGTCTCGCGGGTAAGCACGCAGTCTCGAAGGGCGACTTCAAGAAAGCAGAAGCTTTCTGGCGGCTGGCGCTGAAAGACATCGACGCGCAATCCCATGAGAAAGTCGTGGAAAGTCTTCGTTCCGGTCCGGAAGGCATCGCCGGTCTTAAAGCAGGCAATCCAGCCGATGACGCCGCAGCCGTTCTGCTTAGCGCTTCTCAAGTGCAAAACCGACGGTCTAAGGATCAGAAGCCGGCGCCAACACACCAACTACCTTGGGAAATGCCCGCAACAAGAGGAGATCGGCCGACCACAGCGGCAACAATCACAGGCGATAGTACAAGATCTCTCGTCGATGAACTGCTTAAGGGACGCGACATTCAGGCCTCTACGCCCAAGCGCTCCGCTCCAGTTTTGGCATCGTCGGTAGTACCCGCTTTGACCGGTGTTTCGGCGCCGAAGGAACGCTCAAGCAAACAAGAGATCGACAAGATGTTGAGCGCACTGCAGACCGAGGCAGGTCGAACGGATCTGAAGAAATCCATCGCCGAACAGCCAAAGAAAGCAGATCAATCGCTGACTACTCGCGCCGAGGAAGTCTTACCTGATGTCATGCCGCAGTCGGTCGCATTGTTGCTGGAGCCTCGAACCCCGATTGATACAACGCCTGAACGAGATCGCATGCTCGACAGAATCAAAACGATCGAAGGGAAGGACAGCCCATACGTCGGACTCGGCGGAATGGTGCAAAGCCGCAACGGCCAGGCAGGGTTCGAAAGAATGACGCTGCAAGAATCCACTCTCGAAAGCAGCAACATTCTTTCGGGTCGCCTCCGAGCGACTGTTGTCGCCAAATCCGTTTTCGCGGATACCGCGAGCCCTACTGGAGAGAGTCTTTTGCAGTTCGGCATGCTGCCACAAGGCGACACCTTCGCGGCTCCAAGCGCAAGTGGATTCGGCGCTGATCTTCAACTCTCCGGAGCCAATTTCGGTATGCACTTTGGCTCGACACCTCGCGGATTCCTGGTTCGAAATGTCATCGGTGGCTTTCGTATCCGTCCGGCAGGAGGCCCGATAACGCTCTCGTTTGACCGTGATTCCGTGAAGGACACGATCCTCTCCTATGCCGGTGCACGAGATCCTTTGACGCATCGCGTTTGGGGTGGTGTCATCGCCAACACTGGTTCGGCCTCCGGCAATTGGGGGGATCAGAAATCAGGAGTTTACTTCAACCTCGGATTCCAGCACTTGACAGGTGAGTCCGTGGAGACGAATCGCCGTATCGACGGAACTATGGGTACTTACTGGCAGTTGGCGAGCACCTCTGCTGGCTCGCTAAAAGCTGGAGTCAACCTCTTCGCTATGCACTACGCCAAAAACCTACGGTTCTTCACGGTAGGTCACGGTGGTTACTTCAGTCCCCAGCGCTTCCTTCTATTCAATGTGCCGCTCAACTGGACCGGTAAAACGAAACGCCTCGAGTATGTAGTCGGCGCAAGTATCGGGTCGCAGTCTTTCACGGAGGAAGCGTCGCCGTTCTTCCCCATGGACCCGCTGGTTCAAGGAAAGACAGGACCATACTATCCGACGCTGTCGAGTTCAGGCATTAACTACAACATTGATGTCCGCACTGCTTACCAGGTGGCAGAGAACTGGTTCCTGGTCGGCTTCCTGAACGTCAACAATGCGCGATCCTATTCACAGCAATCTGCCGGTATTTCGATAAAGTATTCGTTCCGGCCCCGACCTTTGGACACTGACCTGTCCATCCCATCTATTCCCGACTGGCGGGGACGCCAGCCGTTCGGAATCCAGTAGCACGAGGCGATGATGAATACCCTTTCTAACTCAATGCTTCGGCGGCTCTGGTTAGCTGCGCTCTTGCCGGTGAGTTGCTTCGCTCAGGGGCAACTCTCCTGCGAGCGAGTCGAAAGAGTCATGTCCGTCCGTGCGGAAGGACTTGCGGAACTGGTCGGAGACCTCGTACTGAAATGCACCGGTGGAACACCCACTGCTTTCGGTTCGGCGGTCCCCACCTACCAAGTGATGATCACATCTTCGGTTCCCCTTACCAGCAGAGTGCTGGTTCCAGGCGCGACCAATACCGGTTTGTCGGAAGCTCTACTGATAGTCGACGAGCCATCGTTCTCGGAGCAGATTGGCTGCGCCACATCAACCAGTGGAGACGGCTGCCCGGCGATTGCAGGCTCGACAAACTCCAATATCCTTCAAGGCCGGCAGGTACAGCCGAACATGATTACTTTTCGGGCCGTTCCGATCAACGCTCCCGGCGCCAGCGGCGCGCGAATGCTTCGCATCGCGAACTTACGGGCGAACGTCGCAGCGCTAGCAACGCAGTCGCCCAGAGGTGAGGCGCTTCAGTTGAGCGTTCAGATTCTGGACAACAACGGCTCTGCCGTCACAGTTCGGAACTTCGATAAAAGTTCGATTGACGCCGTGGTCGGAGCCAAAGTGTCTGTTCGAACTCTAGCGGATACGGCGCCGGCGTTGAACGGCAGCCCGGTGATCACGATTCCGCCTGCCTCGTTACCGGTTGGCGCTCCACAAACGCTAACGGGCTTCAATATCAAGTACACCGAAGGTTTCGTGGGCGCATTTCGTCGTCGAAACGTGGGGACAAGCTCAGAATCTCCTCTGTTTATGACGGTGCAAGCCGTTCCCGGGCTCCCTTACAACACCGAGAGCGGGTTCCTGAACACGCTGCTTCCGACTGTGATGAAGATGGATACCGCAGGGCTTGCAGACACCGGCACGAGGCTATGGGTTCGATTTCAGAATGTACCCAAGGATGTCCTGATCTGGGTGACGACACGCGACGTACGGGCCGGAACCACACAGTACTCGGACACAAGCGCTCGCGCTCTGCTTACCGTTGCAGATGGGAATGGATCCGGGCCAATGACACCGGTCCGGCCCACGATAAATGGCTTGGCTCAAATCCCGGTGGTGAACGGGACCGCTACGGCGGTGTGGGAGATTGTCAGCGCCAATCCAGCGACATTGCAGGAAGTGAGCTTCGGCGTTGCCATATCGGCGCAGACCGCCAATCCCGCGCAAGGGTTGGTCAACATGACCGCTGGGCTCGCACCGATCGTCCCTGAGTCGGGCAGTCACACGATACCAATGTTCAAGCAATCCGCCGTTGCCGTGCCGGCCTTCGCCGTCTCGAACCTGATCACGGTTCCGGCATTGATTTGTGTTTCTGCTGCGAGCTACGTGGGCCCCGACGCGGCTCCCGGTTCGATTGTTGCCGGTTTCGGCCGGAACATGGATGTGCCTTCCGCGAATGCGGATAACGCAATCCTTCCGACGACTCTATCGGGTGCAAGTGTGGATCTTATCGACACTACTGGCGCAAAGAAAAGCGCATCGCTATTATTCGTATCACCCACTCAAGTGAACTTTGTCGTTGCAAATGATGTGGAATCCGGCCCAGTGCTGGTCAATCTGTTAATGGCCGGCAGACTTGTTGCCTCCGGATACATTCAGGTGAGTACTACGGCTCCCACTCTCTTTAGCGCCAACGGCGACGGAGTTGGAGTGGCAGCCGGCGAGGGACTACTTAGCTCTGGAGCGGGCGCGGTCGGCGTGCCTATGGCGCAGTACGACTCGAAAGAGGCGCGTTGGATACCAACGCCTATAAAGGTTGATTCTGTGAACGAATTGATGTTCTTGACGCTCTACGGCACCGGTATTCGTGGACGCCGCAACGTTTCACAGGTTCGCGCGACTGTGGGAGGATTACCTGTCCCTGTCACTTACGCCGGACCGCAAGGCTTCTTTTCGGGCCTTGATCAAATAAACATCGGTCCTTTACCTCCGGCCTTAGCAGGAAAAGGCTCGGTGGATATTCAGGTGACAATCGCCGGCCAAAACTCGAATCCGGTGCAGGTCTACATTCGATAGGTGCGAATTACTCCTAAAGACGCCTCGAACGAGGCCGAAGAGAACAATACATGAGTCGCTCACGGCTTCGTTCAACAAAACTTCTCGGTGCCGGGCTGGTACTGTCAAGCATTCTGATGAGCAACTACCTGTCGGCCGCGGAGACCATCGGGGCGGGCTACTGGCGCACCTCGGGCAAGCGGATCCTAGATTCCAATGGACAGCAAGTCCGAATCGCCGGAGTGAACTGGTTCGGCCTGGAGACATCTACATTCGCGCCGCATGGCTTATGGGTGCGGAGCTATCGAGACATGCTGGATCAGATAAAGAGCTTGGGCTTCAACACCGTCCGGCTTCCCTACTCGAACCAGCTTCTTGACGTTGGCAGCAAACCGAATGGGATCAGTTTCGAACTGAATCCCGATCTTATGGGCCTTACCGGATTGGAGATCATGGATCGTATCATCACCCATGCTGGGAAGATCGGTCTGAAAATCATTCTGGACCGACACCGCCCGGACGCATCTGGACAATCTGCTCTCTGGTACACGACCGAATACCCCGAGAGTCGCTGGATTGAAGACTGGAAGATACTCGCGGCTCGATATAAGGGCGACTCCACCGTGATCGGCGCTGACCTGCACAACGAACCTCGAGGTCCGGCGTGCTGGGGATGTGGTGAACAAAGTCTGGATTGGCGTTTCGCTGCACAACGAGCCGGCAATGCAATTCTGGAAATCAATCCCAATCTGCTCATCATTGTTGAAGGCATTGAGTTTCAGAACAATACTTTTTACTGGTGGGGAGGCAATCTCAAAGGTGTTGCTACAGCGCCCGTATTGCTTCAAGTCTCTGATCGCATAGTTTACTCTGCTCACGACTATCCGTCGTCGATTTACCAACAAACCTGGTTCTCCGCTCCGGATTATCCCGCAAATCTACCGGGTGTCTGGGATTCTTATTGGGGTTACATCCCCAATAAAGGTATTGCTCCGCTACTAATGGGAGAATTTGGAACGAAGCTTGAGACTGAATCAGATCGGCAGTGGTTAAAATCGCTTGTCTCTTACCTCGGCACGGGAACGGATGGGATTCATTGGCTATTTTGGAGTTGGAACCCGAACTCCGAGGACACGAACGGCCTGCTGTTGAACGACTGGATAACAGTAGACGAGCGGAAACTCGACTTGCTTAAGACCATTCTCCCTGCAACGGTTGAGCCGTCGACACCAGTCAATCCGAGTCCCGCCGAGCCCGGGATATCCACGCCCGCTCCCACCGCCCCAAATTCCGGAAAGTTCTGCACCGCGAGTTTCCGCGTGTTCAGCGATTGGCAATCGGGATTTGTGGCAGACCTTCATTTCACTAACGATGGAGCTGGCCCTATCGACGGCTGGACTGTGACTTGGTCGTTTTCCGGCAATCAAAAGGTCAGAGACGTATGGAATGCGAGATTCACACAGTCCGGCCCATCAGTCTCGATTAAGGACGCAGGCTGGAACGGTTCTCTGCTGGAGAAGGAATCCACCTACTTCGGTATGGTTGTCGACTACACGGGAGAAAAAGCTGAACTTAATGACATTCGGCTCAATGGCTTTCCGTGTGTCAATCAGCCGTGATCTAACAAGACTGCTACGATCTATTGGTTCGTTACGCACCTTCCGGTAACATGTAAGGCTGTGGGAACTCGTATCCCACACCGCCAGGCACAGTTTCCCGCCAGGCACTTACTAACAATCGGAGGAGTTAGATGTTACCAGGCTTGGCAGTTCGTTACGCTACGCTCGCTTTCCTTTGCACTTCAGGAAGTTTCGCACAGAACTACCTTCACACACGCGGCCGTGAGATTCTCGATTCCAGTAATCGCGCTGTCCGGTTAACCGGAGTCAACTGGTTTGGCATGGAAACGACGAATTTCGCGCCCCATGGGCTATGGACTCGCTCCATGGCATCCATGCTCGACCAGATTCGAGAGTTGGGTTACAACACCATCCGTGTTCCATTTTCAAATCAACTTTTCGACTCTGGAAGTGGTCCGAACGGAATCGACTTCAGTCAGAACCCTGATCTGGCTGGACAAACAGGCGTGCAAATCCTTGACAAACTCGTCGCCGGAGCCCGCACGCGAGGCCTGAAGATTATCCTCGATCGCCATCGACCTGACGCCTATGGGCAATCGGAGCTCTGGTACACGAGCGCATATTCCGAAGCGCGCTGGATTTCCGATTGGCAGATGCTTGCCAAGCGCTATCTCGGGAATGACACCGTGATTGGCTTCGACTTGCATAACGAGCCGCACGGACGTGCAACGTGGGGTGACAACAACAGTACGACAGACTGGAGGTTAGCGGCTGAACGCGCCGGCAACGCGATTCTAGCAATAAATCCAAAGCTCTTGATCATCGTCGAAGGAATCGAGCGAGTTGGAAACGACTATTACTGGTGGGGAGGTAACCTGGCCGCTGCTGGCACTTACCCGGTCCGGCTCAACATTCCTAATCAATTGGTTTATTCTGCCCATGATTATCCGGCGAGCATTTACGGACAATCTTGGTTCTATGCGCCGAATTACCCTGCGAATCTTGAGGGTATTTGGGAGAGTCATTGGGGTTATCTCATGACCGCCAACACCGCTCCTGTCCTACTGGGCGAATTTGGTACGCGTTATCAGACCCCAATCGATCGTCAATGGTTCAACACGATCGCGAATTTCATCGCTTCGCGTGGAATGAGTTTCACGTTCTGGTCGTGGAATCCGAATTCCGGAGACACGGGCGGGATTCTGCAGGACGACTGGCGCACCGTGCACAGCGACAAGCACGCCGTACTGCATCCCTTGTTGGCGCCACGGATCGGATCCGACGGAGGCACGGGAAATCCTACCCCGCCCGCAGTGCCGAATGGACTTGTCGCCACGCGCGGAAATCAACAGATAAGTTTGTCCTGGAGCGCCTCCACCGGGGCCATAAGTTACCGCATCTATCGCGGTCTCAGCCCGGGGGCCCAGAATAGTACATTTACTCAGATCGACACGAACTCGTTCCTCGATACCGGGCTTACAAACGGAACGACATACTACTATCGCGTTACAGCAGTCAATTCAGCCGGCGAAAGCGGCCGCTCGAGCGAAGTGTCGGCGACTCCGGCCATTGGCGCCACCCCACAAATCCCGACCGGTGCTTCGGCCACTGCTGGAGACAGGCAGGTTATGGTGGGCTGGTCAGCGTCGTCGGGCGCCACTAGCTACAACCTGTATCGTGGACTCTCGTCTGGAGGACAGGCTACAACTCCTTACAGGACCGGACTTACAACCACTAGCTTTGTAGACACCGGTTTGACAAATGGGACAACTTATTACTACCGGGTCGCCGCATTGAACGCGGCGGGTGAAAGCGCCCGGTCAGCAGAGGTTTCCGCGCGCCCCGTTTCGACAACCAGCGCGAACATAACTGTAACAGGGCGCGTCGCGTCGGGAACAAGTCCCTGGTATGGCGAACTGAATGTGCTTCTTACAAATGGAGCGCCTGTGACTGCTCTGACCATCGAGATCACAGTGCAGAAGACACCAGGTGTCACTTACTCAGGCCAGTACAATTCCTACTGGGGCAATATGCTTTCAATGGCTTCGGGGCAAACCGGCACGTCGATCATTTACACCTACACGCTGAACTCCGGTCAGACCGTACCTGCAGGGTCGAATTGGCTAGCAGCGGCACAGTTCGGGGGCAACGGCACACCGCATGCTACCTCCGACACGTTCACTGTGTCTCTAACCTCTGGAGGGGTCGCTCGTACTCTCACGGGCTCCTTTTAACTTACCGGGAGGAGTGTCGCTCGTAGACGCTCCTCCATAACTTCTTTCCCATAGCGCGAGAATAGTTCGGTCTCGGTCCCACTTACGTGTAAGCGCCTGCACGGCGCCGATACTCTGCACGAACGAAGGACCAGTTTTGAACCGGCTCTCATCCAGCAATATCGTTACCGCTAACGCGGTGCCAGACGCTCGCACCTGGGCGGCCTTCCTTGAGGAGCAACTGCGGCGTCAGTTCGCAAAGCGAATTGAAGAAGCAACCCCTGACGAACTCTTCCGCTCCGCTGCCGCAGTGCTACGCCCCGTTATTGTGAACGGTCTGATGAATACGGCGAAGCGCTACAGCGACGCAAACGCGAAGTCAGTGTACTACCTGTCGATGGAGTTTTTGCTCGGACGGTCACTGGCGAACAACCTTCATAATCTCGGACTCTACGAGGTACTGGATCACGCGCTTGCGTCGTTAGGTCTGAACCTCTCCGACATACTCGAAGCTGAACCCGATGCCGCGCTCGGCAATGGCGGTTTGGGACGTCTGGCAGCCTGCTTTCTGGACTCGCTGGCGACTCTGGACATGCCTGGCTTCGGGTACGGCATCAACTACGAATTTGGTCTCTTTCGACAAGAAATCGAGGATGGCCACCAAAAAGAGCAGCCCGATTACTGGGCCAGCGGGCGATCGCCGTGGTTAACTGAGCGTCTGGATCAGTCGTTCGTGATCCCACTCTACGGTCGCGTGGAACACGCGCACGACCGGTTTGGCAATTACAATCCGATGTGGCTGGACTGGCAAGTCCTTGTTAGCGTTCCCCATGACGTCCCGATTGTGGGCCATGGCGGAAAGAGCGTGAATTTCCTCCGTCTGTTTTCCGCACGAGCATCCGACGAATTCAACATCAAGATCTTCAATTCCGGAGACTACTTGCGGGCGGTTGAGCAGAAGATGCAATCAGAGACCGTCACGAAGGTTCTGTATCCTTCGGACGCTGTAGCGGCGGGCCAGGAGCTACGCCTGATACAGGAATATTTTCTGGTCGCGTCCTCGGTACGTGACATCTTCAGACGGTTCCTTTCAAAACACAGTGACGTAAGGGCTCTTGCTGGCCAAGTGGCGGTGCAAATGAATGACACGCACCCTGCTATGACAGTCGTCGAGTTGATGCGTACGCTCATCGATGAGCACGATGTCGATTGGATTGAAGCCTGGGAAATCACCCAAGCCACGTGTAGCTATACAAATCACACTTTGATGCCGGAAGCGCTTGAACGGTGGTCGGTGGATCTGTTCGCGAAGCTTCTGCCCAGACACCTGCAGATAATCTACGAAATCAATTACAGGTTCCTGCAACAGGTCCGCCATCGCCACCCGGGAGACGCGAGCCGCCTGGAGCGAATGTCTCTGATCGAAGAAGGCTCCACTCGAATGGTGAGAATGGCTAACATCGCGATCGTTGGCAGCCATGCTGTCAACGGCGTAGCCGCCCTCCATTCCGAGCTTGTAAAGTCCGATCTTGTTCCGGAGTTCCATCAGTTCTTTCCCGGTCGCTTTACGAATAAGACGAACGGTGTCACACAGCGCCGATGGCTTATGCATGCAAACCCTGCGCTGTGTGCGTGGATTTCCGATCGAATCGGCGACTCCTGGCGAGACGATCTCGAGAGATTACAGGATCTAGAAAGCTTCGCCGGCGATCCAAGTTCGCAACGCGCGTTCCTTGAAGTCAAACAGAGTAACAAGGTAAGACTAGCGTCTGCAATTCTCGACCGCACCGCCATATGCATCGACTCTGAGGCCATGTTCGATGTGCAAATCAAGCGCATACACGAGTACAAACGGCAGCTTCTTCACGTGCTCGGAGTTGTCGATGAGTATTTGAGAATTGCACATGATGGCGAGCGGTTGAGCGTTCCGCGTGTACACATTTTCGCGGGCAAAGCTGCTCCAGGATATTTCATCGCCAAGTTGATCATCAAGCTGATCAACAACATCGCCAGAGTCGTCAACCGTGATCGGCGTGTAGGTGACAACTTGAAGGTTGTGTTCCTGCCCGACTACAAAGTCTCTCTTGCCGAAATCATTATCCCGGCAGCCGACTTGAGCGAGCAGATCTCTACCGCCGGCACCGAAGCGTCCGGCACCGGCAACATGAAGCTTGCCCTCAATGGGGCATTGACGATCGGCACCCTTGACGGAGCTAACATCGAGATCCTTGAGGCCGTGGGGCAGGAAAACATCTTTATCTTTGGCTTGCAGACTGAAGAGGTACGGCAACTACAGGTGCAAGGTTATGATCCCAGACAGAGGTACCATCAAGACCATCGTATCCGTCGCATTGTTGACGCACTGGATATCTTCTCCGCTGGAGAACCAGGTATCTTCGACCCGATCCGCCGCCTATTGATCGACGACGGCGACAAGTACTTCCATTTGGCGGATCTTCCTTCGTACCTTCAAACACAAGAACGGGTATCGCGGAGCTTCTTGGATCCGCTTGCCTGGAGTTCCCATGCTATCCGCAATGTTGCTCGCATGAGTAAATTCTCTAGCGATCGAACAATTCAGGAATACGCAAGCGAGATCTGGGATATCGCCTCGGTTCGTCCCGAAATAGTCGGTTAGCGACATGAAGATTCTGGTGGCGGACGATGACCCGCTTGAAAGGAGGATAGTCGCAAATCTGTTAGCGAAGTGCGGCCATGAAGTAATGCAATGTTCAGACGGTGAGATGGCGTGGCAGCTGGTTCAAAGTGAAGGCATCCGTCTGGTGGTTAGCGACTGGTTAATGCCGAAACTAACTGGAATTGACCTTTGCCACAAAATTCGCGGCGCATCGCTGGACCGGTATGTTTACGTCATTCTTTGCACCTCGAAGGGCGAGAAAGCGGATTTCATTCAGGGGATGGATGCAGGGGCCGATGACTTTATTGTGAAGCCGGTGCATATCGATGATCTGCGTGTTCGCGTTCGAGCTGGTGAAAGAATTCTCAACTTGGAACGGAATCTCTCCGATAAGAACCAGGAGCTGGAGGTCGCTCACGCGGCGCTACAGACCGCCTACGAACATATTCAGGACGATCTGAAGGCTGCCGCTTGGGTACAGATGAATCTACTGCCGCCGCCCGAACTCAAAGCGTTAGGAGTGGCATGCAATTGGCGATTTCGTCCATCGAGCTACATAAGTGGCGACATCTTCAATTTCTTCGCGGTGGATAGCAAACACGTGGGTTTCTACCTGCTGGATGTGTCTGGCCACGGTGTGCCGGCGGCGATGTGCTCTATGGCGTTGAGTCTTGAACTCGCGCCAGATGGCAGGAATCGAACGCCGTTGAGAAGGTACGATCGGAAAGCCAACAGCTATGAAGCGGTGGAACCGAGTGATGTCATTACCGAACTCAACACACGCTTTCAAACCCGGGATGACAGATACTTCACGATGACCTACGGTGTGCTGAATGCACAAACATCGGTCCTGCGACTTGCACAGGCTGGCAATCCAAACCCTGTCTTGATTGAGCGTAGAGGTAAAGCAACGGCGCTAAGCAGCGGGGGCATGCCGGTAGGATTGTGGCCGGACATGGTGTTCGACAGTATCGAGGTTCCGTTTCAATGCGGGGACCGCCTTGTCCTCTACTCTGACGGAGTCAGCGAGTGTGCAAATGCAGACGAGGTTGAGTTCGGCGATGCTCGATTGCTCGAGTATTTAAAGGCCACTGCGCACCAGCCACTCGAGGAAACTCTAAACGGATTAGAAAAAGAGCTGGAAGCCTGGCGCGGTTCTACCGATTTTGCCGATGATGTTTCGGTACTGGCGCTGGAATTCATGGGAGAACACATTCAATGAAAGCAATGGTTTTGGCGGCCGGCAAAGGGACGAGAGTTCGGCCGATCACAAACATCGTTCCCAAGCCGATGATCCCTCTGATTGGTAAACCCATCATGCAGACCATCGTGGAACACCTTCGCA
>DASQLD010000611.1:0-21047 GCA_035630195.1 Bryobacteraceae bacterium
CGAGATCCCTTGTTCCAGCCGCCGAACGGCCGCCAACTTGAACTCCTTCGTGAACTTCCTACGCGACAACCCCATGACTCAATTCTCCATTCGATCAATTCTGAGTCTTAACCACTTGTTTCAAAAATGGGGACAAGTCCAGGTTCCACTGATGGCCGCCCACCGATCCTGCTGGATTCCGGCGAAGTGCCGATCGATCAAATACAAAAGTTCCTCGGTCACCTGCAACTCTCAACGACGCAGATCTATGCCGAAACCAGCGTCCGGGCACTAGGGGAGAACTATACGCGCGCCATGGGCGGCACAAAGCCTTGAATCCTGCGGGTAGGAACGATTCCCCAGCGGAATTGGAGGAATCCGAGCACCTGCCCAATGAGGTTGACGACGACACCGTCCGCAAGTACTTCACGCTCACCAAGGCAGATTTGGCACAGGTAGACCAATGCCGCGGCCCGGCCAATAAATTGGGCTTTGCGGTCCAGCTTTGTACTCTTCGGTGGCATGGCTATTTCCTCTCCGATACACGGAATCTCCCTTCGCCGGTCATTGAAACGCTTGGCTCGCAACTGGGCTTGTTGCCGATTCAGATCGACGATTATCCGCAGAACGAAAAGACTCGTTTCGACCATCTGGAGCGCATTCGTCAGCATCTCGGATTTGTGCGTTGCGACGCCCCTCAGCGAGAGCGCTTGCTCAACCATCTCACCGTAATTGCTCAGGGACTGACCCGCTCAACGGCATTGCGCCAAGCTGCGCACCATTGGCTGAAACAGGAACAAATGGTGCTGGCCGGGTTACGCATGTAGATAATCCAACGCACCTCGTTGCCAGCCACTGCAAACCATGAGGGGACAAGTTCGCATCCGGAGCGGCTGGTTAGAAAAATGGCCTCCTCACGCCGAGCAATCTGTTCGATCGCGGCTTCATTTCGGTTGCTGATCGGCTGCCAAAGCGTACTTCTGTTTAGTGGTGGATACGAAGCGCGAAGCGGCTCAGACAGTGTATATGCGAGTAGCGCCTGGGCATCACTACGTGTTAATCATCAAAGCCGAGGTGGGGTTTGCGGCGATGATAGACCAGCATCGGGACGGCAAGTGCCATGCACGCCATAATAAGAAACAGGCACAAGGTCATCCACCAAACAACAGGAGAGATGGCTAAATTGGCCGGAAGCTTATCCAAGCTCCGGTGGGCCATCACTACCGCCAACAGCCCTAGTGATGTGAAGGCGAACGTGATGGCACGACCAAAAAATTGGGTCCACACATAGGTCATCTCGTAGAAGAGGACAACATGAGCTTGGCTGGGAGGCCGCCGAAGAGTCCAGCGGTTTGCGCGACGATGGCCGCCGCCGTTCCAAAAATCTGTCGGCATGAGCAGACGGTCATACGAGAACAATGTCGCTGCGGTTAAAGCAACTGAAACGAGCGCTGACACCGCACCCAACCCGGCCAGCACCTTATGCACGGGATGTACCACCTCCCAAACGTCTTTGTTCATAGTCAGCCCTGTGCCGACGACTAAAGCACCAAGGAAAAACTTGGCGACATCGTACTTTGATTGGATTTTGGCCCTCAGCTCGACAAGTAAGCTGTCGGGCTTCTCGGTTAGAAGCCAGATGAGTTCCTTTTTCGGCTGAATTTGAATGCAAGCAATCTCGGACCCACCGATTGGAAGCACTTTGCCTGGAAGCTTGTCTTCGAGGAGCCGGTCAGCCAATTGTGTGAGTTGTGGCTGGTGCCCGATGATCATGACAGCCGTGGCCGCACCTACAGTGCCGTGTTCGGCACACTGAAGTGTTGTGATGAGGTCCTTGAGATCGGACGTCCCAGGCTTGAGGGCTGGGCAACATCTAGATGTCGCAGACAATCGACAGTTCCGATGTCGAAGTACATACTGGAAAATCCGGGTCGTCTGACGTGCAATCAGGTAAGGGCTGTGAAGCACTTCAGTCACAACAATTGCCTGTTCAGTCAGCTGATCTGCGAGCCGACCTGCAAGAGCGTGCGTTCGCAAATATCCGGCGCATTTGAAGTTTGAAGCCGGACCGGGTACCTGATCGACCCAGTCCTGGATTTCGTGAGCCTCTTCACCCGCGTCCCACCTCACTTCTCTGCTTGCATGGCGAACCAGGAGAACATAGCGGCGCATTGTATTTCCGTCCTTTAATGCTTGGAGTGGGGCTGATGTTATCACAAGGGGTTCTGTTGCAGCTAGCATTTGGCTATGCGGCAAGCACGTTGCTCCAAATGTCCCGCGAGAGCATTCCGAAGCGGTAAGGAACACCATACTGGCTCTTCTTCAGCTTTTGTATAAGTTCGATTCCGGCGAGCACGATCCTGGCGTTCTCGAAGGATTTGAATCCCAGCATGGCTGAGACACGGAACTTTATGCGGCTTCATTGCATTCGGGCCGAAGAAGTTGAAGTCGCCTCGGATACTCATCCGCCGGAAGCGCACATGACTCGGCTCGAAGCCGTCGAGCGTGATGCTACGCGGCTCTCCATGACGTTTCAGTGCTTGCCGAGGAACTCGCTGAGGAGGTACATCAGATCGTTCAGGGCCTCCATCGCGAGGGCAAGTGGCCTAGCGTCGGACGAGTGACCGTCCTTCTGCGAACGACGACGCTGCGAGAATGGAAGGCCCTGACTGCCGCAGTGAAGGCCGCGAGGGAACATCTCGACCAAATAATCGCGTCTACCGAACGATGATGCGAGGCAGTGGGTGTCATTCACTACCCCCTTGCGTCGCGACTTCCATTGATGCCGGACCATAGTCCGGATGAACTCGGACTGGCGGCCTCATTCGGCCCGGCCCTTCAACTCGTCTGCCTCTTGACCCCTCCGCCTTGCGCCCAGCCATCTTCAGCAACCCTTCCAACGTCGTTTCCTTTGACAGCAAGAACTTCAGAACATTCACATTGTTGAACTCGCACGTTTCGAAAACGGTTGCCAGGACGAGGTATTCCTCCAGTGTGCGCTCGGTGAAACGACCATCGGCGTCCCGGCGATACTTGGCAAAGCGTTTAATAGCATGCTCGGCATTGTTGTTGTTCCAGGGCACGCCGTCATGGTCCAGAAAACTGAACATCTTCTCGCCGCTCTTCTGAAACCGCCTTTTGTAGTTGTTGGCTAGCGGAGATAAGAAATCGGTAGACGCCACTGAATCCAGAAACCGAACTACAGGCCGCTTGTGTTTGCGGAGATATCGGCTCGTGAGGCCGCGACTATCCACCGTCTCGATAATTGCTCGGAGCAGGGTCCCAAAATCTCGGGCCATGCCTTTGAGTTCAGTGTCCAACGGATTCTTCATTACATCGTCATCGATGTCGCGCACCAAATGCACGAGACATTTTTGCTGCCCGCACTTCAGAGAATCATATGCGGTATAGAAATCGGAGACCAGAACGCCTGAGAAGGCCCCTAGCAGCTCCTGGAGAAAGTACCCCTCCCGAGATGGTTTGTAGAAATAGTAGACCTTGTCTATGCTAGTCATCACCCAAACATATCCGCTCTGCTTTCTGAGTCTCACGGTGGTCTCATCAATGTGAATGACTGGACTATTCAAAATGCTTTGGAGTATTTCGGAGTAAAGATCTTTGTAGAAAGCGCTCATGTATCGCTTCCACCTGTAGGCTTGGCAGTGGGGCAATGCCAGGCCGAAGACATCCTCTAAGCTCTCAGTCGTCTGTAGCATGTTTACGCCACAAGCGACATTCGAGTAAACGCACCAACTCACAATGCCGTGGCCGTATCTTTGGGGATTAGGCGACCGTACCTCAGAACTGAACTGATGCTTGCATTTGGAACAGCCGTATCTCCAAGACACAGTGCGAGTAACCCACTTCTTCACTCCGCCTTTGAAGAACTTTAGATCAATTTCAGTGTGACTCATTTGCTTGCCTTGCTCGATCTTCTTGCTTTGGCACCGGGGGCATCGCTCGCTTTCCAGGGGGCACACGGTGTTGACTCTAATCGAGGCCTTTCGCTGCTTCTTAGCGACGCCTTTGAGGTGAGGGTGCGTGCGAACGAATACTCTCTCACGCTGGTAATCGAAGTAGGCGCATTTGGCCACTTTCTCAAGGTCTTCCAAAACATACTCTCGTGGCCTGAACAGCTCCCAACGTGGTCTGGTTTTGATCAGTTCCTCAGTCGGCGCGGTCTTGAAGGGAGTTTGAGGAAGTGCCGCGGTTGTGAGAGCCGGCGAGATCACTCGCCGAATGAAATCAGCGACGTGCTTCAATTCGCGGCAGTCGTCCTGGTTGTACTGAAGCAGTCGGGCTTTCATGTCTGGGACCCGATTCTCGTTCCAACTCTTCCGCCAGAGTATGCTCTGCAGCCCCGTAGCGTCTTCGTGTGCCCGCTGAAACCCGAGAAAGCGGCCAATATCCTTCAGGGCATTCGAGTAAGTCGGGAAATAGACGTGAGGATGAATAACCGACAGCACATTCGTCGCTTGCTCCAGAATCGCATCGATTCTCGGATGGAGGCTTTCCGGCAATCTCGCCTTGACCCGTCTCAGAGCGACGGCTTCGTAGTCCCCGAAATGCAGAACTCGGAAATCACCCAACTGGCACACGGCTTCGGCGAATTGGGCGAAGATTTCAGGCTCCTGTGACCTCTGGTCTGCCCAGAACGATTGAAAGACTTCTTGTCCCTCGGACACTATCAAAGCACCGATGAGGTAGTAGAATTCGCTGTCTGGCAAGCCCTCGATATCCAAGTACACCTGCGCCTTCGACTCGCGGAGGAGAGGGCTACCGTGGATGTAAATGGTATTCTCCCGAATCGCAAGGGCCTGCAATGCGGGGTAGCGTGGCCGTGCCGGCTTCTTCGCTCGCTTCGGCGTCCTGCGCGGTCGGAACGTGTAGGACAACTGAGTGACGGTGAAGATCCCCTTACTGCGGTACCTGTTCCGTTCGTCCTCCTTGATGCCAGATAGCAGACTAAGGTCGTCTTTATCAGTCGCCTTCTTCCGGCACTGGGTCTGGAATTCGCAATCAGCGCAGTGCCGATTCAGTGCGAGGTCTGGCGGCCCTTCAGGGGCAAGCAACGTGGAAATTGTAGCGGTGATCTTCCGCACTTCGCTCGCCAAGGCACTGGTCTTCACAACGAGTGTGGAGGGGGCGTCCCCGTGGATGATCTTGCCGTGATCCACCTCGCATCCCACCGTCTCCGACAACACGAGAGCATCGAAAGCGAGCAGCAGCTTGTCGTGTCTACTGAGTTTGTTAGTGAAGACGAATCGAATCGGGGTGAACTGCGCGGGCTTACCTTTAACTACTGATGGCACTCGCTCCACGGCGTGAATGTTGGACTCGATGTTCTTGACGTGTATCGTTTGGTCCACGGCCAACTTCCATTTGGCGGACTTTACGGTTTCCGGATCGAGGGCGCTGGTGGCATGTTTGTCTTGTGCGGTTCCGTCCGTCAATCGCCTGATCCCATCGCTCCGGTAGGCTTCATTTTCAGCCTGAACCCAATTCGCGTATTCGTTCTCCTTTGCGGTCTCACCCAGCGACCGGAGGAAGCATTTTGTTGGGCACTTAAGGTAGGCTTCGAACAGGTGGGAAGTGATGTTCATACTGACCACGCTACTAAATCCTGTAAGGCGAATATTTACTGTCAGATTGAATTCTTTTTTATTCGTTGACACGAAGCCACTTGCGCGTTCTCGATTCGAGAAGTGATCGATTTCGGCTGATTTCCGCTAGTGTCCGAAAAGGTTGTCCTTTCAGGACACAACCCACACTGCGGCAGCGACCGCAGGGAACCTGCGCTACTTCTTCTTGCTCCGTTTCGAAGGCGCTTTTGGTACGCGCCGCAGAGCCTCGCCGAGTGTCGCCACCGGGATCTCGAGTTCGGCGGCAATCTGCCGGAGGCTCCAACCCTTCTTCTGTAACGCGACCGCTCGACCAATCTGGAAGACTCGCTGTGGCCGGCCACAGTGTTTGCCCTGGCGCTTCGCTTCGGCCACCCCGGCACGAACGCGCTCCCCCATGGTTGATCGCTCCAACTCCGCAAATGACGCCATGATTTGCATCAACAACGCCCCCATCGGGCTCTCGCGGTCGGTGTCGATTCCTTCAGTCGTGCAGATGAACTGTATACCGTAGGAGTCAAGTTCCGTGACCGTCTCGATCAAGTGCCTTATCGATTGAGCGAAGCGATCCAACTTCCACACCACCACCACGTCGAACTTCTTCTGTCGCGCATCATGCATCAGCAAGTCCAAGATCGGGCGCGCCTTCACTAACCTAGGCTTCTCTTTGTATTCAATGATGTCCCAATCCATGCTCTTGCAATATTGCCGAAGTTCCTTTAGCGCGGTGTCGTGCTTATTATCTTCCAGGGCCACGCGGGTGTAGATCGCTGCCAGTTTCTTCATGGATTCCTAACACCTGTAGGCTGACACATCGAGACGCTACTACTACGGAGAGCAGCGCGCCGAGTCAGCATCATGTATACCGGTGCAGGTCTCTCGTCAGTTCCTTTATAGGCTTTACACTTTTTGACACTTTCTGATGCTAGGACTGCCGTTCCATAGTTCCATTAAGCGATCGTCGCGTTCGAGGCGACCAGAGGGTATGCGAAGAAAACATACTTCTCTCGAAACTCAACCCGTGACCGGGCCAACAACCACCGTCCAACTACGGCACCAAGGGCGTCTCAGCCGAATAGCCGGACAACTCGCGAACGGTGCCACCGTAACTGAAATTGCCGAACACGAGGGCATTAGCCGGGTGAGGGCTTCCGCCCTTGCCAACTCCCCAGAGTGCCGTCAGTTGATCGCGGAGTTTATCAGTTCGGAAGAAGATCAGATGCGGAACCTTTTTTACCGTGCACTGGGGGTTATTGAACACGCGTTCAGCGCCGAGCGGGAGTACCTGACAAAGGATGGGCAAGTGCTTCATGGCGGACCGGACCACTATGCTCGCCTTGCCGCGTCCAAACACTTTCGCGACTTTCTGACCGCTGGCCGCCCACCAGCGAAGCATCCGGAAATCCAGGACGGGATGCTCACCCTGGAGCAAATACAGCAAGTCTTGGAGAACGTTGAGTTTGAGGAGGATCTCAAACAGGAAAAGCAACTCGCGGCGTAAACGCAAACGATGCCCTCTTTCTACCTTTATACCTTTCTCGCAGCCGTACAAATTCTGAAGAGAATTTGTACGGCCGCAACATGAACGGTAGCAATAGGATCCAACTCGTAAAAGAAACGAGCAAAGGATCGACAGGTTAAAACTGAGGCGGTAGCAACCATCGCCGCCGGCTACATCCGCGTCTCAACGGAAGAGCAAGTTTCGGCCGGGCATGGACTAGAAATCCAGGACCGCGCGATCCGCAGCTTCGCTGAACCTCAAGGATATAGGCTCATCGATGTTGTATCTGATCCTGGAGTGTCCGGCGCCAAACGACCGGAGGAACGACCAGGGTTTCAAAAGATCATTGAGCTGGCCAAAGCGCGCAAGTTCTCAGTCTTGCTGGTGTGGAAATTCGACCGACTCGCACGAAATTTGCTGTTCAGCGTGACGTCAGCCCATGACCTTAAAGAACAAAACGCGGTCGTGCTCCGGAGCGTCACGGAACCCATTGATACCGCCAGCCCGACGGGCGGGATAATATTCGCCATCCTGGCGAGCTTTGCTGCCGAAGAGCGTCGGGTCATCACCGGTAGAACCGTGGCTGGCAAAAAAGAAAAGGCGTCTCGAGGAGGCTTCGCCGGTGGTGCAGCCCCCCTCGGATACAAGCGGGATCTGAAAGGAGGCCTGCTTATCGACGAAGCGGAATCAACAGTCGTTCGGCAAATCGTCACCATGCGACAGAGCGGTTTGTCACTCAGGCGATCGCAACGGCTCTTAATGAGACCGGCGCCTTGACGAAGCGTGGCAAGAAGTTCTACCCGAGCACAATACGGTACCTGCTAGACAATCCTAAATACAGGGGGATCTGTGAGTATTATTTCCGCCACGATGGGGCTATGCACTGCTTGACGGAAGGATCTCATGACGCGATCCTTGATAACGCCGCGTAGCGAGAATCTGAACCCGATGACCCGCCTACTGAACTAGTGGGCGTGGGTTATTTGACCGCCGGCCACGATCGGAACGACTGCCGGGAGAAAAGCCGGATTGGAATATATTTTCGCAGCCGCCGTATGCACTGGATTGTCATATACGGCGTCGAGACCAGAACGAATGATATCGAAATACGCCGGATTCTTCGCCTCCACACCGTCCAGTAGATCAGCCACCGAAGCGGAACAAGGTTGTCGCATCCCATGGTGCTCGATGAGCGGTCCTATAGGCTGGAACTCCATACCGCAGGTGCGGAGCAGTCGCAGAAGTGCTGGCGCCATCACGGCAGCAAGATGCGTGATCCCATATTTAACGCTGAGTGTCGCGACGGCGAGCAGCAAGCCAAGAGTGATATGTGGCATTAGTCGCCTTAGCTCAGACGGCCCCAGATCTCCGAAGTGAGCATCAGGATATTCGGACTCCCCTGCCCGCCGCCGAAACGCCTTAGACACGGCGTATCGAGATACCTCGGCCGTGAGAGTTGCGGGCAGATCGGCCCGGGTGTGCTCTGAAACGAACTCGGTAATAGGAAGCGAAGCTCCCGGCCGAGGAAGGATTAACCGGACGCAGCCACACACCGTCCCAGTAGCCCGGTGCATTATTGCTGCGTGCACCGAATGACAATCGTACTCATCCGTTTCTAGGCCGGTGAAATGGTCATTTGGATCCTCAAAGGGGTGCTCCACACAGTACACCTGATACCGCAAGCGGTAAACCTGCTCGAGGAGTTGAGATGTATCTGCAAGCATGACGCTGAAGTAGCGGTTGTACACCTCAGCTTCTTTCGTATCAAGGACCACATATTTAAGATCGACACCCACGGGTTGCTTGCCGCTGCGTCACATCACCCATGATGAAGCTAGAAGTCACCCAAAGAGCTTTATGTTTTCGCTTTATTCCCCACTAAACTCGAAGGAGTAGACCAACCGGAGTACGCTGAGTGTTCCGCCACCGTACGAAATGAACAGCCAGGTAGCCGGTTAGAGTACACGGCATTAACTTAACGCGCAACAAAAGACGAGTATTTCTGCATTGAGTTACGCTAGACGGCAGTGTCGCTCGAAGGACGGGCGCTACCGACAAGTTGCTCGCTAACCGTCTTCCGCCATTCGGTTCAAACGGAGCTAGTCAGAAGTGTCCTCATTAATTTCTATTCCCGTGTTACGTCTTTGGCTTTCTTGTCTTGCCGCAGCGCAACAAAGCGGCTGTGCCGAAGATGAGCGTCAGCCGTCCATTCCACGAACTCGAACTGATCCACGAGTTGGGGCTTCAACCACCTGCATTCTGCCATTTTTGCCGCAGTCAACCCTGCACCCCATCGCCCGGCTTTCTTCTCGGGCAGGTTAGCGAACGGACATTGGTTTATCTCCAAAGGCTTGATCTTCTTGAATAGTTCCACCCGCAATGCTGGCGTGAAGCCATTCCGCGTCCGGGCGGCGTACATCAACTTGCTTCCTTCGTAATATCCAAGGATCAGCGCATCGAAATTCTTCGGAGACGGCGTGTATCCCGCGATGATCAGTTCCTGACCTCGATTGACACGCATCTTCATCCATGCGCCCGACCGCAGGCCCGGCTCGTACTTGCTGTCGCGGCGTTTTGAAACGAGTCCTTCGAGACCTTGCTCCTTGACGGACTGAATCAGACCGCTCAGGCTTCCATCTAGAACGGGAGAGTATCGGATTGGCTCGGCTAACTTCGGCAGCACGTGCTCCTCTATCAGTTCCCGCCGCTTCATCAGCGGCTCTCGCATTATGTCGCGCCCCCGCAGGATCAGCAGATCAAAAATGAAGAAATGCAGCGGTGCGCCCGCGGAACCATAGTTCTGAAGCATATTGAAGGACGGCCTGCCATGTTCATCCAACGCGACGACTTCGCCATCAAGGACCGAGTTATCGGGCATCGGCGCCAAGGCTTTGGCGATGCCGGGATAGCGCGCTGCGAAATCGTTGTCATTTCTAGAGCGGAGATGGATTTTCACTCCGTTCTTTATGGCAAGGGCGCGATAACCGTCGAGCTTAAGCTCATAGACGACATCAGGCCCCTCCGGCAGCTTCTCAGTGCGCAGAAGGAGCATGGGTTCGATGAACGCAGCTTTGATCTTCCCGTCGGGCACGAAGCATAAGCATACCGCCCATTACGAAACAGCCCAAAACGTGTCTTATTTCTCATTTCGGGTTGCCATTCCCCGTTTCGAGCCGCCAGCATTGAACAGACTTCCCGGTCTGTTTAACTTCCCTGCCCCGCCGGTTTAACGCTGTGGCTCGATCTGTTTACAGAGCGCTAACTAACTGCACTTGTCCCTTATGCTACCGACGTAGTGTACGAATACGCCATTATTGTTTGTCGGCCAGTGCTACACTGGCGCGGTGGCAAAACCAAGACTCTTCATTGGATCATCGACGGAACGCCTTCCCGTCGCCAAAGCGCTCCAGAACCTTGTTAGCGGGTGCGCGGACGCGAAGGTCTGGAATGAGGCCGACGAGTTTGCTCTAGGCGAATCCACTCTCGACGGTCTTGTGAAGGTCGGACAGGTCTACGACTTTGCGCTACTGGTGTTCGGACAGGATGACTCAGCAATGATACGAGGTGCGGAGTTCGCGACTGTTCGGGACAACGTTATCTTCGAGCTTGGGCTGTTGATGGGTAGCCTCGGACGGGGCCGCGCGTTCTGGTTAAGCCCGCAGGGAGCGAAGGCTCCGCGGACCATGACGGACCTCTCCGGCATTATTCATCTGGAGTTCGATGAACCCGCTCTTGACGACCCAGCTGGCATATCCAAATCCTTACTCTCGATTCGAGACGCGATCGATAAGCAGATCCGGCTCCTAGGTCCCCGACCCGCCGACCCCCTCGTCCGCGAAGTTCAGATCAAAAGAGTCTTGTGCCTCGCCTCCTCGCAGTATTCCCAGAAGCGCTTCGACATGGACATCGAATACATCCATGGTTTCTTTCCCGGCGGTGTCACCCACGAACGTGGCGTGACTGCAGAGCATTTCCAAGAATACTTCGATACGAAGAGCTGGGATATCGTTCACCTCGGCATCTTCGTTGACAAGGAAAATCAGCGAATGCTCTTCGACACTGCGTCCGGTGACACGCAGGAGTCGCTTCGCATTCAAGCTGTCGAGGGCATGATCAAGGACTCCGGCGCTTCCTTGGTTATCATCATCACCTGTGACTCGCTGAAATTCGGAGAACAGTTGGCCCGGTTCACGAACGTCATCGCCGGACATCAGGCCATCGCTCCATCGGCCGCGATAGATTGGGCAAAAATCTTTTACCGTGCCCTTTCACACGGCGTGCCATTATCGCAAGCGTTCAACAAAGCGCAAGATGCTGCCGACCCAGGCTTGATCCTGCTCTCTCGCAGAGACGTCCGGTTTCTCATTCCATCGCAGGATGATCAATGCGCGGTGCCAGCCCACCTTGTTTAGAATCCTTTCCGCGAGTCATCACTTACCGGAAAATGCTCTAAACTGAATTGCTACATGTGTTAAGTAGTGGCAGCCCTCGCCCGGATCGCCTTACGCCGACACTCGAAGATTTCGAGCACAAACGAGAGGCCAGGTTACTGCTTGTCGAACACCATGGTCGAATGGATCTTCTCACCATCGGGTCGTGTGCCTTCTGTCACACTGGACATCACTTTTCCGTCCGCAGACAGTGAGGACTTCCGTGTCCCAACAGCTTTACCGTCTCTCTTGTACACGGCTTCAATAATCTTTCCGTTCGGCGTGGAGACGTAGTGTGTAGCTCCAAACAAACCTGGACCACTCGGTATCGGGTGTTCTTTGCCATCAAGGACCATAGCGGGTGCTACCGTACCGTTTTGCGTAACGACTACCTTCAAGGACGAGCCTTCCTGCGTAATGTGAATCGAAAGACTTTCGATCTTTGGCCCATTTGGATCAAGTTTGGTTTTGGTTTTGTTCATCGTCCAAATGCCGACAAAGGGGCTGTCTGCCGCAAGAGCGAAGGCACAGGTCATCAAAGTGAGCGCGATACGTCGCATCTTCTCTCCTTGACCCAATGTGGGCTTCAGCAAAGTGTATAGAAACCACGTAAGGGCGTCAACCGCAATCACGCCCTTGTCACTCCCTCGATAAGTATCGCCGTCGGGCGCGAACCATAGTCACCTGCCTCGAACGCTTCCGGCGTGGTGAACCGAGTTGGTACTAGTGTCAAGGTCGAGAGGGGTGCGCTTATCCCTTAACGCTAATCACTTGCCCTTGATTAATGGAAGCGAGTGCCTCAAGCGTCGCAGGGACAAGCAACTTCAGATCCTGCAGGCGATTGGTTTGACCGCACAGGATCACTAGTGAGATCTGTCGGTGTGCTAGGCTCTGTTGGTCGGGGATGTGTTGATCTACTGTCACGATGACCTCAAATCCCGCTGCTTCAGCAGCTATCAAGAGAGCTCCATTCTTAAGGCCAGCAAAGCCGGCAAAACGGGTCGTTTGACAGTCGTGTTCATGAAAGAAATGGCGTAGACGCTCATCAACGCACTCGTCCAATAAGATGCGCATCAGATGCGCGCAAGGAGCAAGTGCTTCGCTTCTTCCAGGGCTTGAATTGCGAGTTCGCGGCTTACGGTTGGGAATCCCTCGAGGAAGTTCTCAAGCGTATCGCCACCTTCGAGATACTCAAATAACGTTTGAACGGGCACACGGGTCCCACGGAACACTGGCGTGCCGTGCATCACGTCAGGATCCCTGGTGATCGCTTGCTCCATGTTTCTATTGTTGCGCATGCAGGGCGCTGGAGAGCACGCTCAAACAGACTTCCTGTTCTGTTTAACTTCCCTGCCTCGCCGGTTTAACGCTGTGGCGTTGTTTCAAAAATGGCAAGTCTACGGTAGCGCCTGGCTCCAACGACGCACGCCAGCAACCCCAACCCGAGGGTAACCGCGGTTTGTGGTTCCGGGACCACCTGGTATGGAACCGTCGCTTGCCACCCATTGCCCGCTGTGTCGGTCAACGTAACCATCAGCTCGTAATTGCCTGCCGGGCCGAGTTGGGGTTGCAAAGCCGAGTCGAAGTTCTCGATAAAGAACAGTGGAAAATGACTGTGGCCTTCGACTGGAAAGGGCGGGTTGATCGCATCCAGCGGCGGCACGGTAAACCCGAACGGCGCGCTGAAGAGCGCTCCGTTCCGATGCGTTTCCGCGGAGGATTGCATCGGAAACAGACTGTTCGGGATGATGGGGCCCGACGCAAAGTCTGGCGAGGATCCTGTGGGAGCGCCGGCCCGCGGGACCACCATAAAAACCACGTAAACACCCATACCATTCGAGAACTCGCTGGGCAGGAATACTGACTGATCCACCAACCCTGCGTTGCCCACGCCGTTAGCCAGTTCCTGATCGTACGGCGGATTGTGCGGCGTGCCCGGGCCGATGCCGAGGTCGGGATGGGACGCATGCTCAGGGAGCGGCAGCAGGCTGGCCAGGGGCTGGTCGATTTCGACATAGCCGGTCGCGGCAGTCCCAACGGGTGCTGTAAATATGTGGAAATCGACCGGCGTCCAAGTTGGAGTTCCGACTTCGGTCAGTCTGATTGTTGCTGCGGTTACGCTGGGAGCGCTTACCACCAGGCCAGCGATGAGCAGGGCAGTTAAAACAGCACTTCTGGCAGACACAACGCCTCCTTTACAACGATTAGAGGACAGTTTGCTGCGGTCGGGGGCCGATGTCAACTGTTTTGGGCAATGAGCCTCCTTCGGCAGATCCGGATGGAGGCTCATCCGCCATGAAGTTGCACAACCTGCGGTGCAACAACTACCGGTTGATTGCCGCTGACTGAAGTGTGAGTTCGTAGGGCAGGTCCAAGCCATTCAACTCCCGCTACCGGAATGAGCGTTTAACAATATCAAAGGATCGGTTAAATCCAGGTACCCGAACTGGCCGCACCGACAACGCAAAACGTTAGCGTTTCCCCAAGTTGCTGGGTGTCGGCCGAGTTGTAGTTGGACCGATGTCGCGACAATTATTCAAAAGGGCAGAACGCCTGTGCTGTGCATTGCGCCTACGGAAGGAGTGGGGCGCCTTCTGGCCATCGTTTCTTAGCAAGCTTGGCAGCACAGACAAAGCGCATTTAATCCATGGCATGACCGCAACGCTCTGGATGACCGTTCCGATCATTCAATCGTGGCTCATCAGCCACAAGAGATTCGGTTGTGTTGCAAGGATTCCGACCGTCCCGTTAGATTGGGCGCGGTACCCGGGAGCTTGAGAGTCTGTCAACGAACGAGGCCGAAGAGGCGGTCGATGTAGAGGTTGTGGCGCACAATGTCGCGCGCTGGTAACCAACGCACCTGCCCTTTCCTCATTCTATGGATTGCTTCATAACCGTCTACCGTGCGCCGCGCTGATCCGAACGCCCGAAACCCTTGCTTTGCCACAATACGCTTCTTCACAAAGCGGTGATCTTGCTCCACGATGTTGTTGAGGTACTGCACTGGTCGGTGCCGGCATCGGCGCGGCAGATTGCCTGAGCGCTGCAGGCCCGCAATTGCCGCCGGGTAGGTTGGTGCGAGATCGGTGTTGATGACGCGTGGTGCAGGAGCGCCGTGACGGATGGCCGGGCGGAACAGGCTTTGGGCGGACTCTTTGTCGCGAAACGCTGACAAGAAGAACTCAACGGTCGCACCTTCAGAGTCTACAGCGCGGTACAGATAGCACCATTCGCCCTTCACCCTAACGTACGTTTCGTCCACGCGCCAGCTCTTGTTCGTCGGCTTCAGGTGGGCTTGCTGGCGAAACGCCAGCTCGGGTGCGTAGCGCTGGACCCATCGCCAGATTGTTGAATGGTCAACGTTAATGCCGCGCTCGGCCAGCAGTTCCTGGACTTCGCGATATGACAGGCTGTAACGGAGATACCAACGGACGGCGCATACGATAATCTCCGGCTTCAAACTGCCGCCACTTGAACAACCACGGTCGCCCGCTCATTGTGCCTCTTCAGCCTATCAACCCCGCCCTTGTAGATCCTTGCAACACTACCGTTCATCGATCCAGTCCGGCCGCCCCGAAAGAGACGGCAGCCCAACTAACGCCCGCTTGTGAATACCGCCTTCTGTTCTAATGGATGATTCTGCGACTTTCGCCGCGAGGCTTTCCACCAGTGCACAGACTTTCGGGTCCGTAGCCTTCAACCGTTCAACTTTGTTGATCGCGTGGCATACGGTTGAGTGGTCGCGCCCATGGTCGTAGCGGCCTATTCGACTGGTACTCCAACGTCCCACATGCTTCGCGAGGTACATTGCAATTTGTCGGTTGAAAACCGCCGGTTGAGCGTTCCCTTTGACCCGGGCCGAGCTCAGCGGCGACTACAGAGTCGATCTGAGCAAGTGAGATTCGGCGGAAAGCGTCCGAGACGCATGAGCTGCTCACAGCGCCAGCCCCCCTAAGCCATTTACGATAGTCCGGCTGGAGTTAGCCGGATTAATACCGCAGCTTGATCCGACTGACAGCGCCATACCATCTGCTGTGACTCTTGCTGGGCAATCCGGCCAGTAGAGGACGATAAGCTTCAGCCAATCCCGGAGCCGCTTGCGAAAATTCCGATCGCGGCTGTAATCAACAACACCTAATTGCGATGCTAACCCAGAGCTCCCAAACAGAGGGATGTTTTCCGTCCGCTTCGCCTGAAAACATCTCCAGCAGAGCCACATGTACAGGTCGAGGCAGCCAGGTATGTTCGTCAGCTCTCGAACAACCCGATTGTCGACGGGAATCGGGTGGGCTTCAATCTCTTGCCAGAAGGACTCACTTAGGCTGATGATATTGCAGCCGCCCCGCGGCTCTGGCAATTCTTCCTCCGGAGTACGGTTGCACCAGATTCGCAGCCGGTCGAAAAAGTAGAATCGACGACTATCCCAGACCTCTTGCTTCCCTGCGGGCGACTCTGTGCCGAAGTAGATAGTGCTGGTAAAGATCCGTTTAAAGCCCTCAACAAGTCGGCGGTAGTGCGGCCCATCTCTCGGGAGATCGAACTCCTGGAGAATCTCAGCGGCCGATCGGAACAGAACGGTCCGACTCTTCTGTCGCACAGCAAGCGTCGCTACCCAGAGGGGTATGAGCCGGTCTTGCCCGAATGGGAGGCCGTACTCCGGATGTGCGACGACTTCGAGCTTGAACCGACCGTTCCGACGGACGTGATGCAGAGCTCCGGTTGGCGGGCGGCGAATGGGCAAGCCACAGAGGACGAACGGGCGGGAGTTGAATACCAGCATCTGCCGCTGCTCGTCTCGTTCTTTTCGGACGAGTTCGATAGACTCGATTCGCCTGCGCTGGCGTTTGGAAGCGACTAGTTCTATATTGTTTTCGAGTGCAAGTTTGCAGACTGAGGGCTTTACGTGCTGCACACGTACAAAGCTGGCCAGACTGGTACCTCGTTTAGAGGACCGGCGAGACTCCAGCTCCTCCTTGCACGTTATGTGCAACTAGTTGTTCACAATTCGCCGTGGAGGACCGCGCAGGGCTGAGATTCGCACGTCCGCCGCACAGAAACGCAATAACATACGGTTCGCACGCGAATTCGTAATCAGCAGGTCGCCGGTTCAATCCCGGCGGGTGGCTCCATTCTTTCAATAACTTACCAGCTGGCATTACTCAGTTCCTCTCGGATTGTTGTTCAAATTTGTTCAAAATACCTGGCGCTTTGGAACGCCCAACAGCTGTCAGCTTGCTGTCGAGGGACTCCACTGCTGAGCGGACGCTTGCAGGGATCTCACGCATGTATTCCCGGACCGTCATGGCCGGAGTCGCGTGCCGAAGGTGAGCTTGGATGTCCTTCACAGAGCCGAGCTTCTGAAGGTACGTTGCGCAGGTGCGTCGAAACACCTGATGGTTTACATCTGCGAGGAAACCCGGTGGGAGTTCCGGGTTGTCGATCAATAGCCGTGCCCTCGCCCGCTTTGCTCCAATCTTGATCACTCGCCGAAGAAAGTTGTTCATGTTAAGGGGCGTGCCGTTTCGCGTGGCGAAGATGAAGGCCTGCGCCCTTTGGTCTTCCATTGCATCCAGCCACCAGTCCAGCTCAATTCTGATGGACTCCGGAAGCCACACGTAAGCGGAGCTCGACTCGTTCTTCGTTGTCACGACCCGATTCGCGCCGCGCAGTTCCTCTGACACGCTCTCGTCTACCCGAAGCTGGCTTGGCTCGATGCGATCACAGCGTCGAAGTGCAAAGAGCTCGCCAGGCCGGAGCGCAAGGACCAGAAACATGCGCACGATTAGTCTGTCACGACCTTCAAGATCTCGTAGCAGCTCCGCAATCTCTGGCTCGCTCAAGACGGTTTTGCGCGGCTTTCTCGTCTCTGGAAAGCTAAGCTTCCGGGCCGGATTTTTGACAATCAGGTCTTGCTCGAGAGCCTCGTCCAACATTGCTTTCATGTAGACACGAAACTTCGAGACCACGCTATACGAGAACCTTTTCGCGAGTTCATTGAGGTGCATCTGAATAGCGAATCGGTCGAGGTGATCAAGCCGCACCTCTCCAAATGGAGGCAGCACGTATTGCTCGAAAAACCTTATTGTTTTGGGTCGCGAAGACGACTTCCACTGCGGCTCTTTCATCGGTCTGTATCGCTCGCTCCAGAACCACATGACCGTCGGCTCCGGTGCTTGCTCTACGGGTGCCACCACGGGGAGGGCAGCAACCTCGGTTTCCGTGTTTTCGATGATCTGCTGCAGTTTACGTTCCGCCTCTGACTTCCGCATCTGTGCCTTAGGCCCGAGTGTCACAGTCCGATGCGACCGCCGTTCACTGCCGTCCGGCATCCGAACGTAAACGTAGTAGTGCCCTCGCCAGTTTTTGACCTTCTTGCCGGTCTCCTCGACCCATCCCCGCTGCCAACGCGTTCTGCCGACGTGACGGCCCGAGTCGAGCGGCGACACGTCTACTGGCACCATGTTCGTATAAACTCCTCGATATCCTGCGGCCGGAATCGCAGAAGTTTGCCGACCTTAACGGCTTTTAAGCGCGGTTGCTTCCGTGTCGCGTGGTCGCGAACCCACGCTGAAGATACCTGAAGCCGCCGTGCCACCTGGCTTGGCGTCAGCAGGTCTGACGGGCGTGCAACGGCGATCGACGAATCTCCGTGGTTCACGACCTGAGCTTCTGATTGCATAATTGAGTCCTCCAATTCTTTTGTCGAGTGGCGCGCGGCACCAGCAGCGGAAGCCTCTCTGCACCTGACGAGGACTGCAGCCGACGCGATCCGACAAGAAAAGCGTACGACAGCCCGTTGGGAGCAACTTTTCCACAGCAGAATGTGGAGGACTCATAAATTCCACGTTGTTTTTGGAGCGCCCCCCTCGAACGACGCTTCAACAACTTGCGCAAAGCTCGACCGTTATTTTTGGAGCGTGCTGAGCGTTATTTTTGGAGCGGCCCTCATTATTGATCCTGTAGTTAAGTTCCTGTAGAACACGTAACCTGTAGTAGGCATGTGGAAAAGTGGATTTCCAGGGCCACAAGCGCGCCTGCTGCGCAGGCTGAAAAAAGTTGTCGGATTCTGCCAGTCGGTCCCCTCGTACAGGTTTGAGGTCGTGAATGAGCGCAGTACACTCTCTCCGCCGTCGCTTTAGCAGTCAGCCGTTGAAAGTGCCTTATGTCATGTTGAGAATCGTAGCGGGCCTAGCGGTCACCCTCATCGCCGGCCCAAGCGCGTGGCCTGCTGACGACATCGGGTCGCTTACCAAAGAGGCCGAGCGTTTGGCTTGGCTGAAGAACTGGACTCGCGCCGAACCTTTGTACGCCAAGATTGAAGCTCACCACCGGGAACGGGGGGACGCTCGCAACGCACTCTTTGCCGAAATCAGCCGCCTGCGTGGTCAACTACCCACGCTCTCCTTGATCGCTACCTCCGGCAAGTTGGCTGATTGGCTGGAACATCCGCTCGTCCAGAATGACGCACCGCTTCGCCTCAGGTGCCTCACGGTTAAGGGCGATGTTGACATGGACATCGATTCCGATCTCGCCAGGCGTGATTGGCAAGAGGCGAAGGATCTTTCGCACGAGCTTGGAGATGCGGCTTGGGAGAATCGTGCGACCGGCGAACTCGGAATCATCGCCTTCCTTCAGGGCGACAGTGGTGCCGCGGTGATGATGGTGGGCCAAGCGTTGAAAACGGCCCAGACATTAGGTGATGTTGCTGCCCAAGTACGTTATCTGGCACTGATCGGATCTGGTATGTCCCGGTTCGGCGATACGGATCGTGGTCTCGCGATGATCGATAAAGCGATAGCGCTTTCGGAAGCAACTGAGGGCCTCGGAATACCCTTCCTGGCGTACTCGCAGAGAGCCGGAGTATTGATCCGGATGAACCGCCTACGAGAAGCCGAAGACCTCCTTCGAAGAACCGGTTCGATGGCTGAGAGCAAGGGAAGTATTGGTTACCAGGCTGACGTCCTGATCGAACTTGCGAAAATCTACACGCTGCAGGACCGGACGGACGATGCTCGCACAGCGCTGCTCCGTGCGAGTGACCTCGCACGCTCAGTTGATGGGCATCGCTTGGCGTCGATTGCGGAATTTGAGCTTTCTAAAATCGCCGTCGGGCGCCGCGACTATTCGGCTGCGGAACATCATGCGTTTGCCTCAGTCTCAGAGATGAAGAAGGCCGGGGATGTGTACCTTCTGCCGTCCCATATGGCGCAACAGGCGGTTGTTCTGGCCGCCCAAGGGCGAGCTTCCGAGGCAGATGCGGTATTCGATGCCGCAACGGACATCGTTGAAGCGATGTTGGTCAACGTCGCCAATCCAAATGCTCGCAGTGGATTGTTGACTGCCATGGAACGGATATACACGGAGCAGTTTCGTTTACACGCAAGGCCGAGTGGAAAACTGTCCAAAGCTTTTCACGTGATCGAGAAGGCTCGAGGCCGGTCGATCTCCGATCTGATGGGAACGGCAACACTCAGAGGGAACACGGCACGCTTGACCGCGGCAGAACGCAGGCTTTCGAAGTTGCAGCTACAGCTCATCTCGACCAGTAGCACTCGACAACGCAAGCGGTTGCTGAACGCCATTCTTGAGGCTGAGCAGGATCTCTCACCGATGATCGCTGCGGTCAATCGCACTCGAATGAGATCTCAACGAGAACCCGTCGAGCTAAGCACGCTTCAGCGCAGTTTGCGGCCGGACGAGCTGTTTGTGGAGTACCTCGTTAGCGAGCCAGAGTCCTTCGCTCTCGTGATCAGTCGTAGAACCGCAATTGTGCATGCACTGCCCGGTTCTGCTGCTTTGTCAAAAACAGCAGAACGATTCGGGAACTCACTACGAACGAGCTTCGACGAACAGCTGGCACGCACGCTGTTTCGTGATCTGATTCCCTTTGCGGCAAGTTCAAGGGCGCGGCGGCTGATCATCGTGCCTGACGCCTTTTTGCACCAGCTGCCGTTTGAGGCCCTGTACATGGCGGATGGCCCGGTGGTGAACACACACGTCGTGAGTTCGGTGCCCTCGGCGACGGTTTGGGCTGCTGCCCGACTCGCAGGCGCTCAACCGCGGTCGGGGTTTGCAGTGTTAGCCGTGGGCGCAGGGCCAAGCGCGCCAAGCGCAACGGCCGTCAAGACCCCGCCGATCAATCGTGCGTTGTTCGACTTTGACGGTAGTTCCCTGCCTGAACTGCGATCTGCGAACACAGAAGCAAGGATGATCAGCCAGCTATTCGGGGCAGGCGGAACAGTTCTAGTCGGTGAGAATGCCACCGAGGTTGAATTTAAGGCGTTGCCGCTGAGGCGTTTCACCATCATGCACTTTGCAACTCACGGCGTGACGAGCCGCAAATTTCCTGACAGGTCCGCACTTGTGCTGCACGCTGGTTCAGGCGGCACAAGTGAAGACGGATTGCTGCAGGCCCGCGAGATAGCGAACCTTGCGCTCTCGGCTGAGCTCGTGACACTTTCGGCGTGCCAAACAGCCTCCGGACGAGTGTTAGGGACCGAGGGCATTGCGAATTTG
>DASQLD010000612.1:0-11890 GCA_035630195.1 Bryobacteraceae bacterium
TTGCCAGCTTCCGCTTATGTTCCTGCGGGTCGACGGCCATCACGGACAGGGCTCCCGCAACGCTTGCAATTTTGCACGCCATTAATCCGATCGACCCGACGCCGATCACTGCGACAGATTTTCCTGCCACCGACTGAGCCATAACAGTGTGCATCGCATTCCCGAACGGATCAAAGATCGCGGCAACTTCCTTGGGAATCTGGGGCGCGACTTTCCACACATTGTTAGCCGGGAAGGAGAAGTAGTTTGCGAAGCAGCCATCCCGATCTACTCCGATGATTGTCATCTCACGGCAGATGTGACCCTGTCCCGTCCGGCAGAAGAAGCAATGGCCGCATCCGATGTGGCCTTCCCCGGAAACAATGTCACCAGGCTGAATATCTTCAACCGCCGAGCCAACCTGCTCGATAACACCCATGAACTCGTGGCCAATAATCAGGGGCGGGTGGAGGCGATGCGCCGCCCAGTCGTCCCATTGGTAAATGTGGACATCGGTCCCGCAAACGCCCGTTTTCTCGATGCGGATAACGACATTGTGTTCGGGGCAGACCGGCTGCGGACGCTCTTCCAACGTCAAACCACGTCCTTCACGCCGTTTGACGAGAGCTTCCATTGCTCTCGCCATTACATGACCGGGCCGATACGCCACGGCACAAATTCTTTGTGACCGAGTCGCTCCGCACACGTGCGTTCGCCCGAAGCGACGCGTAACAGCTGATCGAAAATCTCCTTACCTACTTCTTGAACTCCGGCCTCGCCGTCTGCGATCCGCCCTGCATTGATGTCCATGTTGTCCCGCATGCGGTCGTACGTGAACGTGTTGCTGGAGATCTTGATGACCGGAATTGTCGGGAAGCCGATAGCGCTTCCCCGCCCCGTCGTGAATGCTATGACGTTCGCTCCGCCGGAAGCCAACCCTGTCAACGATACCGGATCGTAACCGGGAGTGTTCATGAAGACGAAACCTGGAGACGTTACGCGTTCGGCATAGTCGACCGCCTGCATCAACGGCGAAGTGCCGGCCTTTGCAACCGCGCCAAGTGACTTCTCGAGAATATTCGTGAGTCCGCCGGCCTTGTTCCCAGGCGAAGGGTTGTCATCGAAACTTCCACCAAACTGGCTCAAGTACTTTTTGTACTTATGAACGAAGCTGAGCAACCGCTCCGCCGTCTCGCGATTGCGCGCGCGCTTGACCAGGAGATGCTCGGCTCCGAAAATCTCCGTTGTCTCCGCCAGAACCGCACTCGCGCCGATCTCCGCCAGGAGATCGGAACAGAATCCCAATGCTGGATTCGCTGTGATTCCCGAAAAGGAATCCGATCCTCCGCAGTTCAAGCCAAGGATGATTTTCGAAGCGGGAGCCGAGACGCGCTTTTCATCGGCTGCCCTCTCGAGCATTGGAGCGATCGCCTTCCGAGCCGCTTCCACCGTGGCTCTCGTTCCGCCGGAACCTTGCACCGTCATCCCGACCAGCCGGTGCGACTGCGGGGCATTTGGCCCCAGATAATGCTCGATCTGATTCGTTTCGCAACCCAAGCCGAGAATGATCGCTCCGGCAACGTTGGGATGATCGAGAACGCCCGCGAGCGTGCGCCGCAATTGCTCGGTGTCCGGACCGATCGAGTGACCGCAACCTTCCCCATGCGGGAAAGCCACAACACCGTCGACGCCGGGCGGAAGATCCCCAACCTCATAGCTCGCCGCAATCTGCTCGGCCGTGTGGGCCGCACAATTACTGGCCGCGACAACCGCGATGTAGTTCCGGGTACCGACGCGCCCATCCTCCCGCGCATAGCCGAGGAATGTGGGGATGGATCGCGACGAAGGTTCTATTTGCCGGTCCCCGGCTGGAAATTCGTAGTCGAACGCAAGCTCTTCAAAGCCGACATTGTGCGTATGGACGTGTTGCCCCGCTTCGATAGCGACCTGGGCTCGGCCCATCATCTGTCCGTACCGCACGATATTCTCCCCGGCCGCAATCGGCCGCAGAGCTACCTTGTGACCGGCAGGTACCGCTTCTCGAACTGTGATGGAAACTCCGTCGACACGCAAATCGCTGCCGGCAGCCAGCGGCACGCGCGCCACCGCGATATTATCCAAGGCATTCAGGTGAATCGCAGAGTTCTCTGCCGTCGGTACTTTCGCAATTTGAAGCAAACTCATCTATAGATGATTATTGCGTAACGGGAACTCGTTGGCAGATTTGCGGTCTAAGCTGCTATGCCTTGTCGGAAGTGGCCCAATTTCCACATCGGGTACGCTTCTGGCCGCCGCCGTAGCGTAAGTCCTGACAGCTGAGCAGGTACTATCTATTCGAAGCCTGGGCCAACTGCAGCCGAATCGCCGATTGTTTCTCGGTCTGCCCCAGGGCGCCATAGATTTCGACAAGATCAGCCCGGGCAGAATTCAACCAGGTCACCGATGGGTTCATCTGTTTGCGCAGGATGTTATAGCCCGCCGAACTCTCCGCCTCAGCTTCGGCAAAGCGCCTCTGTCGCAGCAGCGTTCGTCCTAGCTTTACCCGCGCGATCGCGGTATTCAGGTGATCTACAGAAAGTGTGCGGGCAAACACAGCGATGGCTCGGCGAAACAACTTCTCGGCTTCTACATTGTCGTGAGACGCCATAAATGCGCTGCCCAGATTCGAGGTCGCCGTGCCAATCAGATAATGCCCTTCGGGATAGACCACCTTATAGATTTCCAGCATCCGGCGAAACTGCTTCTTCGCACCCTCCGGGTCGCCCTTTTGCAGCGCGACCGTCCCGAGTTCGTTGACAGCCGACGCGACCCTGGGATGCACGCGGCCAAAGACGCGCTCTTGCACTGCGATTGCATCGCGGAGTAGCGGCGCCGCCTCGTCGAATTTTTTCTGATAGACAAGTGAACGCGCGACTAAGGTGAAACCGGCTGCCGTTCGATAGTGGGTCTCGCCAAAGAACGTCCTCGTAATTCCCAACGCCTCACGTTGATATTTCTCGGCTTCCGGGTAATTACCTGTATCCTGCTGGATGGCGCCGAGGTTCACCAGCACCTCTGCGACGCGCGGATGCTGGGCGCCATAGATCTCACGATTGATCTTCAGCACTCGATGGTTTATCGCCTCTGCATCTTTGTACTTACCTGCATAGAAGTACGCATTCGCCAGTTCGTACAGCGCGCCTGCCAGATCCGATCCTGAAGTCCGGGGGGACGAACGCAATCGCACTGCCTCCTCCAGCACAGGAATCGAGTCGGCATACTTGCCCTTCTCCTCGAGAACTCGTCCCAGGCCTTCCGTGGCGATAGCAATCGTGGGATGTTCCGGAGGCAGGGCGCCCCGGCTTATCGCAACGGCTTCGCGCGCGAGGCGTTCCGCTTCGTCGAGCTTTGCCTGGTCGACTCGCAGGAGTGCGAGCATTGCGGTAGTTTCTGCAATGGCAGCGCTGCTGTCGCCGCTCAACTGCCGGCGTTTCCGGAGCGCAGTGTTGAACAACATCTCGGCTCGAGACAGGTCGCCCAGCTTGCGGTAAATGTTTCCCAGATTCTGGTACAACTCGGCCTGAATGTCCGGGTCCTTGTCGAGGGCTGCGGCTTCTTGCACACCCTTGTCGAGCAGTGCAGCTACGCGAAGATCATGCGATGGCCCTGCGTCCGGATCGCCTCCGTCAAACAGATTTTGCATGAAATGCTGGATTCGTTGGGTGCGCGCCACCTCTGCGATGGCCGCGTTTCGTTCTGCCGACAACCGCGTCATGAAGAGGACGATCAGAACGGACGCAGCTAGGAGCGACAGCCCAGTTGCAGCTACCACTATGCGATGTCTTCGAACAAACTTCCGCGTGCGGTACCAGTGGGTATCGGGTCTGGCTTCGAGAGGCTCACCGGCGAGATAGTGATCGATATCGCGCCGTAGCGCTTCCGCCGATGCATAGCGCTGACCGGCATCGTTATGCATAGCCTTCAGGCAAATGACGTCCAGGTCGTTCCAGCTAGCCCGGCTGATGCCCCGTACACGAGCGTTGCCTTTCTGCTGTACTCGACGAGCCACTAAAGACGGGCGCACGACGTCCCGGTTCAATGACAACGCAGCGAGATCCAAGTCTCTTCGAAGATCATCGAACGGGAGCCGGCCCGTGAGCAGCCGGTACAGGATCACGCCCAGCGAGTACACGTCGGCTCCCATGGCCGCCGGCTCCCCACGCAACTGCTCAGGAGCCGCAAACGCGGGAGTCAACATCCGTAGCCCCGTCCGCGTCAGATCAGAGACCAAGCCAAACTCGTCCAGTCGTTTCGCGACTCCGAAATCCAGCAGCTTTACCGACGCGTTCGAAGTGACCAGTACGTTCGAAGGCTTCAGATCCCGGTGAATGATCGCGCGGCCGTGCGCGAACTGCACCGCCTCGCACACCGAGCGGAACAACCGGAGACGCTCCCTCATCCCGCAACCATGCACATCGCAGTACTCATCGAGATGTAGCCCCTCAACGTACTCCATGACGAAGTAAGGCGTGCCGTCCTCGAGCGTGCTTGCGTCCAGTAAGCGGGCGATGTTCGGATGATCGAGTTGGGCCAGGTTGTACTGCTCGTGTGCGAATCTTTCGCGGCGCGCCGGCGATAACCAGGAGTCTCGAAGCACCTTGATTGCCGCCGATGTACCCAGGTCGGGACGTACGGCAAAGAAGACCGTGCCCATGCCTCCCTCACCAAGAATGTGCCGTATTTCCCAAGGACTGATATTGCGCCTACCCATTGGGGTCGCAGGCAGCATCTGGTCCGCGATCTGCGGCAGTCCGGCATCGAGCAGACCGGCTGACCGCGCATCCGCTTCTAGCATTCGAAGAACCTCGGTCATAAGAGCCGGGTCACCAGCGCACTCCCGCTGCAGAGCCTGCGTGCGCTGTTCCGGACCCAGTTCCACAACGGTATGGAATAGCGCCTGCACCCGTTCCCAACGTCTGGCGTCCATCATCGATACGCCGCCGATGTCATTCGGCGCCGCTCAGCCGACCTGCAAGCCATGCGCGCGCGGCTCGCCAATCCCGGAGTAGCGTAGCTTCGGAGACGTCCAGCAGGTCGGCGATCTCGCGCATTTCGAGCCCTCCAAAGAAGCGGCTCTCGACCATCTGCGCCTGCCGCGCGTTCAGGCGCGAGAGTTCAACCAGCGCTTCGTCGAGCGCGAGTACTTGGTCATCCCACAACGTCCGGTCAGCCACTCCTTCCTCTAAGGAGATAGAGAGTCCAGTCAACTGCCCTCGCTTCAGAGCGTGCCTCCGCCGAGCTTCGCTGACGAGCACCTGACGCATGGCACATGCTGCAATGCGCCGAAAATGCAGCGGCGAGGTATGGGCAACGGCGGGCGTACGCGCCAGCTTCAGCCACGCTTCGTTGACCATCGTTGTCGGGCTAAGCGGCGCCGAAGGGTGACTTCTCCGGACGGCAGCGGCCAAGCTCTTCAACTCTTCATACGCGAGGCTGAAAACCTGATCGAGCTCCGCACGGTCAACATCGTGTACGTCCCGGCTCTTCTTTAGCGACCCTGCAACACTTTCCTGATCCACGATGACGGTTTCTATGGCCCCTCTGCGTAATGTTCAGTGTATCCGCTAGTTCTGCTGGCGCATGGGAATGTCCGAATTAGACCAAAGCATATGCGCAATCGAATCGCGTCAGGTAACTGCCGCCCTCGAGTCCACGGGATCGTCTGACCCGGACGTACTCTTCGCTCGCAAGGAAGAGCTTCTCGCCCGTACCCGCGAGATGAATAATGCGGCAACGACCGAAATCCTCGCTGGAATCGCGATTTCCGTAACCATAGCCGGGGCCTTCCTCGGAATCCCTGCCATTCGTCGCGGGCTTGCCAGACGAAGATCTGTTGCGGAGAGCGTTAAGACGGTCGAAGCAGCGTACTGCGCGTACCTAATGGCGACAGCAGAGAAGCGAAAAAACATGTTTAAGGTGAGGTTGTTCTGATGCGTTTTGTCTTTGTCCTTATTTGCATTGTGATGTATCCGGCCTTTCCGGCCGAGTACTTGCCCGTCTGCGAAAAATGCTTGAACCCGCGCATTCATTCCAAGTCCGGCGCCCGCACTTCAAGTGCGTCAGCCGACGCCAAAGTGGTACAGGAGGACGCTGTAACGTGGTGTGCGACAAACCGTCCGCGCGATCCTTACTGCGCCCGGGAAGAGGTTACCAACGGTGGCGATGGAGGGCGCAAATCCTATAAAGCTACCGCCGACTGCAGCGCTGGAATCCTGAACTCAATCGATGGCTACGAGTATCGCTACGTGGGAGTCTGGCCCGACGGTCCTGGCCGCGGACGTCCGATGCTGAAAGGCGCCGCCGGGAACATACCGCGCTGGAACTCCATAGTCTCCGGTCGCGGTGTTGCTCGAGCCGAATGGGCCAAATTCGGCGGATACTCACTCGCGGGACAGTGGGAGGTCCTCTGCGGTACAGTGCCGCCGGCTAGCGCACAAAGCGCACAGACAAAACCAGTCGAAAGTGAAGGCGAATGGCTCGCCTCCTGCTTCCGCTGCCCCGCTCCGGCAGTTACGTCTAAGACGGGCATTGGGACCGCAAATGCCGTGGCCGATGCGCGGTTCTCAGCTACGGAAATCAAATCATCGTGCGCCGAGACGGACCCGCAAAATGTAGCGGCTTGCGTGCGTCGCGAGATGGCGGAGCGCGGCAATAAAACCTATCGCGCGACGGCCGATTGCACCGGGGGACGGATCACTACTATCGACGATCAGCACTACACTCTTGCCGGAATCTGGGACAACAGCGACATCGGCGGGGGCCGAACCAAGTGGCGTGGGGCCGACGGTCAGATCGTCGGCCGGGATAACGCCAGTGGCGGACTTGCCATCTCTCAGCAATGGGAAGTTCTTTGTCCCGGACCGGTCAGCAATGCTCTACTTAGCAGCGCAGCTACTGTCCCGGGACGTCCTGCTGTACCGGCACAAGTTGCTACCGCCACAACGAGCGCTTCCGCATGCGCCGGTAAACGGTACTGCGAGGAGTCGAACACGTTCGCAGCGATCATCCGCGACTTCCGCTCCAGCACCCTCCCAGACTCCACGCGCATGGTGAGCGCAACGATCAAGTTCCTCAACAAAACGAATCGGCCGCTTTTGCTGGGCTATATACGCAGTTCGGGTGTGGCCATAGACGATCAAGGCAATCGCTACATTCTTCCCACGCCGACGAACGTGCGAGGCATGGGCGAAATCGGCGGCCGCGAGTTCGATCCTAAATTCACCCTTCAGCCGGGACAATCTGCCGACACTCGCTTCGAATTCGTTTGGCGGTGGAACGGTCGCGATATCATCGGCCATAAGGCATGGGACATTGAGCTGGCCGTGCGGGAGCCAAACGAAGCAGCTCCTGGACAATATCGATTCGGCGCCGAACACGCGCTGCAGTTCCGCGGCGTCCCATCAGCAACGGCGGCCGTGTCTCAATCCGTACCTGCGGCCACAGCGCCTACGGCGTCTGCGACAGATCCGCGCCGAACTGATGCCTGCGAGGGCAAGACTCGCTGCTTCGATGCGGGCGCCTTTGTTACGGAGATTGGGAGCGGAACGCTGACTCGTGAAGGAACGTATCAGGATCGGGTTGCACGCCTGAATCTGCTGATCCGCAACATGGGAGATCAGCCCTTGCCATTGGCCTACGTTGCCAAGTCGTCCGTCCTCACTGACAATCTGGGAAGACGCTTTTTCTGGGGCACGGCTGGAACCTACGATACGAGCGCGACGGGTATCGGCAAAGTGGAAGCGAATCGAGCCGATCCGCAGTTCACACTGGCTCCCGGCGAGTCACGTACGGTTACCTTCACGCTGCGCCGTCGAACTCCGAAAACCGATCCTGACGGCACGAGCTATACCTTCAACGTTGCGCTTGCCCAACTTGAAGTAATCAACCCGCAACAAGTGCGGACCACACGCGAGCACAGCCTCGCGTTTACCGACTTCGCGCTGAATGCAACGGCTGCTGCGCCCTCGGGTACTCCTGCGAATTCCGGGCAGCAGACGATCCGCGATCTCAGCAATGCGATCCGCGGTCTTGGCAAGAAGAAATAAGGAGAACCAATTTTGATTCGATATTTGCTTCTTTGCGCCGGCGTCACGCTAGCGATACAAGCCCAGCAGCCGCGCATCACGCAGCTTCAGAACAACTACAGCTATCTACTGCCCGACAACCCAAGCTACGGGCTCGCGCAGGGCTCGATTTTCATCATCCGGGGCACAGACCTTGCGCCCTCATCGACCGAGCTCCAGAACGTCCCGCTCGGCACAACGCTCAATGGTGTCAGTGCCCGCGTGACGGTGAATGGTACATCGACCGACGTGCTTTGGTATTACGTCACACCGAACCAACTCGGCGGTATCCTTCCTTCACGAACACCGGTCGGAAACGGCACGATTACCGTTAGCACGAGTGCGGGCGCTAGTGTTCCGGCTCCAATCAAAGTGGTTCAAAGCGGTTTTGGAATACTCACTCTGAGCGGCGCCGGCACAGGCGCTGCCGCTGTCTACGATGCGCGGAACGCATTCCTGTCCGCGCAGAACTCCACTAAGCCCGGCGACATAATCCAGCTCTTCGGGAGCGGAATCGGACCAGTCAGCGGAGATGAATCAACAGCGCAAATGCAGACGGACCTGACTTCGATTCCACTTACCGCCGATCTCGGCGGCGTCCCCGCCGTTGTGTTGTATCGCGGCCGGACGATCTATCCCGGACTCGACCAGATCAACCTCATGGTCCCTAGCGGCGTCACGCCCGGCTGTTCGGTTTCGCTTACAGTGCGTACCGGCGCCTATGCCAGCAATGTTGTGTCCATTCCGGTTTCACAATCCGGCGGCGCCTGTCCGGCGGCTTCTAACACCGGCGTGCAAATTAGCCAGGCCGAAATCAACGGCTGGATTGCCGCCGGACAGTTTCGCACCGGGAGCGTCGGACTTACGCGGCAAACCAGCTATGCAATATCCGACAGCCCCACTGGAGGCGCTCCCACGACTTCAGTTACACGAAATGATGTTCTAAGTGCCGGCTTCAACCGAGTAACCGGCCCCGATTTGGCGAGCCTGCTGAGCGGCCAGATCGCGGGGCCCCAGCCGGGTAGCTGCACGTTCTATAGCGGGGCGCCGCCAAACCTGTTCCCCAATCTCACCTACACGAGTCTGGATGCCGGCACTCCGCTCAGCGTTTCTGGACCAGCGGGCACTCGCACGGCGGAACGCTCCCGCAACTCTACCGGACAGATCACTTACTCCGCCATAGTTGGCACGGGTGATGCCCGCAATTACATCGACCCGGGCCGTTACACATTCTCCGGTCCCGGCGGACCGGACGTCGGCAGTTTCTCGGGCGCGATCGATGTTGCGCCGGAACTCGTGTGGACAAATCGAACGACTCTCACGACAGTCGACCGATCCCAGGCCGTGACGGTGACGTGGAGCGGTGGCGAGCCGACAACGCTCGTCGGGATCCAGGGCGTCAGCACAGTGGCCCAAGGAACGACTGCATCGGTGACTTCGTTTCAATGTTGGGCGCGGAATACAGACGGCCGGTTCACAGTACCGATGTCGACTTTATCCCAGATGCTTGCCAGTTCACGGATTGCCGCCGGAGGGATCAGCATACTGATTCGTGGCTCGCTAGCTATCGCCTCCGTCGGTACCGGTACGCGCATGACTGCAACTGGCATAGACTATTTGACTGCCGGCAACCAGTGGGGAGTCGCTCAGACGGTGGAATATAAGTGATGACAAGGTTGTAAGTAGTTTCCGGCCTGTGTTCTCGTTCTCGCTCTCGGCAACAGTCCGAAGCAGCCCCGATACTCGCGGAAGGCTAGCTCAGAAGATGCAACCTTGTGGACTCGACCTGGGTTCGAGGGGATTTGTCCGCTGGCGCAGCCGGCCGGTCAATCTGACGAGCGCGCTCCTGGCAAAAGGGGTACGGACGCGGAATACGTCGAAGACCGGATCCCGAGGTTCTACTTTTGAAGGGAAAGACATGGTCGAGACAGCAGGGGCGCGCGGCATTGCCGCCAAGCACGTTAAAAACGATTGCACAGAGGACGCGAACGGTTGAAGCGCAAAGTGGAAGAGAAATGACCGGAAGAACTCGATAGCATCCTAAGCTCGGAAGAACTCCTGGAGCCTTCGTCCGGCTTCGCCCAGGAGCGTCACGCTTTCGCCGCAGGGTGGCGCTTCCGGTGGCATGCCGCTTAGTGCAACCATGCTGCAGATTAAGGCATGAATATACTACGCAAATCACGGCAGCTTAATTCGTGCTAGCATTGAGGCGTGCGGACAGCAGTTGCAAGTTGCGTAGTGCTTGCGCTTCTTTACTTCGTGTCAGGAGTCGCGCTCCTGAACTGCCCGTTTCTCACTAAGTCAAACTCTCACGCTCCGTGTTGCCCACGTGAAGCGAGTAACGAGCAAAGCAAATGCCCGTTGTCCAAGTCGCTGGATACTTGCCCGCTCTACGTTACGGAAGCCAAGATCGGTTGGACTGAGGTCAACGTAGTCGTTGACACTCCCGGCGTCATCTTCGTCGCTCATGCGATCACATCGCCAGATTGGCTGACTGATTCTCCGTCTACGTGGGTTCCGCAGCTAACCGATCTTCATTTGCGATTGCGTGTTCTTAGGATCTGATCCCCACCTACCGACTCGCCACGTGTTAGCACCCGTGCGGGTGCTCGTGTGTCTTTCAATAACACTGGTTGCTAGAGATCTAGGAGATCTAAAATGAATCGTTTTAAGTCGGCCCTGATGGGTCTAAGCCTGATGTTCGTTTTGGCAGCGGGCTTGTATTCGGAAAGCACGTCTTGCTGCAATGGCACGTCCTGCTGTAACGGCCAGTCTTGCTGCCGTAAGGCCAAGTAAGTAGGTAAGAGCAGAGGGCGGGCGCGTTGCACCTTCCCTCTGCTTCAGGGTTTGCATTTCTTCTAGGTGCTAGCTTGAATCATGGCAGCCTCAATCGGCGCGACACCGATCTTAGATCGTAGCGGATACGTCAAGCGCGGCCTAGTGCTTGAATACATCACGATTGCCTACAACAGCCTTGAGGGCATCCTTGCGATCATCGCTGGCGTATTGGCTGGCAGCATTGCCCTAGTTGGCTTCGGCGCGGATAGCGTTATCGAAGTCACTTCAGGACTGGGGTTAATCTGGCGTCTTCATTCGGACGCGGATATCCTCACTCGCGAACGTGCCGAGAGAATCTCCCTGCGTATCGTTGGTGCTTCCTTCGTTGCGTTGGCAGTGTACGTCACTTGGGACGCAGTGACCGCTCTCATCCGATCTGAAGCCCCAGAGCAAAGCACCATCGGCATCGTGCTTGCGGCAGTTTCATTGATAGTCATGCCATTGTTGGCACGCGCGAAGCGACAGGTAGCGGCACAGATTGAGAGTGCAGCGCTGACGGCAGACGCCAAGCAAACAGAACTATGTACGTATCTATCGGCCATCCTGTTAGGTGGATTGATGCTGAACGCTCTTCTTGGCTGGTGGTGGGCTGATCCAGTGGCGGCACTTATTATGGTGCCGATCATCGCGAAAGAAGGCATTACCGCGCTGCAAGGTAAGACGTGCTGCGCATCCTGCCATTGAGGTGGCTCAGGACGGCTTCTTCGCTGCCTTCTTCTGCGCCTTCTGATCCTTGATCTTCGCTTCTTCCTTCAGCATTTCTTCCTTCGGTACGTGAAGCACTGCGCGGAAGGCGCGGTCGAGTCGTGCCATTGGCGATTCGTTCGTTTGTAAGCGTCCGAGCAACCCGCATTGATCGAGTAAGGCGAAGCTGTTGAGATAGCGGCATGGCACAGAAGCGGACTGAGGAAGAAATAGCGGAGTTGCTTCGGCGCTACGATGATCGCGGGCATGTGACGCGGCGGGCTTTC
>DASQLD010000613.1:0-10585 GCA_035630195.1 Bryobacteraceae bacterium
AGGTGTTCTGCGAGAGCCGGTATCCGCCGCCCTGAAGGCGTCTGGAAGAACTTCTGGTAGCCGCCGTCGATGAGCACGCCGACCTCATCCCCAACCATTACGCCCGCCTTGCCTACCAGAGCGGGGCCGCCATCAACTTCCTGAAGTACCGCGGCAAAGCCCTTCCTGATGACGCGAGCGCGCGAGCCCTCCGTCTTTACCTCGAAACCAGCCTTACGAACGTCATCAAGGCGATCGCTGAAAGAGATCTGCTTCGTTTTTTGATTGCGGAAGAACATGCGGTTCCTTCCATTATAGTTGGCTGCAACAGCGAACCGCCGAAACTGATTCAACATAATGCCTCAGTGCCCCACATCGTAGCGTTTCGACGAAGGGACGACCAGCGCCAGAACGTTATCCGAACGCAGGATGGGTCGATGAGCCCTGAAGGGATTCTGCGCGCAGATTCGATCTGCAATGACGGTTCTTGCCGAGTCGAACGTGGTTCCGGACTCCATCGGCGTTAGGAACCAGCGTGAGACAGCATCGTCTGAGATCATCTAACGGGGCGCGCCTCACTGGAAAGGAGAACCGCGAGGCTCATCACGGGCTTGACTTTAGGAGCAAATCGCGCGCATCCGGTACGCGCCACTCTCGAGGCGATTGCGTATCAGACTAAGGAACTCACAGACGCAATGCAGACCGACAGTGGCGCCGGCGTACCTTGCGCGCCTTGCTACAGGCATCTGGAAAACACGTCCGAGGTCGAGCAGTTCTGGCGCGCAGAAAATGTATTCGAACCGCAGATGGAGGGTGCCCGTCGCGAGGAGCTGTTCGCAGGATGGAAGCGCGCGGTTGCGCGGGCTTAGTCATAACTTTGGTTAGTTTGGTTAGTTCACTCTCAGCTCACGGGCTGTGATAGCTTATGCGGTGACACTGATGACCCTTGAACTTCCGGAGATGGACTTTCAGCGCTTCTGGCGCCGGCTCCAGCAGATCGGCTTAAACGCCTATGAGGCGCGTTCGTACCTCGTACTAATTGGACACCCTCGATTCAAGGCCCTGGAGCTGGCGGCGCGCTCCCATGTGCCGAGACAGAAAATCTATGAAGTGCTGGATAGTCTGATCGAAAAGGGATTTGCCCAGGTAATTCAGGAAAAGACCAAGCTCTTCTCGGCGGTTGAGCCCTCTCTTGCCATTCCAAGCTACCTCGCCCGTCGAGGCGAGACTGTGCAGCAGGAACTGGCCGAGCAGGCGCGTTTTGCCGGGTCGTTGGTTGACGATTTGACCCGCGCATACTCGGAGGGCCAAGGCGGTCGCGGCACGCTCGACTATCTGCGCATCGTCAGCGAGTCGTCGCAGATCGCGGCTCAGTATCGGCGAATGCTGTCGGAAGTGCAATCGGAATACCTGGAGTTTTCCAGGCCTCCCTATGCCGTCGATCCCCTTGACGAACAACTCGTGAAACAAGCGCGTCTTCGCGGTGTGACGTGCCGGTTGCTTTACGAGACCGGATCGATCGACGAGAACCACAAGCAGCGCATGGATGAATACCGAGGGATCGGTGTCGAAGTGTATAGCGCGCCGGCGCTTCCGATGAAACTCGCTGTGTTTGATGGCAGGCAAGGCATGATTGCGCTGCTAGATCCCGTCATCACGAAGCCTTCGTGGACGGCGCTGATGTTCGATCACCTGGGTTTTTCTGAAGCAATGCGCGGAATGTTTGAGGATCACTGGGGCCGCGCTGAAGCTCTGTCGCTCCGGGTCCGCCAAAGCGCCTGATCTGAAACACTACAACAGACCAGAGAGTCCATTAGCAGTGGAAGGAAGGGAACTCCGAAATGGAACAATTACAAGAGCTTTTGGTTGACGGTCTGCGCGACATCTATGACGCTGAGAAACAACTCGTAAAAGCGCTGCCAAAGCTTACAAAAGCGCTGACCAACAATGAGCTCAAAGAGTCTTTCACGATGCACTTGGAGCAAACGCGCAACCAGGTGACTCGCGTGGAGAAATGCCTTGAGCTACTCGGTGAGAAGGCCAGAAGCAAGCCCTGCAAGGCTATGAAGGGTCTGGTAGAGGAAGCAAACGAACATCTCCAGGAGCACGAGAAGGGCGAAGTGCTCGATCAGATTATCATCGCCTCCGCTCAGAAAGTAGAACACTATGAAATCGCCGCGTATGGCACGGCGAAGGCTTATGCCAAGTCACTCGGCAATCGAGAGGCCTTAGATCTGATTGTCGAAACGCTACGCGAGGAAGAGGGGATGGACAAGACTCTTTCTGGTCAGGCCATCCGCCTTCAGAAGGATATGGGGCGCGCGGGTAATGGTAAGGCAGCGGCCAAGAAGGCTCCGGCCCGGACTGCATCTTCTGGCAATGGCGCGTCATCCGGCAAAACTTCATCCGGCAAAGCTTCGTCAGGTAGCCGTGTTCTAACCGATCACGACGAGATCAGGAAATGGGCTGAGGATCGGGGTGCTCATCCGGCTTGCGTTCGCGGCACAGGGAAGAGAGGCGATTTGGGTATTCTGAGGCTCGATTTCCCGGGATACACAGGCGCCGGAAAGCTGGAAGAGATCGAATGGGACGAATTCTTCACCAAGTTTGACAAGCAAGGATTGTCGCTGCTGGTGCAGGACAAGACGTCGGGCGGTAAGAAGAGCAACTTCAACAAGCTGGTGAGTCGGGAGACGGCGGGCGAGGTCTCAAAGGGCAAGAGCCGACGGGCCGGCCGGTAGCAATATTCTCAAGAGCTGAGTTTTGCAGCCGATGAGATCTTCAGGTCTCATTTATGTACAAATCGGCTCGTGCTGAGGTTGTTGCTTCCATTTCCATTTCGTCAAGGCTCGCGTGCTCGGCGTCCGAGCGATAGTAGCGGTGGCGCGTCCGGCGCTGCTATGCGTGATTATGGCACTGCCGGCCATGTCGGCCGACGATGACAAGGTTTTCTTAAGCGCGACTGGAAAGAAATATCATCGCCAGAATTGCCGGACATTGAAGCACAAACCGACGCTGGTAAATCGTAGTAACGCCGAAAGGAATGGTTTTGTCGCTTGTAAGATTTGCCACCGCCGAGCGGGGGTTGGTAAGCGCTGAAGAGTGAGATGGTGGAGGCGGCGGGAGTTGAACCCGCGTCCGAAAAAGCCCGCTATGCCAAGCCTACGTGCGTATCCGATTCGGTATTTGTCGGCGGCCCGCCGTTGAACCGGCAAGATGCGGGCAACTTAGCTCGATTGATCTCGGCCTACTGGCTCCGAACAGAAGCCATCGGCCTATCCTGCAAAATGACGCTCACTACCTGACGTACAGGCCCGCCAAGCGGAGCGGCTACTTAATTAATTAAGCAGCGTATGCAAACTGCGTGTTGGCAGTTATGGTTTTCCGATCGTTTTACGGGAGCTCGGAACCCGGCACGCCTCGACACAACGATTCAATCCCGTCGAATCCGTTGCGCCCCCAGGCTTCACCATTGTACTAGATGCGGCGCATCGGCGCCACGTCGCAATCATTTTGAAGTCTAGCGCTACAATGGACACTGCCTCGCGATGACGCCCCCCAAGACCATCGCCCCTCCCCAGCTCCAGAAGGAAGAGGACGAAGCGCTTGCGCCACTCTTCCATGTTGTCCTTCTGAATGACGACCTTCACACCTACGATTATGTTGTGGAAATGCTGCAGAAGCTTTTCTGCCAGTCGCAGATGGAGGCGTTTCAGCATGCTGTGGAGGTCGATACGAACGGCCGCACGATTGTCATTACTTGCGGCCTGGCAGAGGCTGAATTTGGGCGGGATCAGATTCATGCCTACGGCCCCGACCATCGCATACCTGCCTGCGAAGGTTCGATGCGCGCCGTGATCGAACCTGCGGGACACGGCCCTCGCCTGCACGAGAACAATTAGCCGAATAAGGTATAAGAGTAAGATTACTAACGAGCTATAAGGAGAACTAAGGTGCTGCTTTAGCTCCTAACCAGACCGGCGTTAAATGCTACAGGGGATTTTGTCTCCGTTTCGCTTTCGCGCTTCCAGCAGGACACGAGCAACTTTGACGGCCGCCGCAGAATCCTCCGGAGCGCAATAGTTCGGCCGCGATCCCTCCATGCAAGCCGTAAGGAAATAGCGCAACTCCGCCTCGAATCCATCCTCTTTTCGTAGTTCGAGGGGTCGCTGCTCGCCGGAGCATTCGTAAAATGTGACCTCGTCGCCCCGTAGAGAGCTGTACTCGAAAGTGCCCCCATCGGCCGCTATTGTGTATTCCATGGAGAAGGGAAAAGCCTTCTTGTGGAACCAGCCGCCCGCAATAACCACGGTATACGTGTCGGAATAGTAGAGCGTCGCGTGAATCGTGTCGATTCCGAGGGGAAGGTCTTCATACCCAGTGGCAGACACCGCGTCTGGCAAGCCGAATAGCATCAGAGCGAAGTCGATATCGTGAATTAGCAGATCAAAGACGCCGCCTCCGCTTTTATCCGCATCGCCGAGCCACTTGCTCCACACAGGCGCAGCGCATCGTCGACGGAACATCGCCGATCTCACGGGACCGTACTTGCCTGTGGCGAGCTCTTCGGCAAGAACTCGATACGAGGGGACGAAACGAAGGACGTGCGCCGCCATGAACGTTCTGTTGCGCGCTTTCGCTTCCTGAACGAGTTCATCCGCCATCTTTCCTTCCAGGGCGATAGGTTTTTCCACTAACACATGCTTGTCGGCCCGCAATGCGGAGAGGGCTGTCGCGTAGTGCAGGTGCGTAGGCAGGCAGATGTCAACCGCTTCGACATCCGGGTCGGAAAGCAGTTCCGTCAGGTCGCGATATTTACGAACATTGCTGAAATCGAATGTTTCGCCGGGTCCGCCGAGATTCCCCTGAATCTGGCTGAGATCGCCGGTGAGCTTCTGTTCGTCCCTGCTGTAAACAGCAACGAGCTCCGCTTCGGGGATGTTTCGCCATGCCTTGAGATGCGTGCTCCCCATAAATCCAAGTCCGATCACGGCTATGCGCATAGACACGGATATCCTAGCGCATGCCGTAAACCGATCTGGAGCTACATGTTTACAACTTGAAAAGTGAAGCGCTCCGGTGGCAAAGACGAAACTGGATCGGGCGCCATATGCGACCACGTGGAGTACGCAGTGCTTGCCACAGTCGAGTTCAGGTAAAACAAGAACTGATTGGAAAAGCACTTGATAGGAGGCGGTTGCCGGAATGTTAGGCGCATTCCCACCGCGCGTTGGAGATCGATGTTTTCAGGGCGTACGGCCTTGTCCGAAAGCAACGTGACAAAACTGCAGCGGCTCGCATGAGGCCACAAGTCGGGACGCAGTACGTTGCGAAGCTCGCTCGTGATCTGGAATTGGGTTTCGCAATGCCGGATCCACTCGAGGATTCCGTCGCCCCATTGCCACTGGGTCACAAAGCCCATGTACTGCTCGACAAGATTGATGGCCAGATCCATGCGGCGTCGATCGGCCTCGTGCGTATCGGTCCAGTCGAGTGCTGCCGCTTCGGCAAGAAGCTCTTCCGACTGCACGATGTCATTCGCCATGTCTACTACCTTGTCGAGACGCCGTACGTTGTGCCCAGTACGTACCATGAGCGGAGGCAGCTCATGAAGTTTGTCACCCGGTATTTCAACAAAGCGTCGATCGCCTACCACGTCCATATATCTAGCCCTTCCGATTGCGGATATATCGACAACAGAGTCGTGTACTTCTGTTTCCGAACATCCTTACATAGATGACGTACATTTAGCAAGAGCCGTTTCGTAACGGCTGAGTTGCTCTTGTCGGGAACCGGTTCGGAATGACGAAGGGTTCTCAGCCCTTCGGTAAAACTGCGCCGTGATGTGAGACTTTTGTGCGACGACGCAGTACGGCAGATTGTAGCTCGTTAGGCTTCTCAACCATATTCATTCTTGTCGTGATGTCAGGATTGAAGATCATCGTTGGTACCATCACACTCGATAGCGTTGATTTTAAGGTGACCGGGACACGAACGGTCATGTGTCTACCCACCAGAGATCCGACAACTTGGGTTGTGGTTACGGTGCGATTCAGCCCGGATCTGAATGATCCGTGCCGTCCAGTTCAGAGAATCTCTTTAATGACGGTTCCATGTACCTCGGTTAGACGTTCGCGTCTCCCGAGATGCATGTAACTCAGGGCATCCTGATTCAATCCGAGCTGGTGAAGAATCGTCGTATGAATATCTCTGAAATGAACGGGCTTCTCGACGGCTCGTAAGCCTATCTCGTCGGTGGCGCCGACTACTCGTCCGCCCTGGATTCCACCGCCGGCCATCCACATCGTAAAGCCTAGATTGTGATGGTCACGGCCTTTTCCACCCTGCGCTTCCGGAGAACGTCCGAACTCGCCGCCCCAGAGTACCAAGGTGGATTCGAGCAGGCCGCGCTGCTTCAGATCCCGGATCAGTGCTGCGACAGGCTGATCTGTTTGGGCTGCCATGCGAACGTGATTCTCTTCGATATCTTCGTGCGCATCCCACTGCAAGTTGCCAGGACCGCCGCCGGAAACGACGCAGACAAAACGGACGCCGCGCTCCACCATTCGCCGCGCAAGCAGGCAGCGTCGACCGTAATCGTCAGTCGTTTCCTTGCCGATCCCGTACATTTGGCGCGTTGCTTCGGTCTCCGTTGCCAGGTCGAAGGCGGCAGGAGCTTCGGTTTGCATCTTAAATGCAAGATCGTAAGCGCTCACCCGAGCCTCGAACTCGGTGTCACCCGGTGTGAGATTTGCTTCATTGAGGCCCTTAATCAGCTCGACGGTCTTCTTTCGTTGATCGAAGGAAACGTCCTTGGGCAGATCCAGGTTTAATACGGGTTTCGCGCCCGAACGTAGCATTGTCGGTTGATATACCGCTGGAAGGAATCCGTTGGTATACATCGGCTGTCCCGCTTCCAGCGCTCCATCCGGGTCGGGCATCACAACATAGGAGGGAAGGGAATCGGTCTCTGCTCCGAGTCCGTAAATGGTCCACGACCCCATGCTTGGAAAACCAGGCAGGACGCGTCCGGTCATTAGCTGATACTGAGCGGCGGAATGAACTACCATGTCGCCATGACAGGAGCGGATTACCGAAATATCGTCGACAATCTGTGATGTATAAGGCAGGAGGTCTGATACTTCAATGCCCGCTTTCCCGTACTTCTGAAATGTTCGCTTCGTCCCAAGGATCTTGGCTTCCTTTGTGACGAACTGATATTTGGCTTCTCCGAACGCAGCCGGACGCTTCTGACCATCGAGTTTGTTGAGCAGCGGCTTGGGATCGAATGTCTCTAAGTGGCTCGGGCCACCGGCCATGAAGAGAAAGATGACCGATTTGGCTTTGGGAGCGAAGTGAGGCGCTTTCGCAGCTAAGGGATTCGCTTTTGTTATGTCCGCATGCAGCATCTGCGCGAATGCCAGCGAGCCGAACCCGCAGAATGCGTCAGTGAGAAACTCGCGTCGGTTCCGCGTAAGTCGAACGTGTTCAGGCATGCTATTACTCCACGTACAGGAAAGCGTTGAGGTTGAGGACAGCGAGAGCAAACTCGCGCAGCGGCTGAGCCTTTAGGAATTGAATGGCAAGCTGCCGCTCTTTTAGAGTTGACGCGCGACCGGCGGCTAACTTGTAGGCAAGATCGATCTGCTTTACCGGACTGTTTCCAGCCTCGCTCTGAAGTCGCTTGGCAAGATCGATCGCCAGACGATTGGCAAGATCTCCGTTCATCAGTTCGAGAGCCTGAGGCGCGTGCGTGCTGGTCTCGCGTTTTGCACAGCTGATGTTCATATCCGGAGCATCGAAGGTTTCCATGAACGGAAGGCGTAAATTACGTTTCGCGATCAGGTAAACGCTTCGCCGGTTATGTTGCTCGGGGTCGGGCGTCACCGCCCATTGGGAAGGCTTATAGAGCAAGTTGGTCAGTTCCTTGTCCACTGGAACCATGATGCTCGGACCGCCCGCTGCCGGATTGAGTCTTCCGGCAACCATCAGCGCGGCATCCCGTATCTCTTCGGCATCGAGACGGCGGCGCGAGAACTTCCACAACAACTCATTGTTGGCATCCTTCTCGTTGGCGATCTGTTCCATCGGCGACCGGGAGGATTGTTGGTAAGTATTGCTCAGCAGGATTTCGCGGTGTAGAGGCTTCCAATGCCAGCCATTCTCGACGAAGCGATTCGCAAGGTAATCGAGAAGTTCAGGGTGCGAAGGTCGCCCGCCCATGCGACCGAAATCGTTTGGCGTCGAAACAATGCCTCGACCGAAGTGATAATGCCAGATGCGGTTGACTACCACTCGAGCAGTCAGCGGATGATCGGGCTGAAGGATCCAGTTCGCCAATTCGGTTCGGGGCTTTTCAGGCTTCCATTCTTCCGCGCCATCGGGCAATAGAATCCCCAAAGGCCGCATGCCAACCGCTTCACCCTTATTGGCGTAGTCGCCGCGCGCAAGGACATGAATCGGAGTGGCTTTCGAAGGATCGTTTGCCACGCTGAACAGCGCGGGCAGAGGCTCGGGCAAGTTATTCTCCTTGTCCTCGAGTTTGCGCTTCATGTTCTCGAGTTCAGGACCCTTGAGTCCCTTCATCTGCTGACGAAGCGACTTCATCTCGGCCTGCACGGCATCGTGCTTTGCCTTCCAGTCAGCTTTTTCTTCCGGTGTAGCAAGCGTGATGTCGTTGTCGTGCGTTTTGGCGAAGAATGCCTGCATCCTGTAGTAGTCCGTGTGGCGAATCGGATCGAACTTATGGTCGTGGCAGCGTGCGCAGCCTAGCGTTACGCCGAGCAGCGTCGCGCCCACAGCATTCGTCATCTCAGTCAACACTTCATTCCGGCTACTGGCGACTTCTTGGTTACCGGCGTTCTTGCGTAGCGGGCCGAGGCGATGGAAGCCGGCCGCGATCTTCAACTCCTCATTCGGCGAATCGATCTCATCGCCGGCCAGTTGTTCGCGAACAAACTGGTCGTAGGGTTTATCGGCATTGAACGATCGAATGACGTAGTCCCGGTAGCGCCATGCGTCCTTGCGATGCGTATCGTATTCGAAACCATCGGTTTCAGCGAAACGAACTACATCAAGCCAGTGCTGTCCCCATCGCTCTCCATAGCGCGGGCTGGCGAGCAGCCTGTCGACCACTTTTTCGTAGGCCTTTGGAGACGGATCGGCGACGAAGGCATGTACCTCCGCCGGAGTTGGCGGCAGTCCGATGAGGTCGAAGTACAGACGGCGGATGAGAGTTGCGCGCGTTGCCTTAGGCGCTGGACGAAGTTCTTCTTTCTGCAATCGCGCCAAAATGAACGCATCGATCGGCTGTTTGCCCCACGCGCGATCGGTTGGCGCGGTGAACTGAGGAATCACTGGTTCAGAACGTTTCTGGAAGGACCAGTGGCGCCGCTCAGCCGGCTTGTACGTCTCGAGGCCGCTTGCCAGAAGAATCGTCGCAAGTCCAGTGAATCCAACGAAATTACGCGCCTTCATTCTTTGAAATTATACCGCTAATCAGGGTGGCGCAGAGGTCACTCTTCCGGTAGTTCGAAGTATCCGGCTCGCGATCTGACGGCCAAATCAGACCTGTCTTTCACAAAGACCCGGAGGCTGTGAAAGGTTCCTGGCTGGCCTCGCTGCATGGGCAGCGTAACCAGATATTGTTGATGGAGATCGGCGCCAATTCGCTGAAGCGCATCTTCTAGCGCCTGCTTTCGCACAAATTCTGATGCGATGCCTCCGGAGAACTCGGCTAGAGCCTTAGGAATATCTGGTTCCGAAAGCCGTTTGAGGCCGCCGAAAAGCGCAAGCAAGTTCATCCCTCCAGCAGTCGAAGTGTTCGACGGTACGGCTGCCGGGTTCTCTCGATCACAGTGACTGCCGCAATTCTTGCAGGTATTGGCGCAATCGCGGCACTTGCGATCGCAGTATTTCGGCGCCCGGTTAGCAAACATCGATCGGGTTGGAGAAAACGTCACGGAGTAAACGGTTGCATTTGCCCGTTCTGTCAGCTCGATCAGTTTTTCGAGAGATTCCTCGCTCGATTGATCGTGTTTTTCCGAAACGAGCAGAATTACTCGCCGACGTTCCAGCTTCCGCTGGTTCAGCATCCGTAGCGCGGTGGCAAGCCCGTCGATGATACTGACGCCCTCGCCAGCGCCGTCCAGTTCCCGCAGGGCTTTCTCGATCTTTATCGTGTCGCGCGTGAACTCCTGAAGAACGCGCGTTTGCCGAGAGAAGGCTACTACCGCTGCCTCCCCGCGCGCGCCCGTAATTAGCGGGCCAATGATTGACGTAGATTTCCGCAGCTTATCCAGCACGGATTGGGCCGATGTCGATGCCTGAACCACTACAACGAGCGATAGAGGCTGAGGTGTGTCCTCCATGTGAACGGCAACGGGGAGGCTTCGATCGTAAACTACAAAGTCACGAGCCGTAAGACTTTCAACTGGTTTGCCCTGGCTGTCATTCACGGCCACGGGAGCCAAAACGAGGTGAGTCGTACTCCGAACGGAGACGTCCTGCGCCAACAGAATGCCGGAAAACAACAGGCTCAACTTCAACCACATCTTCAGGTATGTAATTTAGCGCGTCCTAAGAATCCATATGAAAAATGGTCCTC
>DASQLD010000614.1:0-12092 GCA_035630195.1 Bryobacteraceae bacterium
GGTTCTTCAGCGGCGACGAGATCGATTTTGAAGTGCAGTTGATTTTGAAGCGGGAAGAAGTTCCCGCTTGCGAGTTGAGTAGTGAGCCGGCGGTGATACCGCAGTTGGGTTGGCTGAGCTGGATTAAAACAGCCACGATGACCCGGGATCCGGCGGATACGATTTTGAGAATCTGAACGAGGAGTAACTTTCATGTCTTATAACATGCGGGCGCTGATCGGACGATTGAATCCGACGGCGCGCGGCGTAATGGAGGGAGCCACAGGTCTCTGCGTCTCCCGTACGCACTATAGCGTCGAGTTTCATCACTATCTGGCCAAGCTGATCGAGACCGACAATACGGACGCGACGCGTATCTTCCGTCACTACGGAGTGGATACATCGAAGTTCGCGCGCGAAATCCAGGTCGCGCTCGACAAGATGAAGCGCGGCAATACCGGCGGACCGGCGCTATCGGAAACGATCATGGAGTTGCTGAAAGAGGCGTGGTCTATCGGCTCGCTTGACTACGGGGCTCGTGAAATCCGCACCGGCTTCACAGTTCTGGCGCTTGCGCAGCACGAAGACCTCTCGCAGCGTGCCAAGTCGATCAGCAAGGAGTTTGCCAAGATCGATGCGGATCTGCTGAAGAAGAACTTTGCCGATATTGTCCATTCCTCACCGGAAGAAGTGGAAGCGGAGGCAGACGATTTCGCCGCTGCCGGAGAACCCTCGACCACGGGAGGTCCGAAGCCTGGCGGCAAGACGCCGAACCTGGACCAGTTTACGGTCAACCTGACCGAGCGTGCACGATCGGGCAAGCTCGACCGCGTGCTCGGTCGCGATTTTGAAGTGCGGCAGATCATTGACATCCTCACGCGCCGCCGTCAAAACAATCCAATCCTCACGGGTGAGGCCGGTGTTGGTAAGACGGCTGTGGTCGAAGGCTTTGCGCAGCGCATCGTAGATGGCGATGTTCCGGATGTCCTGAAGAATGTGACTCTTCGGACGCTAGATCTGGCTCTTCTCCAGGCAGGCGCCGGCGTCAAGGGCGAGTTCGAGAATCGCTTGAAAGGCCTGATCGAAGAAGTCAAGAACTCAGAAAAGCCGATTATTCTGTTCATCGACGAAGCTCACACGATGATCGGGGCGGGCGGCACAGCTGGGCAGGGAGACGCGGCGAACCTGCTGAAGCCTGCGCTTGCGCGCGGCGAATTGCGGACGATCGCGGCCACAACATGGTCGGAGTATAAGAAGTATTTCGAGAAGGATCCCGCGCTTGCGCGCCGGTTCCAGGTGGTGAAAGTAGACGAGCCGACGGAAAACGTTTGCATGGTGATGATGCGCGGTATCGTATCGGCGCTCGAGAAGCATCATAACGTCCGTATTCTGGATGAAGGCGTCGCCTCGGCTGTGAAGTTGTCGCACCGCTACATTGCCGGACGGCAATTGCCGGATAAGGCTGTGAGTGTGCTGGATACGGCTTGTGCGCGTCTGGCGTTGGGACAGAACTCGATTCCCGCTCAGTTGGAAAACGCTAAGCGCCGCTTGGATGATTTACAGGTTCAGGAGCGTGTGTTGTCTCGTGAAGCCGCTCTCGGCGCCGATCATGGCGAGAGGTTGGCGTCGATCGCCAAGGAGACTGCGGACACGCAAGAGAAACTTGTTGCGCTAGAAGCACGGTTCGAAAAAGAGCGTGACCTGGTCAATCGTATTCGGGAACTCCGGGGAAAGATTGAAGGTTTGGTTTCGACTCCGGCTGCGACTGCTGCGGCGGCAGGGGCGGCCCCAACGCCGGCAACCGGCACGGCTGACATAGAAGGGTTACGGTCTGAGCTGAAGGAACTGAATACGGAACTTGCCCAGCTTCAGGGTGAGGCTCCACTGATGCGTGTCTGCGTCGACTCGCAAGTTGTCGGTGAGGTGATCTCAGGGTGGACCGGCATACCGCTTGGGAAGATGGTGAAGGACGAGATCGAGTCCGTTCTGCAACTCGAGAAGCACTTGGGCGCTCGGGTAATCGGTCAGGATCACGCGTTGCAAGCTATCTCAGAGCGGCTGCGGATCTCCAAGGCAAATCTCGAAGACCCGAACAAGCCCATTGGCGTGTTCCTGCTGGTTGGTCCCAGCGGCGTGGGCAAGACGGAGACGGCGCTGGCGCTTGCCGACTTGTTCTATGGCGGGGAACGCAACCTGATCACGATCAACATGTCGGAGTTTCAGGAAGCGCATACGGTGTCCACGCTGAAGGGTTCGCCTCCCGGTTACGTGGGTTATGGCGAAGGTGGCGTACTCACGGAAGCCGTCCGCCGCAAGCCGTACTCAGTTGTCCTTTTCGATGAAGTCGAGAAAGCTCACCCGGATGTGTTGGAGCTGTTCTTCCAGGTGTTCGACAAGGGCGTGATGGAAGACGGTGAGGGTCGTGAGATCGACTTCAAGAACACCATCATTATCCTGACGTCCAACGCGGCGACGGATCAAATGATGAAGCTGATGGCCGATCCCGAAACGATGCCGAGTCCAAAGGGCCTGGTGGATGCGATCAAGCCGGAATTGAACAAAGTGTTTAAGCCGGCGTTCCTCGGACGACTGGTGATTATCCCGTACTATCCGGTACGCGATGAAGTGTTGAAGACGATTGTGCGTTTGAAGCTGGGCAAGATAGTGAAGCGCATTGCAGAAAACCACAAGATCGAGTTAGCGTACGAGCCGTCCGTCATCGACACAGTAGCCTCTCGTTGTACGGAAGTGGAGAGCGGCGCGCGTAACGTCGATAACATTCTGACGAATACGGTGCTGCCGGACATCTCACGAACATTGCTCGGCAAAATTGCTTTAGGAGAGAAGCTGTCTTCGATTCGAGTAACGGTCGGAGAAGACGGGTCGTTTATCTACAACTAGAAAGAACAAGGGCGGCCTCAGGGGGCCGCCCTTGTTTTGGTTAAGAGTTTTATGATTGGTTAGCTTCGCAAGGCGAAGCGGCGTCGAAGCGCTGCAACGCCAGCCAGGGCGATGCCAGATATCAGGAATGTCGCTGGTTCGGGATTGTTCACCCCGCTGTTAGCGACATTGATATACCAAGTCTCCTGATTCGCAACCATATGGGTCCCATTTGCGGGCAACAAGACGATCTCCAGCTGACTGCTATTCGGCACAAAGAGTTGCCCGTTAAACAATGTCCACGGAGTCGCGGGATCGATAGTTGCGCGAAATACCGCTCTCGAGATCACGTAATTGGGACCAATCGGATCGGAATCGTAGGCGTCCGGATCGGGCAGGATCGGGCTGTCGATGGCCACCGGTTGGCCAGCCTGTCCGAGTCGGTCGATTTCGAGGCTTGTCGTTAAGAAGTTGACCGGCGTCATCACCGGGTATTCCGCGTCACCGACTAAATTCGTGTAGTTATAAATATTAAAGATTGTAAACGGGCCAGTGTCGGTGGTGCTGTTGAATGTAATATAACCGAGATTAACGGTCGACGCCTGACTTAGGCTGGCGCAAGCGATGGTTAATAATGCGATGCGCCTAACGAGATTTATAAACATATAAACTCTACCCTCCGAAGAGCAGCCACTAATCCGTCCGTTGTCGGGACGGAGCTACCGTGGTGCTTCAAATCGTTTCCTGATCTGCTTGTTATGTGTTGAGAATACATCACTTGATGGTTTGTGACTAGATGGTAAAGTCACCTACTCAGTACTATTCATCGTCACTAGAGTGTCCTGACCTTAGGGCCCAGTACTATGCCACGGTGATTTGTCGACCTTAAGAATACAACAGCATAAGCGAGGTTATTCAGGCGAAGCGGAATGGAGTTAGCGAAATACGCGGGAAGAGCCGCCCTATTTGTGGGGATAAATAGAATATTTGCGGGTGAAAACGGAGCAGTTATCCACTTTTGTGGCTAGGTGTTGATCGGAGGGCTCCGCAGACGGTGCGCAGAATACGGGTTGAAGGAGCGCTCTATTCGTTATTTCGAGCGGCAGCCAAGTCACCGAGAGCGGTGAGAATACTCGGAGAGGCGCTGGAAGTACTCTGAAAACCTTTCCGAGCGCGCTGACCGATACCGCCGGGATCGGGGAGACATCGATTTGCGACTTCGAGCAGGCGGCCTGAAAATTCGGGCATCAGAGCGTCGACCGCGGCAGCTAAGCGGGCCGGCAGAGTTAACGTAATCTGCGTGTCTCCCCGGCGTGTGGCGTCGATAATCTGAGATGCTGCGCGTTCGACGTCCATGGAAAGGCCAGGTAGCGAATCCGCGATGCTGAACCAAGCGTGTTCATTCTCGTTTTTACCCTTGAAGCTTGCATGACGCGGACTGCCGGTGCGCATGAGCCCTGGAACAACTGTCGTGACAACGATCCCGTCCTTTGCCACCTCACTCCGAAGACCACGCGAGAAGCCGGTGAAGGCGAATTTACTCGCACTATAGGGCAGCAAGTGTGGGACGGCAATCCGGCCGCCGATCGACGTAATGTTGACGATCCTTCCCGATCGGCGGGAACGCATTCCAGGAAGAACAGCCATCGTGGTGTAAACACCCGACCAGAAGTTCGAATCCATCGCTTCTGCGAAATCGGCGAGCGTCATCTCTTCGAGGGGACCAACGGTGATGATGCCGGCGTTGTTGATGAGCACATCGATGCTGCCGAAGGCAGAGTTGACGGCGGCAATCATTCGTTCCACATCATCGCGGTCGCGCAGATCACAGACCAGTGCAAGCGGGACGGCGCCACGCGCTCTCAGATCGGCTGCTGCGCGCTCCAATTCTTGTTCATCTCGCGCGCAGATGGCGACACGCGCGCCTTTCGACACCAATTGTCGAGCCAGAACGAGCCCGAGTCCGCGTGACCCACCGGTGATCAATACGGACTTTCGGCGAAGATCATAGTGCTGTCTGCTCTGCGAACGAGCAAACAGAAGCAAGCCCGCAGTCGCTGCAGACCACAGGAAGGTCTTAGAAACTCCCGTTGAATGAGGCACGAAATAGAACCTCCACTGCGCTGTTAGACATGGCGTTGGACAAATCATTACAAGCTCTGCAAGACAACTCCAACACGCGATCAAAGAGAAAAATGCGAAGGAAAAGAGAAAGGGCTTCCCATTCAAACAAATTTGCGTTATTCTGTTTCAAACATTATGGCTACTAAAAAGCAAGCCACCAAGAAAACCGCCGCCAAGAAGTCGGCCGCGAAGAAGACCGCTGTGAAGAAGGCTGTCAAGAAGGCCGCCAAGAAAGCGCCGGCAAAGAAAGCCGCTGCTAAGAAGGCGACCAAGAAGGCAGTAAAGAAGGCTGCGGCAAAGCGCGGCTAAGCAAGGACGAACCGAAGCATCAGCGCGAAGCTGAGTACGGTAAGCGCGAGCGAGGCGCCAGCGGCGATACGCCAGAGCGTATCGGTCCATTGAGGCGCTGCGCGTGGCGCGTCCATTATCCAGGCTAGGGCAAAGCCTGCGGCAAGTCCTCCGATATGGGCGGCGGTGTCTATATTGAAGATCGGCAGCAATCCGATCACGATCATATAGATCACCCACTGGGTGTATTGTGCCCGGATTGCTGAGCCCATTGCAGAGTTTGACCGCATGCCCGCCGCAATCATTGCGCCGATTAGTCCAAAGAGCGCGGCCGACGCGCCGACGCTGATGCTCGGGCTGAAGTAGGCGCTTGCGTAAAAGCCTATGACAGTCGATAAGAAGTACAGCGTCAAGTAACGCGCAGTGCCGTAGGTCTCCTCTACCTGCGCTCCAACGCTGAACAGGGCCCACGAGTTCATGAAGATGTGAATGAGGCCGCCGTGGAGGAAGCCCGCGGTGACCAAACGCCACCACTGTCCCGCCGCGAGCGCAGGCGTGAACTTCGCGCCAAAGCGAATGAGCGTGTTGCCATCGAGATCCATCACTGCGCCATCATTCCCTAATTTCATGCTGACGACAACGGTAGCTGCATAAAGACCGAAGTTGATCAGAAGGATAATGAAGGTTGTGAATCCGGCATGTGGGATGAAGCCGGCAATCAAACCGGAGGAAGCTTCCCGGCTTACCGCAGCCTTCGGACCAAGCTTCATTTCACAGTACGGGCAGATCTTATCATCCGTACTGATGAAGGCCCTGCAATTGGGGCACATCCGGCGTTTGTCCACGCACTCATTCTACAAGCCAGTTACTTGTGATCTCCTCTGCTAAAATCGAGGCTTCCGCATGTCGTGTAAAGAAAAGGACCCGCGCCGGCAAATCGTAGAGATCGGGCGACTGGCTTATCAGAAAGGCTGGGTGGCGTCAAACGACGGCAATATCAGCTTCCGCCTCGGCGCCGACCGAATTCTGGCGACGCCAACCGGTGTCAGCAAGGGCATGATGGAGCCCGAAGATCTGATCATTTGCGATCTGGATGGCACGAAGGTGGAGGGCGCGCGCGATCGCACCAGCGAGATCCTGATGCACACGACCATTTACCAGATGCGTCCGGATGTGCAGGCCGTCGTCCATGCTCATCCTCCGGTGGCGACGGGTTTCGCGGTTGCGGGACGGCCCCTGAATCTTGCGCTGCTTCCGGAAGTCGTTATCGGGCTTGGGTGCATTCCCTTGGCTGAATATGGGTTGCCGGGAACACCCGAACTCAGCGAGGCGCTGAAACCGTTCATTCCCACTTATGATGCGCTGTTGATGGCGAATCACGGCGCGGTTTGTTATGCCGACGATCTCATGAAGGCGTTCTTCAAGATGGAGACGGTAGAACATTTTGCGCGCATCACGCTTGTCGCGGAATTGTTGGGTGGTCCGAAGGTGTTGCCTCGAGCGGAAGTAGATAAGCTGCGGGCTTCGCGCGCTCGTTATGGCGTGCAGCCGCGCGAGGGTTTTGAGCCCGGATGTCCTTTGACGGCGGAGGATACCGCTTCCAGGGAGCCGCGTCTTTCGTTGAGCCGAGCCGAGTTGATGAGCATTGTGGAAGATGCGATTTCTCGGTTGATGCGCTGATGCCTGCTCTGGTCGTTTGACCGGCTGAGGCTACACGACGTAGTCTAAGTCCGAAGGGTGGTTCGCAATGCCTTACAGCAGTTTTGATCGTGTCTTTGATCGCATCACGGTTAATCCTCAGCAGATGAACGGACAGCCATGCATTCGAGGCATGCGGCTTACGGTGCGTCGTGTTGTTGAGGCGGTGTCCGTCTATGAAGATCGCGCCGAGCTCTTTCGTGAATTTCCGGAGATCGACGAAGCGGATGTTAAGCAGGCGCTGGAGTTTGCGGCGGCCAATCTCGAGGATCGTGTCATTGATGTACGGATGGCATGATTCGGCTGCTGCTCGATCAGGGCCTGCCTCGGTCGGCGGCGGCCATTCTCCGCGATGCCGGAATAGATACCTTACACATTGCAGACCTCGGTCGATGCGAAGCTTCTGACGTCGAGATTATCGAACTCGGACTTTCCGAAAACCGCACGATCGCGACTCTCGATGCTGACTTTCATGCGCTTCTTGCCGTTTCAGGAGCTCTCGCTCCGTCCGTGATTCGAATTCGCATCGAAGGCTTGAAGGGCTCAGATATTGCCGAAATCCTGAAAACTGGCATGACATTGATGGCCGAGGAGTTGCGAGAAGGAGCAATCGCGACTGTCACGACCAAAGGAATTAGAATTCGCCGACTGCCGATACATCGCCGTGGAACCTTTGACTTGCTCTGAGACCGATGATTCCGAGGATGTAGAGGCATCAGGTAGACTGTTGAACGGAGGAATGGCCGAGCGGTTTAAGGCAGCGGTCTTGAAAACCGTCGTACTCTAACGGGTACCGGGGGTTCGAATCCCTCTTCCTCCGCCACATTATTTCGGTGATTTTCAGTAACTTAGAAGTAAGGTCATTGCACTGTAGCGTGTTTGTGGTTCCAGTTATCTGGGCGCGACATATACGTCCGGCATCGGCCGCGGTGCCGCTTTGCTTCGCAGGACTACACACACCCCAAGGGGCTGCCGACGCGATTGGTTTTCGGCTGTGGCTGCCCCATTTATGCAAGAGTGCAGATCCGTCACCCCGACCCAAACGTTGCACCGTTCGAATTCAATAGCTCACTCTCCAAGCCCGGCGTTTGAGAGAAGCTTGCTGCCGAGGAGCTCATCGATCAATGGACGGTCAGATATCTGTCCGGTCAGACCGTAAGCGTCGATCCAGCTTCTTTAAAAACGAACAGGCGATCGACGACTACCTCGCTGAGAAGGCGGGAACGCTCAATCCTCAGAAAGAAAGCTCCAGACTGACGGTACAAAAGATGTCTGGAATACTGAAGCCGCTCGCCGAATTCCTTCGAGAACGTGGCATCGTAAATCTGAAAGAGGTCAAGACTGAGCATCTCGCCGCGTTTCAAGAGACGTGGCTCGGGAGACTTCGTAAGAATCGGGAGACTGGCGAACTGGTCAGGCAGCCAAAGGCCCAACTCGGGAAACAGAAGAAACAAGAATTGGTCCGCATGTTCTTCCGTCGTATGCGGGAACTACGGTGGATTCGGGAAAACCCGGCCGAACTGCTGTTGCCGATAAAAACGCCGCGTGTAGAAGTCAAAAAGAAGACCGCCGAAGAGAAGCAACGGCTAATGGATGCGATACCTCGGGTGTTCCCGAACATTGCGGAGGTCGCCACTGCGTTTGTCCTTACCCAACGTTATAGCGGTCTACGACTCGTTGATGTCGTGACGCTCCGAACTGATTCGCTTAGAGATGACGGATTAATGATTGCGAGCCAGGAGAAGAACGAGGAGCCAGTCTTTGTGCCTCTGCCCTTATTTGTGGTTCAGATTATCCAGAAACTCCAGCCGAAGAACTCAACATACTTCTTCTGGACTGGCACATCGACCATAAAGACTGCTGTCAACGACTGGTCCGAGAAGTTGCGGCGGCTTTACGAAGCGGCTGGAATCGTAGGCAAACGCTCCCATGAATGGCGAGATACGCTTGCGATCGAAGTCTTGGAGGGCGGCGGGTCCCTTGAAGATGTCCAGTTGCTCCTCGGACACAAGTCACGGAAGACCACTGAGAAATACTATGTTGCGCTTACGAAGAAGCGTATGGAAAACGCTATTGAAGCGAGGCGGCGGACCTGGGATGCAGACACGGTCTCGGTCAGCTCAGCGGCTCCGACTCCCCCATCCGAAGAGCGTGAGCCAATCTCTGCCGAATGATCTCCGGCGATTCGGGTTCTCGCCCAGTCATTTTCTGCCACTCGCGCGCAAAGACGCTTAGCGGAATCATAAACGTCACATAGGTACGCTTATAACGCTTCGGCCGGTACGACACACAGATTCCGTGCACCTGACTGAAATAACGGCGCGCCTTTGAATACGACCATCTCAAGAGGTATGCGGTTTCCTGAACCGTCAACGTTGGTTCAATCCCGAGTTCTGTTAAAACGGCATTGATGTTCGGGGGGCCACAGTGGGGGAGATTGCTGGCGCGGGAATGTTCGGGTCGGGACCGAGCAGTTTGTAGTGATTTTCGTTCGTCAGCACGATTTCCTCTATTGACGGTTTATAAGGTGATTCGCCTACTTTTGACTCCGCCTCAATACCAAAGGGCTTCTCGGGACGGCCATCTGACATTTCCGGCAAAGATTTTGCACATTTCGATGAGTTTCTCAGAAGTGCATTCACCACCTTGTGGGACTAAGGGCCATGACACGTAAGTACGATTAGCACAACCTTCGTCGACCGCGGCCGGCATCAAAATCGATTCTGGTGGCCGCCATACGTTGAGCTTTCAGCAGAAGATAACGAAGGTTCTTGTTTCACTAACCGCGCTGCTGCGGAGCTTTGATGTTGCCGTTGACACCGCTTCTAACGCTCATCGGTTCGTCCGGCAGTAGGTCTTATGTATAGATGATCGAGCAGCGCCGGTCTCGAGGTCGGAAACCACCGTCGGAAACTTCTGCTTCTTCCCCCACCATGGAATCTCGCCAGCGCCTAATCTGTCGCAGCGCCGGTTTCTTCCGAGTTGCTGAATGGGTGTTACCGAAATTGATGGTCACTTACGTGGCTCGCCGTCGGGCCCTATACACCCTGTCTTCGACTACTTCGGTGACGGCCGTTACATCCCATGCCTGTTAGATTCTGGACCGCGTTCGTTCAGCGGTTGCGCGTCGATGGTCTTGAAATATATTTCCTGCGGTGTCAGATTCCGACCTCCAGCGGCCCGTAGTTTTTAAGGCCCGTTCAGCACTCGCTAAAGGCGGGGACACAGCCTTCTACAGTGCTCGGTGGAACACGTTGCATCCATCATCAGAGGACTCCCGGAAATTGCGCCCGAGATCCGGATCTCCAAGCAAAAGGCGCGGCGGGTGGAGTCCATCGAGCTCATCCGGCAACAACGAGACGAGCGCAAGCAAGATCTGCTTTTCAACTCTCGTCCTTTCTTGTTGTGTAGTCTGCCCATCAGGAGGCCTGAAGAGGGTACTCTCCTCCATGAACGCCGCAACGGCAAATACTTCCTACAGGTCTGTGGTCATCCACAGTTTGGGCTGCCATTTGGCCAGGATCGTCTTGTACCAATCTGGGTAGCGACTCAAGCTGTGCGCTCGCGCAATCGTGAGATTCGATTCGGTGTGGCGGCGGAAATACTTCATGAACTTGGGTTGCCGCTTGACGGTGTGCACTACCGGCGTTTGATCGACAGCTTCCAACGAGTGTTTGCGAGCACGATCTATTTCGGATCGGAAAGCCCGCGAGTGTGTGGGACTGCGGGCGCTTCAACTACTTCGACCGAGTGCGGCTTTGGAGATCACTCGACTCGGAAGAATCCCTGCACAACGAGGAAAACACCGTTATCCTCAGCCAAGCTTTCTACCAGGAACTTCTGGCACATCCTGCCTGTAGGCCACGGCGCTGCGCTATCGGCAGGTTCTATATCACCTATGTTCGAAACCGCTTTATGCTGCTTTGGGAGATACTGACAACCGGAACCGGCGCGATCATTTCGTACTCACGATCAAGGCGCGCCTAATGGCTCTGGACTTCGTTCTTCAGCACCCGAGTGATACGTTTTTGGCGACTGAAGACGAGAAGGTCAGGTTCTTTCACGACCAGTTGAATGTAGCGACAGATTTCCTTCCAGCCTGGCGCTATCCGGCTAAGGCCCAGAACAGTTTCACGACACGCTTTTTCGTGGACAAGTTTCGGATCGCCATTTCAAACGCCGCGCTCGAGGCCGTTCGTTTCTGTTACATCGACGAAGGGCTACACAGCACTTCCGGGTTCGAGCGTTTTCTCAATCAGTACCGCTCCCTATTCACGAGATTGCCGAAATTCCAACTCGTCTACTTGGCAAGCTTCGCAGACTCTTTTGCAGAGGCGCGGGGGCTCTTCGCGCGTAAAGGTTTGGTGGGCGGTGACGTCGCCGATGACCCAATGGTCAGCAGGTTGTTGTCCTACTTCAGGGCTCGCCAGGCTTACGCAAAGCGAGAACTCACGGGATTCACAGTCCAGGTTGATCCAGTTTCGCGAAGATCGTACAACGTTTTCTGGCGCGAAATACGACCGCCTATTTGCAAATTGGGAGCGCGGAGGAGATGTCGCGGTTGTGCCCCGGAAGTGCCGCTACTCCGCGCGATAATGGGCAGTTTACCGCCTATCGACTCGCGACAAACTACGCCCTTTTCGGAAGTTTGGCTCAGAGCAACGGGAGGGCTGATGATGAACCCGTTGGGTGAAGCCAGTCACGCAACCCGTCTTCACCCGCTACATCACCCGGCTCTTCACCCTCTTGTGCTTATTATGTGGCGCTACGCGCGTCGTTTAGCGGCATGCAGCGCAGTCGAAGAACCAGCTGCCGGGGCCGGAAGACAGCCTGGGGCGACCCCGGCTGGTAGGCAGCTACGCCGCCACAAGCCTACTCCTCGCTCCTTACCGTCGCTGTGGGGGTCACCCCAGGCTGTCTTCCTCAAATCTGTTTCTGACAAGGAGAGTACATGCGGACCTACATTCAGCCGCTGAAGAAGTCAACCGAGGACGAGATCAAAGTGCGTGTTGAACGCGACGTTGCCAAGGGCCTGAAGGACTACTGCGAGTTCCTGCAGAGTCCCCCAAAGCTATGTAGTCACGGAGGTGCTGCGTAAGGCGCTGCGCAAAGACAGAGCCTTT
>DASQLD010000615.1:0-15559 GCA_035630195.1 Bryobacteraceae bacterium
CAGGTGGTGACCAAGCCCTTGGCTTCCAGACGATCCAGGGTTGTGTAGAGCGCGCCAATAGAGCAACACCGTTCCGTGGTTCGCTCGATTTCCTGCCGTATGGCCGCTCCGTAAGCATCCTCGCCAAGACGAACGGCCGCGGTGATCAAGAGGTACTCGAACTCGCCAAGCATGATTACTATCACATTGTGATCGTAATCAGCTTTGGTGTCAACGATGATTTATTCGGACCGTAACATTTTGGCCGGATCGATCCGCACAGCGCGAATCGCTGCCGGCAAAGCGGCTAGCAGCGCCGCCAGGAGAATCGTTATAGATGGAAGCGCAAGAGCGCCGAATTCCGTCGGCTTAACGTGGTACAACAACTTCTCCAGAAAGCGCGCCGACGCCACACCTAAGGCCAGTCCTAGGACGCCGCCCACAACTACCATGGCGAGCACGTTCACGGTCACAAGCCGTACGATGCCACCGGGCTGAGCGCCGATCGCCATGCGAATACCGATCTCCCGACGTCGCTGCAACACCGAGTACTCGAACACGCCGTAAAGGCCGAGGCCTGCAAGCGAGAGCGCCACGATCGAAAAGAAGATCGCCAAGGTCGCCAGCAGCCGCTCGCGAACGGTGTGCGATTCGATCAGTTCTTTCTGGGTTCGTATGTTGCTGACCCGAAATCCGGGACGCGCGCGCGTTACTTCTTGACGAAGCATTGGGGCCACCGCCAATGGGTCTCGATTCGATGTGCGCACGATGAAAGTCGCCCGATCATAAGGCCGGGATGTGCCGTCGCTTTCGATCCACTGAAACGGCACATAGACTGTGGGAATAATCGGGTCGCGCATATTTTGGTAAAGCGCATCGCGAACCAAGCCGACGATCTGGAAACGAAGTCGTTTCCCGTCCCCTTCAACTTTCTCGAACTGTTTTGCCAACCGGGTTCAATCCGCCGAAGTGTTGCTTCACGAAAGTTTCGTTGACAATCGCAGCCCCAGGATACGTATCGCTAGCGTGAAAGTCTCTGCCCGCGACAAATGGAATCTTCATCAAGTCGACCCAACCAGGTGACACGTTTAAAAAGTGGTTGCGGATTTCCTCTGGAGGAGCTCCGTTCGTCGAGACAAATCCGTTCATAGCGTTCCCGACGAGTAGAGCCCATCGGGACAGAGCGACTGCCTCGATCCCTGGCGTCTGGCGCAAATGCTGACCGACCAGTTCCCAATACTGGGATGGCTGAGGGCTTTGCGCAACCGTCTCCAGGGTAACTAGCCGTTCCGCCGAAAAGCCAGTGGGTTGGCTCTCCAGCCGGTCGAAGGTGGCAAAGAACAAGCCGCCCACAAAAAGCACAAAGATACAAAAAGTCACCTGCCCGGCGATCAGACCGTGCATCAAGCGCCGGCGCGAATGAGGATCTTGACCACCTTTCAGCGCGCCGGCAGGCTTCACGGCAGAGGCGCGCAGCGCGGGAAGCAACCCGAATAAGAACGTGACGGCGAGCCCAAGCACCAATCCGAACCCCAATACGCGCCAATCGAATGGAAGGGATAAACGCGCAGGATAGTCCGGCCGGTCGATCATGCCCGCAACCAGCGGCGCTGACCACCACGCGAACATAGCTCCAAGAACAGTGGAAACAAATGCTATCCAGCCGCCTTCGACCAGCACCAGTTGCACAAGTCGCCATCGACCGGCGCCGATCGAGATTCGCAGCGCCATCTCACGCGATCGCGCTGCAGCGTGCGCGGTCATCACATTCGCGACATTCGCGCACGCGATCAATAGAACTATCGCGACCAGAACACCGAGAGCAGCAAGCGGTTGGCGGTACTCCTTCTGCATATCGGAAACTCCCGCGGCTGCGGGTTCCAAGGACAGCGACTCGTTGAGAAATCGATCGATGAACAGCTTGGGTCTGCCCACGAAACCCTTAGCCTGCTCCTCGCGAAAGGCCCGAAACACCGCCTGCAACCGATCGCGGACCGGCTCGACTCCAAACCCTGGCTTCATCCAGACAAGGGTTCGAAACCAGCTTGTTTCGGTGCTGTCGATTGCGCTGGCATTCATCATCGTCGGCAGGAAGATATCCGTCACACTTCCGGGCTCGACACCTGTAAATCCTTCCTCAGCGACGCCGATAATTTCGTAAAGTTCGGACCCGATTCGAACTGTTCGCCCAACTATTTTGGCGTCTTTCCCGAATCGGCTTGTCCAGTAGTCATGAGACAGTATGGCGAAAGGATGGCCGCCGGGTCGTACGTCGTCATTCTCCGTGAACAAGCGCCCTAACGCAGGACGCACTTTGAAGGAATCGAACATCCATCCGGACACGTACTGGCGGTAAGCCCGTTCCATTTCCTGATCCGACCCGTACGTAACATCGATCGGACGGCTATATGCGTACGAAACCGCGATTAAGTCGGCGCGATCTTTCACCGCGGCTCGCATCTGACGAAACAACGGATACTCGTAGCTGTCGCTCGTTCTCGGATTGCCGTCCGGTCCGATACCTTCCCGAAATAGAGCATGCAGCCGCTCCGGTTCGGCTATGGGTAGAGGCCGTAGAAGTAAGGCGTCAATAATCCGGAACGCCGTCGTGCATGCTCCGATCGCCAACGCCAGGGACAAGATCGCAGCAGCAGAGACGACGCCTCTCTTCCGCAGTTGCCGCCAGCCGAAAACGATATCGCCCTGAAACGAATCAAGCCAGACCATTACTGATGTCCTACCATAGAGACGTCCGGAGCTTTGAGCAGTTAGTGAGGTAGCGGAAACTTGACCAGACGCGACTTTCTTTATTCATCATCAGCAGCATTGTTTCAAACTTCGCGACCGCCAAACATCGTTCTTTTTCTCGCCGACGACCAACGTTGGGATACTCTTGGATGCGCCGGCAACAGCATCATCCAAACTCCCGCGATTGACCGGCTCGCCAGTGGTGGGACTCTCTTCCGCAATGCATTCGTGACTACCGCCATATGCGCTGTGAGCCGCGCATCCATCTTCTCCGGCCAGCATGAGCGCACACACGGGATTAGCGACTTCGCTAAACCGTTTACTCCCACTCAATTCGCAAACACGTATCCAGCCCAATTACGGGCCGCCGGATATCGAACAGGTTTCATTGGCAAGTGGGGCGTCGGCAACGTTCTACCTGAGAACGAATTCGATTACTTCCGAGGTTTTCCCGGCCAAGGCGCCTACATCGTTCGTGATGGCGGCAACGAGAGTCACCTGACGAACGTCATGGCGGACCAGTCAGTCGAGTTCATCAGCAGCGAAGATCGTGGCCAACCTTTCTGTCTCTCCGTAAGCTTCAAAGCTCCGCACGCGCAGGACGAAGCGACACGACAGTATGTATTCGATCCCGCGTTGCGCGAGCTGTACAAGGACTCGACCATACCCATTCCAGAAACCGCAGCCGATCAATACTACAGAGAACTCCCACAGCCCCTGCGCGATTCCGAAGGGCACAGACGCTGGGGCTGGAGGTTCGCAACACCTGCTGCCTACCAGGATGCGGTAAAAGGCTACTATCGCCTCATTACCGGAATCGATAAAGCCGTCGCGCAGATCCGCAAAGCGCTCGAAGCAAGAAGCGTTGCAGAGAACACGGTGATTATCTACACCAGCGACAACGGATACTTCCTCGGAGAGCGCGGCCTGGCAGACAAGTGGTACATGTTCGAGGAATCCATTCGCGTTCCTCTCATCATCCATGACGCTCGCCTTCCAGCAGCTCAACGTGGGAAACAGCGCAACGAAATGGCCTTGAACATAGACATCGCGCCGACGCTTTTGAACCTCGCGGGCATCTCCGTCCCATCCTCAATGCAGGGACAATCACTGCTACCGCTCGTGAGAGGAGAGAAGACATCCTGGCGTGACGAGTGGTATTACTCGCACCTTTTCGAGCATCCGCAGATCCCAAAGAGCGAGGGAATTCGCACCGACGGTTGGAAGTACTTCCGCTTTCTCGAAATCAATCCCAAAGCAGAGTATCTGTACGATCTGAGATCTGACCCGCTCGAGAAGCAGAATCTCATTAGCGCAAGAGGCCAATCCACTCGCGTCAAAAGCATGCGAGAAAGCTGCGATTCGTGGTCGAAAAGATTACAGCGGCCGGCCTGAGCGATCGGTAGCCTTGAAAGTCGAGAAGGGATCGTTATTGTCAGCCATCCATCGGTCCAGTAGCCGTGACAGCTCGCTCATTGTTTTCCGGTAGCCTTTATCGGAAGCCAGATTCACCACCTCCCCAGGATCGTTCTTAAGATCGTATAACTCCTCCCCATGCTGGATGTACCTGTTGTACTTGAAAGTCTCCGTGCGTATCATCCGGGTGGGATTTACCCAGCGTTGTTTGCTGTAATACTGGCCGATTACGTAATCGCGTCTAGGCGTCTTTCCTTTGCCCGTAATGATGGGCGCGAGTGATACGCCATCACACGCCTTCATCGGAACGCCCGCCAACTCGAGTAGCGTGGGAGCCACGTCCGTGTTCACCGCAGGAAACTCGGCTGCCGAGCCAGTTCGCCCAGGAACGCGAAAGATCAAAGGGATTCGAACCATTTGTTCATACAGGAAGGGACCTTTGAAAATCAGCTTATGATGTGTATCCATGTCCCCGTGATCGGAACTGGCCACCACGATGGTTGAGGCAGCTAAGCCGGCACGGTCGAGCGCCCGGAGACATTGCCCGACATGCGCGTCATACTCCCGCACCCGATCTCGATAGAACTCGCGATATGCTTCCCAGTCGCGACGATCCTTCCCCCAGATCGCCTTTCCCTGATCTTGCGTCATGAATTCGAGCTGAACTTTCGGCTTCGTGTTGAGCCTCTCTTTACTCCACGACTCGGGTAAGGGAATCGATCCGGAAAAGTGAGGCACGGATTTCGAGAACCCGTAAATACGATGCGGATTCAAATAAGACACCATCAACACAAACGGCTTCGTAGCGCCACGTTGATTCGCAAGGAAACCAGTAGCGCGTTTGGTAATAGCAGGGTCGTCGATATCCAGCGCCATTTCCCCGAGGCCATCCAGGGAGACGGGCTCCTTGCCCAGATGCCACTTGCCGAAATATCCCGTCGAGTATCCAGTGTCCGCAAGGGCCCTGAGAAAATTGGGCTGACGTAAACTCGCGCCCCCGGCCGCGCCGATATTGCCCATAACTCCTGTAGCGGTCGGATAGAATCCTGTCATCAATGACGACCGGCTCGGTGAACATTGCGGCGTTGTGCAGAACGCTTTCTCAAACGTGAAACCTGTACGCGCTAACTCATCGAGGTTCGGCGTCTCGAAGAACTTGTCTGACCGTCCTAACGCCTTCCAGTGCTGCTGATCCGACAAAATAACCAGAATGTTTGGGCGTTCGGGCCCGGGCGCCGCGGCCATCGCGAGCGAAGCGAGGAGATGCCGGCGAGTCACCACGCTTCCATCGCGTCTTCGAAAAGGCGCGCAAGCTCTTCTTCTCCGGCGGGCCGTGGCGATAGCTTAGTAACCCTATGCTGCGGAAGCGTGCCCTTGACAAGAGCTGGAATATCGCCGGAGGTGTAGCCAATCGCGCGCAGCCCATTGGGCACTTTCAGACGTCGCATGATGGCGATGATCTGATCACTCAAAATCTTGCCTGCGTCGTCTGCCGATGCTCTCGATATATCGGCGCCGAGGATCTCAGCCGCGCGTAGGTGGCGTTCAGGCGAAGCGGACGCAGTGAACCGGAAGACCGCAGGAGCATTGAGGATTACCGACATCCCATGCGGAACCAGCGCGTGATCGACGTCATATCCCGCTGGTCGAAAGGTTCGCACCATCCCGGACACCGGATACGACATCCCGTGCGGCAAGTGAACGCCCGCATTGCCGAAGCCGATTCCCGCGTAAGCGGAAGCAAGAATCATTTTTGAACGTGCGACATCATCGCCAGGATCTTCCACTGCTCGCGGCAGAAACTCGGCCACCATTCGAAGCGCTTCAAGTGACCAGAGATCGCTTATCGGGTTTGATCCCTGGTAAGCCGGCCGTAAGATCGGACGATCCGGTTTAGGTCGCTCATCGAAATGGATGGCTGTATACGATTCGATCGCGTGGCTCAACACGTCCAAGCCGCTAGCGGCAGCCACCTGCGGCGGCATCGTCCGAGTATTGTCCGGATCTAAGATTCCGAGCATCGGTTTAAGCCGTCGATGCGCGATGCCGGTCTTAGCATGAAGCGGACTGTAATCGAAGATTGCCACACCGGTCGTTTCACTGCCGGTGCCCGCAGTAGTGGGAACAGCAATCAGAGGTTTCAGCGGTCCCGGTACCGGCCGACCTTGGCCGATCGGTGGATTCACGTACGCAAGGAAGTCATCAATGGGATACGACACGTAGAGATTGGCAGCCTTGGCAGTGTCGATCGTGGAGCCACCTCCCACCGCTACATAGGCGTCGAACTCGCCATCGGTGGCAAACGCAATAGCCTCCTGCAGAGACTCATAACTGGGCTCGACGCGCACCCGATCGAAGAGAGCAAACCGAACTCGATTCGTCTCTAACGATTCCAGCACATTCAGCGCCGCCGGCAGCTTCGCGATGTGAGGATCGGTAATGACCAGGACTTTACGAACCTGAAGATCGGCCAAGTCCATCCCAATCTCACGTGTTATCCCGGCTCCGAAACGAATACTCGAGCTCGCCATCTCGAAAGCGCTATCTCTTATCATCTGCAGATCCGTTATAGCATCGGTCCGTATGCCACGCTCATTGCTTGTCTCCATCATTCTGTCGGTTCGCGTCTTCACGGCCCAGACTTATCTCGGTCTTGCAGATTGTGACGATGTTGCGATCGGACCCGGTGGAGATCTCTATCTCTCCTGTCACTCCCCCAGCGATCGTTTGTCAATCGAAGTTAACGCCTTCGAGCGATCCCGCGGTGGCATGGAAGCATATGTCTTGAGGTACAACCCGAAAACGGAAAAGCTAGTGTACGCGACTCGGATCGCCGGCGCTGATTACGACAATGCGATCCGCATCAAAGTTGACCAACACAGTTTCGCCTACTCGACCGGCTTTACGAAGTCGAAAGACTTTAAGATCACAGCCGACGCGATTCAACGAAAATACGCGGGTGGAGACAGCGATGCTTTCTTGGTGAAGCTCGCGCCGGATGGCAAAGTTATTTACTCGACATTCATAGGCGGTAGCGGCACAGATCAAGGCAATGGCTTAGAGATCGATCACAAGGGCAATATCTACGTGGCAGGCACGACATGGTCCTCCGACTTCCCCGGTCAATCGAAGCCGAAGATGGGAACCCAGGGCGATGCGTTCATAACATCCCTTCGGGCAGGCGGCAAAGATTTCCGCTCTGTGGTCTTTGGTGGTAAGGAAGAAGAGAAATTGACCGGAATCGCCCTCGATAACAATGGGTCGATATACGCCACGGGCTATTCGAAATCTGCAGACTTCCCGTCGACAAGTGCGCTTAAAGGCGTTCGCGACATGTTTCTCACGCGGATTTCTGTCGCGGATCTATCCATGCAGTTCTCGGCGCTCGTAGGCGGATCGGAAGACGATTCGGCATGGGGTATCGCAATTCCTCCGAAAGGCGATCCCGTCGTAGCCGGCATCACCAGCTCGGCAGATTTCCCGATCAGCTCCCACGCATATCAAACAACCAAAGCCGCGGACTCGGATGCGTTTGTGATCCGGTTCGATCGAACGAATCTACATAAATTCCAGTCCACCTATTTCGGCGGAGCAAAGAACGATTCGAGCGGTTACGATGGCGGGAACATCAAGATCGATCCTCATGGCAATATCTGGATCGTTGGAATCACAAGCTCACCGGAACTTCCAGGAGCCAAGACGAAATACCTGGGGGGCGAGACGGACGGCTTTCTCGCGGCATTCTCCCCTGACCTCGGCAAACTGTGTATAAGCGGGTTGTTTGGAGGGCCTGGCCGGGATCTGCTGGAGGGCTTGGCGCTTTCCGATGAGCATGTCTTTGCCGTCGGGATCAGTTTCTCCAGTGCCCCGTCAGCAATCCCTGTTGGCGACGTGTCCGTGAACTCGATAGTGGTCAAGCTGCCGCTTAGGACGCAGTGCCGGTGATAGCTAACCGCCGCGGACGCCCATAGTCTAACCACCAGGATGGTGCTTGAAACGTTCATCTCCGACACGAAGATCGCCTTGCGGGGCATGCGTCGGAATCCAGGTTATGCGCTGCTCGCCGCGGGAACACTGGCCATATCCATCGGTGCGTGTACTGCTGTGTTCACGCTCGCCCATGCCATCCTCGTACGACCCCTTCCCTATAAGAATGCAGATCGCTTGGTTCGTGTTTACGAGGATCGTGGCCAAGGCTTCTCCCGAAGCGATACTTCGCCTGGCAACTTCCGTCATCTTGCGCAAGGAACAACCGCCTTTAGCGCAATCGCGATGTTTCATCCAAATCAGGCGACGATTACAGAGGATGGCGACCCGGAACGCATCGACGGAGCTCGAGTCGAAGCCGGGTTCTTCGACGTTCTCGGAGTCAAACCAGCGCTGGGACGCTTCTTCCAGCGGGGCGAGGACACACCAGGAGCCAACGACCTCGTAGTCCTCAGCTACGAATTGTGGACGCGCCGGTACGCCGGCAACACAAGTCTGGTCGGTCGAACGATCCGGCTGAATGGCCAGCCACATAAGGTGGTTGGCGTGCTACCACCGAAGTTTCAGTTCGCATTCGCTGACACTCACGTCTGGACTCCCTTGGGTTTGTCGCCAGAGGCGCTCGCGAACCGCAGTCGTCGTTACTTCCACACTGTCGCCAGACTTCGCGAAGGCGTGGACATTAAATCAGCGCAAGCTTCGCTAGATGCAATCGCTCCGCAGTTTGTAGCTGCCGATCCCGAGGTCAATCGCGCCTTCCGAGCCGTCATCGTACCCCTTCGTGACGATCTCACCGGAGATGTTCGGGATCGAGTCCTAATGCTAGCCGCGGCGGTCGTGCTAGTCCTCCTGATTGGGTGCGCCAACGTTGCGCATTTGATCCTGTCGCGTTCCGTTCGTCGTAGTTCCGAGTTGGCTTTGCGCATGTCGTTAGGCGCCAATCGCCAACGCCTCATTAGTCAGTTGTTGACGGAGAGCTTTGCGCTGGCTGCAATTGGAGGACTGCTTGGATTCATCCTGGCAGTGTGGAGCCTGAAAGCGCTCATATTTCTGATTCCTCCGCGCATGCTCGCGTTCACGACGATAGCCGTCGACGCAAGAACAGTGCTCCTCTCAGTCGGCCTTGCCTTAGTCGCGTGCTTGATTAGCGGTCTAGCCCCCGCCATACATCTCGCATCCGTAAATTGGCATCAGACGATAAGGCAGGGATCGGCGCGCCTTGTTGGAGGCGTACGGCATGAGCGTCTTCGAGGAATATTGGTTATCACCGAAACGGCAATCGCGGTAATACTCGTCATTGGCGCCGGTTTACTAATCCGCACTCTCGTACAGGTGCTCAATGTTATGCCAGGATTTCAGGCGGAAGGCGTCCTGACCGCCGTGACGGCACCGTCAGAATCATTCCGTAGCTTCGAGGAGCGAGTAGCATTCGTCAACGAGGCCCTCACCCGCGTTAAGTCGATCCCTGGAGTAACCCACGCCGCCTATATGTCGGCCGCTCCGTTCACTTGGAAGGGAGGCATATTACGGTTCGATATTGAGGGCGAGCTTCCTCAGCTCGATCGCGCCGCGTTACAACGACAGGTCACTCCGGAATACTTCCGGACATTACGGATCGAGCTTCGCCATGGTCGAGAGTTCAATGAATTTGACCGCGCTTCATCAGTATCAGTGGCCATTGTGAATCAAGCGCTCGTGCGGCGATACTTGCGCGGAGGAACCGCGATCGGCAGGCGGGTACGAATCAATGGGCCTGGTTTCACCGATTCATGGATCACCATTGTCGGCGTGATCGGCGACGTCAAGGAGATGGGATTGTTAGCCGATGCGCATCCCGTGATCTATTTGCCCCACACGCAGACGCGAGCTGACTTCAACATACCCTTTCAACTGGCCGTACGGACGGATGGGAATCCGTCAGCGCTCGTGCCCGCAATCCGTCGCGAACTGAATTCTGCTTGGCCATCTTTGCCGATTGCAAAGGTTCGGCTGATGACCGAGATCGTAGATATTGAGATGGCAGACAGAAAGCCAATAACTTTTCTTGCTGGAGCACTCGCCGCAACGGCGATTGCTCTTTCGTGCGCCGGTATCTATGGTCTACTCGCATTTTCCATTGCGCAAAGGATTCCTGAGATCGGTATTCGGGTGGCGCTAGGAGCGCAGGCCAGCGACATCTTGAAAACCGTTCTCGCTAGAGGCATGCTGTTGTCAACGTGTGGCGGTCTGGTTGGCGTGTTCGCTTCCGTGCTTCTCGTTAATCTGATGCGGGGTGTCTTATATGAAGTGAAGCCATTTGACCCGGCGAGCTTTGCGTTGGCCCCAGTATTGGTACTCTTGCTCTCCTTCGGCGCGTGCCTGATACCGGCCTTGTCATCGCTGAAAATTGACCCGGCCCAGGCTCTCCGCAGCGAGTAAATCAATAAAAACTCGGGACTCAACCGCCCATCCCTTAGCGGACTGTAGAACCCGCTTTCCAGAGCCCGGACACTATCCCCCAGCGAGCGGCTTAGTTTATCGACAGTGCGTTGTCGCGAGTGAGCACCCGCTCGTTACTTCTTCTGCGCGCGTGGTTCTTTGCAGACGAAATTAGCAGCATCGTAGATACTGCCGTTTCCGCTATATTCCGCGACTTGTGGATACGGGCACAAGGGCCGGCTCATATCGACGCGGTTGTCCGTAACGTGATAAGCAAGAATCTGTGTTGGCGCGATCCCCTTCTCCACCCATCGTTCTAGAGCCGCAAGTGCATTGAAGTGATCCGGGCCGGGACCGCCACTGCAATGAAGCATTCCTGGAGCCATGAACAACCGCATCCAGTCATCTTGCTTTGGACCCATCGTGCCCAACACGCTGTTGTAATAGTTGATCGTATTCTCCGGAGTGATCAGTTGATCGATCCAACCGTGCCACAAAAGAAGCTTGCCGCCACGAGCCTTGAATGCCTTCAAGTCAGGACTGACTGCCGCGATGTGTTTATCCTTTTCCTCACTAAGAGCCACATCTCGGGCCGGGTCGAACTTGCGCCAATCCCAATTGGCATCCTCGTGAACGAAATAACGAAAATGATCAAAGGCGATGCCGAACGGATTTGGTCCCCCCAGCGCCGGCGCCCACGCCAGTTCCGTGCTTCGGGCGAGCCCTGGATACACGACCTTCCCGGACTGGTCTTTCAAAGGACTATAGATTGCCCGAGCCGTCTCCACCTGTTGCGGAGTCAGACAATCGGGCGAGTCGGCGCCACGGCACGTTAACGTCGCGGGATCGAAGGCACACTGTCTTGGATCGTTCAGAATCCCATCGTTGACGCCATCAATCGCGTCACAAGCGGCTAGTACGGCATTGTGAATTATCGATAGCTTGGCTCGGGGAATCGTGTTAGCGGTATCTTTCAGGTTTGTAACACCCATGTTAAGCAGCGAGCCGGACAGTTTAGACCAGTTATTTGCTGGGGCGCCGGCAATGATCCCGTCATAATCAGCCGGATACATCTGCGCTTCCTTCAACCCTTGCTTGCCACCCGAGGAACAGCCATTCCAGTACGATCTGCGCGGTGCGCTTCCATAAAACTCGTGGATGATCGCCTTGGCCTTTACCGTCATCTCATGCACTGCGCGATGTCCGAAGTCGATTACTTTTTCAGGATGGCCAAGGACAAAGCTGCCTGAGCCGCCTTTATGACCGGTATCCGTCGACGCCGTCGCATACCTGTCCCGCAGTCCTTGCACTAACCCGGAATAGTTAATGGATCCAGACCAACCTCCATTGCCCACGGCCAGAAACTTCCCGTTCCAATCCGAAGTCGGCATCCAGAGCTCGATCTCGATCTCCGAATCGGACGATGGCTTGATCACCGCGCTGACGCGGCATCGAGCCGACACTTGCGGCTTTGGACTGGTCGCTGCCCCTCCAGGAAACGTGAAGAGCCCTGCAGGTACTGACTCGACAAGATTGATCGTTGTATCGGGAAGTTTCAGATCCTTCAGGCGCTCACAATTTTGCGGATAAGCGATTCCTGCAAGGGCAAACAAGAGCAGCAGAGGAGCGATAGTGGTCACCGCATGATTATATGAAGAATCCCGCCATTGAGAATAAGCGTGTCGTCGCTGGGAGCGATTCGCGGATAGGCCGAAAGGTGGGATTTAATTTCACTCTCACATACTCTTGCGCGCTGGACCTACACCGACCCCGTCACGATCATTACGGGGCGCAGTCGGAATTCACCTGCGGATGCAGTTCTAGGCGAAGTTCCTTAGCCTGGATAGCTCCAGGCAACCCGAAACATGGGTACATGATCAGCTTCACTCCCGCTTCGCTTGTCTCCACATCAAGTCCGAAAATAACGTTCTGGTGATTGAAGCCATCGAGACTGACATCCTGCACATCGTCGAGAAGAAAAGTAACGATGGCATGCTTCATCCCCGTTCGTCCAATTGACTGTCGGTCAGCCAAGTTGAGATCCTCACGGATGACCAGTCACCACGATTCCAAGTCACGCCATTTGGTTCAGCTAGCGAGATAGTCGATGATTCGCATTTCCGCGAACTCGATTATTGTATGAATCGAATGCCGGCGCGTGAGCCACGTCGCGCCGCACCTTTGTGGAACCCTTTTCGTAAAACTTGCCGCCAACTCTAGTCAACAGCTGTTGACCGTGGTTGGTAGCAGAGGTCCGCGTGTGACCATAAACGCCGGAAGTCGTCCCAGCGACCGCGAAATCCGCGCCCGGCGCGATCACACCTTGCAGCGTCCTACCACTTGGACACCCTGTTTCTGCAATCTCGCAAACTTAGCTGGTTTCGCAAGGATCATCCGGATACCCGTAGCGATTGTTCTTATCTGCTTTGAGAGAAAAATCAACCTAGAAGACGTTCGGAAATTGTCAAAACGGCACAATCGCATTCAGAGCGCCGGTCGAGAACCTACATCCGATTCACATCACGGCGTGACGCAGTAACCAGTAGCCGATGCCGTCGTCGTCAATGTCAGGACGTTGTCTGGAGCCTTCGATGGAATATCGATGGTCGGCGGATTCGGAAGTGGCCCCATAATCGTTAGGCATGATTAAAACCTTCGCCTGCAGCTAAAAGCGAATCTACGTACGCGGAAACTAGAGTTTATGCTAGTGCGCATTTTTAATCGGCTTTCGTCCCGAAGCCCGTGAGCAGGCCGTGGATACAAGAAGCACTAGCGGTAACCGGCCGCCTGCAACGCAAACAATTCTGCATAGCGGCCACCCAGTGCCACCAGTTGTTCATGCGATCCTTGCTCGATAATGCGACCGTGCTCCAGCACAAGAATGCGATCCGCCATGCGAACGGTTGAGAACCGGTGCGAGATCAGAACGGCCATCCGGCCGCGCGTCAGTTCCGAAAACCGGAGAAACACTTCGTACTCCGCCCGCGCATCCAGAGTCGCTGTTGGCTCATCCAGGATCAATACTTGAGCGTCGCGCATATACGCTCGAGCAAGAGCGATCTTTTGCCATTGACCCCCAGACAAGTCAACGCCACCTTCGAAGCGGCGACCGAGCATCTGGTTGTATCCTTCGGGCAACGCCTGCACCACCGTATCCGCATATGCCTTCGCCGCAGCCTGCTGGATTCGGCTCTCATTATCGATCTCTTCAATTCGACCGAATCCGATGTTCTCTAGAACGCGCATATCGTACCGCATGTAGTCTTGAAAAATAACGCCGACTTCCCGCCGTAAGTCGTCTACATCGTACTCGCGTAAGTCAACGCCGTCCAGAAGAATAACGCCTGATGTGGGGTCATAAAGTCGCGCGATCAACTTAACGAGTGTTGTCTTCCCTGCCCCGTTTTCGCCGACTAACGCGATGCGTTCTCCCGCGTCGATGTGGAAGCTGATGCGATCGAGAACCAGCTTCGACGATCCGGGGTACGCGAAGGACACGTCCCGAAACTCAAAGCCCTGCTTGGCCGGCCGTGGAGCAGGCGCCGCGTTCGGACCGGACGCGATATTTGGCTTGGTCTTAAAGAAATCGAAAAGATCCTCAATGAACAAGGCCTGCTCGGCGATACCGGAGAAGCTCGCAAAAATCTGCTCGATAAGCCCCCTGGATCGCGCGAACGCCGCGGTAAGAAAGGTCAGATCGCCGACGGTGATGGAACCCGATAAGGCTCGATACAAAATGTACGCGTACGCGGCGTAATATCCGGCCGTGGGCAACAGATTGAGCAGCGTACCCGTGATCGCGCGCTTCACTGCAAGCCCTCGATTTTCGGCGTAGAAGCGGTCGAATAGGAGCCGCGCGCGCTCAGTCAGGTAATCGCCGAGTCCAAAGATCTTCACTTCCTTGGCACTGCTGTTACTTGCCCCAAGCATGCGAAGATAATCGAGTTCGCGCCGTTCCGGAGTCCAACGATACAAAAGCGAATAGGCAAGCATTGCGAAGCGTGTTTCCCCCAGGAATGGCGGGATCACCGCCGCGATCAACAGCAACAGGAGTAGAGGCGAGAAAGCGACGATGCCGACTGACAACGACAGTAGCGTGATCGCCTGTTGAGCCATCGTCGCCAGACTTGCCAACATGCCCAGGCGGCTGGTCGTCTGCCGTCGGGCCCGTTCCATCTTGTCGTAGAAAATCGGGTCTTCGAAGGAGACGAGATCCAGTTGTGTTGCATGCGACATCATGCGAAGACCGACTTCGTTCGTAAAGCGGTCTCCCAGAAGACTATCGCTCAACGACGTCGCTCGCGATAACGCATCGCCGAGCACAGCCAATGCCACTTCCGCCCCAAGGAGCCACCAGATCGTTTCATCTACTGGCGTCTTGGTCGATATGGCGCCCACGACACGGTCGACGATGAGCTTCGAAATCCAGAGCATCGCCACAGGTAGAAGTGCCGCCACAAATCGGAGCAGAATAACCGAAATGCTCAGCCCTGGACTAGTCTCCCAAACCATCCTCAAGAGAGGCGGAACGTTTCGAAGGGCTTCCAGTCGCTCTCGCCAGCCTGAAGGTGTGGGCTTCTTCGGGATGACGGGATGCATGATGATATTCTCCTCCCTTGCTGATCCTTTTCCTCCTATTAGCGCTTAGCGCCGCCGGGCAGGAGTTCCGGGCGAACACGATCGCCACGGGCCTGCGAGGTGGCTACCAGGTTGTCCCGTGGGACATGAACCGCGACGGCAAGCCCGATCTCATCGCCCTTGCCAGCGGTATGCCCGAACTGGTTTGGTACGAAAATCCCACTTGGCAGCGGCATGTGATCTTCGGACCATTACCCCGCATGATCAATCTGGCTATTCACGATATCGAAGGCGATGGCGCCCCTGAGATTGCAGTGGCGTCATTGTTCGAGAACGTAGCTAAAGATAGCGTCGGGGTAATATCAATTCTTCGTCTCGAGAATGGCGCCTGGACAGCGAAAGAAATCGACCGCGTCCCCACATCCCATCGCTT
>DASQLD010000616.1:0-22604 GCA_035630195.1 Bryobacteraceae bacterium
AGTACCGGGTGAGCCGATGGTGTTGAGTCCCGGTCCGTCATTGCCAGCAGCGATCACAACGATGACGCCCGCGCGGCTGGCATTCTCAACTGCCGTGACCAGCGGATCAGAATCCAATCGCTCTGCCGGAAACGCGCCGAGGCTCAGGTTGATAACATCCATGCCATCGGCGACACCGTCATCGATGGCTTTCAGAATCGCAGAATTGGGCGCTCCGTCCTGACCGTCGGGAAAGACTTTGTAGCTCCCCAGGTATGCCCTGGGAGCGATTCCCATGATCGTCGCCCTGGGGCCGGCGTTGCGAACTCCGGCGGCAATCATGGCAACTGCGGTCCCATGACCTCTGCGATCGCTAGCGGTGGCGGAGATGCGCGTGTCGTAGTTGCGGGCGACGATTACTTTCTTGTTCGTGAACGAATTGTCAGTGTCTTTGTTGACGCGCGGAAAACCAGCCGGCGTGGTAAAGCCGGAATCGTTGAAAGCTGGGTGAGAGATATCGATACCGGAATCGATGATCCCTATCTTCATGCCTGCTCCGGCATTCTCAGAGCCTCCGATGCGTTCGGCTGCAGCGGGAAGGTTCTGCAAGATGACGGCCCGGTCGAGGACCATTTTGTAGAGCCGAACCGGATACACGCGTGCCACTCCGGGCGTGCTGCTCAGGAGGGCAGGATCGTCCGACTTCACGATCAGCGCGTTCATGACGGTGTCTATACTTGCTGTTACTTCGACGTTTGCTGCTGCAAGCGCAGAGCGTACACTCGCCTGCGCAGCTTGAACAGCCGCTCTACCGGAGGCTAATCGAGGTCCTTTCGCCGGTGTTGTAGCGACGGCCGGACTCCCCGCGAGTTCCACGATGTACTCACCGGCCACGTCCTGAGCCATTGCCAAACTTGAGATAAGAAGCGCGAGCAGCGCGGTGTGGAAGAGCTGTTTCATCGAACGACTTCCTACTGAATTCATTGAATCGGCAGATTTACTGTTTTCGATACGATCCCGTTCGCAGTAACCACTAAGGGCTGCAACCCAGACGCTGCTCCGGCGGGCACTCTGGCGTTAATTTGATAGAGACCGATTGCTCCCGGCGTCATCCCGCTGAATACTACTTCTGCCCGTTGCCCACCGATCGTCACTTCCGGTATGACCCGCGTGCGCGCCAAGGGTTCCAGAGGGCTGGGCATACCGCTGAGAGGCTGATTGTCGACAGGTCCCAAGCCATTCACGTATATCTGAACGACATCGTTGCGGCGGGCCGGATTCGCTGGTGTAACAAGACCATAAGCGGAATCGAGAACTGCGCCAAGCTGCCGCCCGCTGCCAGGGTCACTAAATTCGAAGACGGCCGGCGAATGCTCGTTTAGAGAGACGGTCACGACGTCACTGGAACTATCTCCTATGCTCACCTTGATAATTGCGCTATTCGCCCCGCGAAGTTCCCAAGGCACCTGTACATTGACTTGTCCGTCGCTGACGAAATGCACCCGGCCCGGTGCGCTGATGCGCTGCGAAGGCACATCGAAACTGACGCTTACATTGGCCAGAGCGAGCGGAAGATAGGGAGTGTTGATCTCGCGAGTGACTTCGCTTAATCCACGGCCATAGATTGAGATGTACGAACCTGGAGCGACTCCCTGGCCAATCTGGCCGCTGGCGAGATTCACGACGCCTCCGGAGGAGATGGCGGGTTTGAGGCGCGCGCGCCCGTCGAAGTATACGCCGAAGTTCGGCTGGTCGCCGACCGCAATGTAAACCTCCTGATCGCCCAACTGGCTTCCGAGCCGCACATCGGCATAACCTATTCCGAGATCGTCGGTTTCGCCGCTTTCCTGTTCCACGGAGCCGCCACCAAGCATTATGCGCGCCCGCGTCCGCACGCCGCGAACCGGCACGCCGAACTGGTCAACCACTTTATAGGTTAGATAAACCACCTGGTTGACAGTGCCCTCAAATCCGATGCCCTCAAGAGGCAGGACGCTGTATGGGGCGCCATCGCCAACCATGTACAGATAAGGCACATGAAGAGGCACAGAGCCGCCCGAAATGTTGATGACGCCTTCGTAAACACCGGGCCTCGGCGTAGCGCCATCGAGGCGAGCGGTAACGGTGGCCGAGCCTCCGGCTGGGATGGCGACGCTTGTACGGTCGAGTGTAAGAATGCTCGACAAACCGAAACTTGCTCTCGGCTGCAGGGTCAGAGAGACGGCAGCGCTGGAAAAATTGCGCAGCGTGAGAGAACGCGAGGGTGGCGCAGACGCGCCTATGACTCCGAATGAAAGTGTCGACGGTTCGATCGTGACGTTTGTACGAACGGCATCGGCGGTATTCAACTTCCCGCCGCCGATATCCAGAACGCTGGCTTGGATGAATTGGCCGTTCTCGTCGGAATCGTCGATTCGTGTATCGGCCGTGTTCACGACCGCCGATTTGATCTGGGCCGCGTTCCATTGCGGATTTCGTTGCTTGACTAACGCCGCCGCCCCGGCGACAAAGGGAGCGGCAAAGCTGGTGCCGCGTGCGAATGTGTATCGCGTGGGGTCGAACATATCCCCGTTAGGGTCGAAGTTCTGTGTTGCGACGTAGAGATCCGTTCCGACGGCGACTAATTCCGGCTTTATCGCGTTCTCACGGATCGACGGCCCGCGCGCTGAGATGAAATCGATCGTGTCGTATTCATCCGTCGGCACTTCATAGAGCGCAGGATCGAGTGTAACTGGTCCATCCGGACTGCGGCCAGCATAGGTCTTCAGAGTCTCGCCGTTTCGATTGCCTACAATGACGGCCGGAATACTCGTTTCTTCGAGCCCTGACATCTGGAAAACTCCCTGCACATTCGGTCCTTGGTAAATGATGACTCCGACCGCGCCTGCGCGCTGCGCGTTCTGGATCTTGGAAATATTACTGCAATCGCCACGCTCAATGAGCGCGATGGCCCCCGAAAGCGAACCATTGGTCAGGGGCGAACAGGCCTTGCCGTTATCCTGCAGACGCGCTACGTCACGCAGGGGCGCAGTCAGGGGAGAAGTCGGCCGAGGTCCGTCTCCGAAGAGAGCACCGATGCGATCAGTTCCCGGAATCTGCACGGACTGATAGAGGATGTGTGAATTGGTGGTGGACCCGACGGTAATCGCCGAAGGGGCGGTACCTGGAGTAGCGATGGAAGAATAACCTGGATAGCGTGTCGCTGAATCGCCGTCGTTACCTGCCGAGACTACGACAATCATGCCCGCCTGCGCAGCATTCTCGATGGCATTCGCGCGCCAGTCGCAGGGTCTTGTGCCCTCGAACTGACACGTCGCTCCGCGATCGAGCGGTCCCCACACGGCAGGCGCGCCAAGCGACATGACGGCAATGTGCATCCCGTCCGATGCAGCCTCTTCGAGAGCTTGGATAATCACGTTGTCGTATGTGTACTGTCCATTGACACCAGGGGAGCCGAAAACCTTGTAGTTGCCGAGCCAAGCTCGGGGCGCAACGCCGGTGATGGCCCCTGCGGGCCCGTCATTGCGCGCGCCGGCAGCCACCATGGCGACAGCGGTGCCGTGGCCGACGCGATCTCGGGGCGAAGTATCGTCGGGCCGGGAGGTAGCAGGGTCGGTCCCGACCAGCAGATCGACATAGCTACGCGCAGCGATGACCTTACGATTGACGAAAGCGCAGTCGCCGCGGGACTCGTTACATTTCGGATAACCAGCCGGGTATTGGAGGCCGTTTTCCTGGAAAGCGGGGTGCGTGTTGTCGATGCCGGAATCAATGATGGCGATGCGGATGCCGACTCCGGCATTCTGTTCGCCATTGACCGAACTCCAAGCTGTGCGAACCGTCATCAAGTCCAACGCCCGATTCAAATGAAGTTTCAAAGGCCGTAGCTTCTCGACGAGAGCAACTCCTGGAGCGCTACGAAGTTGCTGCGCCTGGGCAGCGGTCGCCTCGATGAATACTCCGTTGACGAAGACCTGGTTCGCGCTGGTCACGCGCGCTCCAGCTTTGGCCACGGCGGACCGAACGCCGCCCTGCTCGGCAAGTATTTTGGCGCGCTTATCCAGGGACGCGGAACGGGACGCGGTCTTAAGGTCCAGTTGCTCGGCCAGAGGCGGCGTTTCAAGGACGAGGATATAGCGGTCCGCGGCGGCCGCTAACGTGGCGGTCAGCAACAGGGTCAGGGCGTTTCGCACGGAGGCAGGGACGTGATTCATGGGGTTAAGGTTTCAAGAACGGACGGTAGCGAAGCGGTACGGGTTGGACTCGACAAAAATAAGTCGCTTTGTTAGAATGGATTAGAAGGGACTTCTCCAGGATGGCGACTAAACCGGCATTCGCACAAGGGGCGCAGGTCGAACACCAAAAGTTCGGACTTGGCTCAGTTGTGTCTTGTAACGAAGAGTATATCGTAATCAAGTTCGACGAGCATGGGGAGAAGAAGTTCATCGCCTCCATGGCATTGCCTTCAATAAAGAAAAGCGACCGCCAGCCTCCCGTCGAGAAGCGCGCCACACGCGCCAGAAAGAAGGCGGCTCCAGCGCCAGCCGCAACGACGAACGCGGTCGAATCCTAGCCGAATCGGCGTTCGTCTTCAAGATATGTTTACACGTCGAGCACTCCTCGCGTGCGCTCCGTCATTACTCGTTCTATCGAGTTGCTCAGAGCCTCCGAAAACAGCAAAGGAGCCTGAAAAACCCGCTGAACCGGTCGGCGCGCAGACTGCATTTCATCAGGTCTTTTTACAAGCTCGAACCTGGGCTCCCGATTTATTGGTCTGGCGCGTCCGCGACATTCCGATGACTAGTGTGAAGCCGGATGGCGGAAAGCGCGCAGCGTGGGAAGTCACCGTCGTTTCACCTTCCAAGGCAAAGGCTCGAACATATACATACTCCGTGGTGGAAGAGGGCAACATTCATCAGGGAGTCTTTGCCGGACTCGAGGATGAATATCGGGGCCCGCAGGGCCAGAACGTTGCCTGGCCCGTTCAGGCTTTCAAGGTCGATTCTACGAAGGCTTACGAAGTCGCCCTGGAACACAGCGCCGATTTCGTGAAGGCGAATCCCGATATACCGACCATGCTGCTGATGGAGCAGACGAGCCGGCACCCTTATCTCACATGGCGCGTCATCTGGGGTACATCGGTTGCGGCGAGTGGGTACTCGGTGTTTGTCGGGGCCACTACCGGCCAGTTTATTGAAAAGGTCCGCTGACCCCTATTGAGTCGCGGGAGCCGAAGCTTTCTTGAAGTCACCGGCTTTAACGTAGCTTAGCTTCGCAGGATCGATATGGCGTTTCAAAGCCTCTACGATCTCTGCGTTCGTCAGGGCCTCTACCTTCTTTTCTAGTTCGGCCTGGAATGCCATCGTGCGGCCTTCAAACTCGTTGTCAGATAGCATTGAGGCGAGTGCGCGGTCTTCAGAGCGAGTGAGAGTCCGCTCCTGCAGCCAGCCCTTTTTCGCTTCGGCGATCTCCTGATCCGTAAATCCGTCCTTCAACGCCTTCGCTAGCTCTTCCTTGAAAACCGATTCCACCTTCGCGATGTTTTGCGGAGCTGCGATTGCCATTGCGAGGAAAGTACCGCTCTCATTGACAGGATGTCCCGACGCGTGCGACATGACCCCATAGCTGAGCCCTTCTTTTGTGCGAATGCGGGCAAACAGGCGCGAACTCGATCCGCCGCCGAACATGTAGTTCGCGAATGTAATTGCGGCATAGTCCGGATGAGTCTCGCTGAGCTTGATCGGCATACCGCTCGCGAAGAGGGCATTCGGCTTGTCTGCCGTCTCAATCGTCTTGTCGATTGCCTCGACCGGTTTGTACTCGGAGGGGACACGGGCATACTTTGCCGGGCTCTTCCAGTCACCGAAGAGACTGGCTGCCAGCTTTTTCATTTCTTCGGGATCGAAATCGCCAACCACCGCAAGCTCAGCGTTCGATGCTCCGTAAACATCCGCATAAAATTTCTTAACATCCGCAAGGCTTGTCGCCTTGATCTCCTCAATCTCTTCACTGGGCATTTTTGGCCGGCGGGGGTCGTCCAGTGGATAGGGGGTGAGATGCTGACGGATGGTGGCGATTGCAAGCCCCTGCGGGTCGCGCAACGCGCGCTCTGCTCCGACCAAGCTACTCTGTTTGATCTGCTCGAACTCGTTGTCCGGATAGGAAGGCTCACGAAGAATCTCAGCGAGCAGCGTGATCGCGGGAGTGAGATTCTCGCGCGTAGTTTCGAAAGTAAAGCGTGTTGTATTCAGACCCGTGGGCGAAGGAGAAATGCGTGTTTTCAGACGATCGAGCTCATCTTGAATCTGCTGGCGCGTGTGCTTCTTCGTCCCTCGCATCAGCATCATTCCCGCGAGGCTGGGGGCGCGATTGCGATTCTTTGAGTTCTCAAGGTCGCTATAGCGCAATGTGATAGTACCGTGTACAGTTGCGCCGCGAGTCTTCTTGGGCAGCAAAGAGAGCTTGAGACCATTGGGAAGACTGTCGCGCGTCAAACGCTTCTCAATGTTGGCGGGGCTGGGATCGAACGCCTCCCCTTGGACAACAGCAGCGGAACCTTTGAAGTCTTTCAGAGCAAGCTGCGGATCGGTCATCGGAGGAATCTCGGCGCGATCCGTCTTGTCAACGGGCCGGTACATCCCGACCGTTCGGTTGTCTTCCTTCAGATACAGTTTGGCGACCCGCAGAACGTCTTCGGGAGTGACTTTCCTGATGTTGTCGCGATCCAGGAAGAACAGGCGCCAATCGCCGCGAGAAATCGGTTCGCTTAGCAGCAAACCTACGCGTTCGCTGTTGTTCAGCGCCATGTCATATTGCTTGAGCTCCGACTGTTTTGCCCGATCTACCTCTTCCTTAGTTGGGGGCTCTTTTATGACGTCTTGAACCACTCGGAGAAGAATGTCTTTCGCTTCATCGACATTTCCCTCTTTTCGGACGGTCGCCCCGTAGAGCATGATTCCCGGTTCGCGGAGTTGCCAGATGCCACCCTCTGTACTGGCAGCTTTCTTCGTTTCCACGAGCGCTTTGTGCAGGCGGCCTGCCGGTGTCTCTGCGAGAACAGAGCTGAGGATGTTCAACGCAGGCATATCGGGATGCGCGCCATCCGGCGTCTTATAAAGCGCCAGCACCGATTGCACGTCGCCCACGCGTTTGATGGTGACGGTGCGCTCTCCATCCTGAACGGGATCGACTGTATAGGTTTTATCGAGCTTGCGAGTTGGTCGGGCGATTTTCCCAAACTTTTCCGCGATCATGGCAATCGCCTTGGCTTCGTCGATGTTGCCGGATACGGTCAGCACGGCATTGTCCGGTTGGTAGTACTTCTTGTAGAACGCCTGTAATCGTTCGATCGGTACGTTTTCCAGATCGGACTTAGCGCCGATGGTCGACTTGCCGTAATTGTGCCAGAGGAATGCCGTGGCCAGTGTTCGCTGAAACAACACGCGAGAAGGGTTGTTCTCACCCATCTCGAACTCATTGCGCACGACTGTCATTTCCTTGTCGAGGGCTTCCTTGGCAACGAACGAATTGACCATGCGATCGGCTTCGAGTTCGAGCGCCCATTTCAGATTCTCGTCCCCGGCTGGAAGGGTTTCGTAGTAATTCGTACGGTCCACGCTGGTGGTCCCATTCCACTCAGCGCCATGCTGGCGAAATTCCTCGATCGGCTTCGGGTGCTTCGTGGATCCCAAGAACAACATGTGTTCGAGAAGGTGCGCCATCCCAGTCTCGCCATACCCCTCGTGTCGCGAGCCGACAAGGTAAGTGACGTTAACGGTCGCTTTGGGCTTGCTTGGATCCGGAAACAGAAGAACCTGTAGTCCGTTCTCTAACCGATACTCGGTGATCCCTTCGACGGCTGTGATCTTCTTCACTCCTGTGGGAAGGGTTTGGGCGAAGGCAATCGAGAGGAGCGCAGGAACCCATAGCGCGAGGGCGGACTTTCTCATGAGAGGACTCCTTACAACAATGTGTTTAATTTAGCAAATACGAACGGTACTCTGGAGTTGTGCTGTGGCTTGCTCTTGCGACGCTCCTTGAAGTAACGCCGGCGAATATTCCTCAGGGACAGGTTGCGCAGGTGAAGGCTCCTTCGGCTGCCGAATCGATCCGGTTTAACGGCAGGGTATTGCCCTTATTCTCCAATTCAGACGGATCGAAATATGGCTTGGTTCCCGTACCAGCCCTTGAACCGCCTGGGAAAAAGACGATCGAAGTATTAAATGGCGCCAGAGAAGTGGTGGAAAGAGGGATTTTGGATGTTCGCGACGCTCGGTTTCGCACGCAGAACGTAACTCTGGGGAAAGCGCAAACCGGATTGAAGCCCGCGCCGGGTGAGATGGAAACTGTGGCGGCGTTGCGTAAAACAATAAGTCCGGTGAGGTATTGGTCGGAACCTTTTGTAGTGCCTACTCCTGGTTGTCTGACATCACCTTATGGCGTTCTGCGTATGCATAACGGAAAGCCGACCGGCAGTTATCATTCCGGTGTGGACCAGCGAGGCGCGGAGGGTGTGCCCATACGAGCTATTTCGGAGGGTGTTGTTCGGATCGTCAAGAAGTTCAATGTGCACGGGGATACAGTGGGAATCGATCACGGCCAGGGAGTGACGTCGATCTACCTGCACATGTCGAAGTTCGAAGCTTCCGAAGGATTGCAGGTCAAGAAAGGCGACATTATCGGCTATGTCGGAACGACCGGCCGGTCGACGGCTCCGCATCTTCACTGGGGCCTGAATGTCCATGGGATTCCGGTGAATCCTTTGCAATGGATGAATTTGACGGAGTGTGCGCCAAAGCCCGCGGCTCCTAAGCGGAAGGTCAAGAAGAAGAGTTAGTCTGTGAAATCGGACGGCGACCAATCGGGACGAACCAAAGCATCGCAGCCCCAAGCAGGAGAATGACTGCGGAGACCTGAAACGCAACCGACAGACCGATGATCGCTTTGAGCGACCCTGCCGCTGCGGCAGCTACTCCACCGACGATACAGCCCGCCATGTTGAAGATGCCATAACCGGTGGCGCGCAGGCGAGGTTCAGCGATCTGACTCAATACCGGCATCGTGTTCGCGTCATAGAGACCACGACCGAAACCATACGCGAGTAACGCGATGATCAGCAATACGAACGATCCCGTGAATCCGATCAGGAAGAGAAACGGGGCGCCGATGGCGAGTCCCAGGACTTGGGTGAGAACTCGGCCTCGCGGCGACGTCCGGCTCCAGCGATCGGCCATCCAGCCCCCAGCAAGTATGCCTGCGAAGCCGGCCATCTGGATATAGAACGTCGCTGAGAAACCTGCGGAGGCAAGCGACATTCCGAAGCGTTCATATAGATACACGGGGAGCCACGTGTAAACGATCCAGTTCTGTACCGCGAATGCTGTGAAAACGATCGTAAGGATTGAAAATCCCGGTAGCGCGAAAAGTGTCCGCAGGGAAGTCGCGAAGTTCGGCGCTTCAGCAGTCATATCGCGTCGGCCAGCGTTGCGAAGGACAAACCAAAGTAAAACGAAATAGCCTATGCCCATGAGACCGAGCAACGTGAATACGGGTCGCCAGCCGTAATGATCTCCCATCCAGCCTCCCCATGCGCCGCCAAGAATCATGCCGGTGTAGAGTCCGCTCTGATGGACTCCGGCCGCCAGCGAGCGAGTTCGCTCTGGATGACTTTCGACGATGAGCGCAAGCGCAGCAGGCAAGTAACACGCCTCGCTGACGCCCATCAGCGCTCTCGCAATCAAGAGCTCCGTCATGTTGCGAGCCATACCAGTCAGCCAAGTCACTACGCTCCAAACAAGAAGGCTGGCGATGATGATGCGCGCACGGCCAAAGCGGTCGGCGAGGTAACCGGCGAACGGACTCAGCAAGCCATAGACCCAAAGAAAAACAGTGCTGGTGAGGCCGAGCTGTACGTCCGTAGCTCCGAGGTCCTTTTGCAGCAGAGGGAAGAGCGAGAAGATGACCTGCCGGTCAAGGTAATTGAGTAACGCTACGACCCAGAGCAGGGCCACCAGCAGCCACGGCCGCATCATGCGTTGATGAGCGTTGTTCGACGCAGAAAGCCATCCGGTTCATATCCGGCGTCGTCCAAGGCGGTTCGCAGCTTGGCCTTCTCTTCGCTCGTGAGGCTGCGTCGAGGCGCGACCACCGGACCGCAATCGATACCAGACCACGTCAGGATCGTCTTAAGTGCGGGCATCATCGGGTACTGCAGAATTGTACGGATCAGATCGTTAATGCGGTCTTGTATTGCGCGAGCCCGAATGTAGTCGCCGGCGCTACCCGCTTGCCATACCGCTACGAACAGTTCCGGGACCAAATTGTAGAAGCTACCGATACCGCCGGTTGCGCCCATCAGGACGCCGGCGGCAAAGGCTTCATCGCGTCCGTTAAAGATGACGTGTCCCGCGCGAGAGATGAGAGAAAGACGGTAGAAATCGAAGTCGGTGAACTTCAAGCCAACCACGTTTGGAATCGAGCAGAGCGAAAAGATCTCGTCGAGCGTTGCAACAGATCGAGAGAAATCGGGGAAGTAGTAAACGAGTACAGGAATCTCTGCGGCTGCCGCGATCGCTTCGTAGTAGGCGCGGACTTCCGCGAAGGAAAACGCTACCGAAGGTGGAAGGCTGCTGACGGCATGCGCGCCGATACGCGCTGCGTGCCTGGCCAGGTCCACAGCCTCAGACGTGCTCGAAGCTCCGACATGAACGATCACCTGCCTGCCCGTGGGGCTGTTGCGGACCGCTACCTCTGCCGCTTGCTTGCGGTTCTCTGACGAAAGGAACAGGCCTTCACCGGTCTGGCCGCAGACGTACATTCCGTCACAGCCTGCGGAATACAGGCGCTCCAGCAATTGCTCCATCGGCTTCGACGCGAAACGCTCATCGTTGTCCAACGTTGTGAGTATGGCCGGGATCACTCCTCGCAGGGCGATGCTCATTCAGTTGCTCCTTTGTCTGCAGCCAACGACTTTGGCGGAAGTAGCGCGAGCGTCAACGCCTCGACTCTGAAGCGGTCTTCGGCTGCCGCGCCTCGCTCGTATAAGAGTAAGACAGAGCCATCTCGCATTATCGCTATGTCCGAATAGCCGGACCAGGAGGGTTCGATTATTTTGCGAACGGGCCACGATTGTCCTTCGTCATGGCTGACGTGCAGCGTCAGGTTCCGACGGTCACGCGGAACGCCGGGAGCGGCTTTTCCATCGCGGCGGTCGAGGTTACGGGGGTTCGAGAAAAGAAGTAGCTTGCCCGAGCGGGCGAAGCCGGCCATGCAGATCGGTTCCGGCAAAGCATCCACAACCTTCGGCTTGGACCAGCCGGTGGCGCCATCCTTGCTTATAGTGACGAGACGGCGATTCTGCTTCGATTCGTTTCTCGCATTGAGCATCACTCTGCCGTCGGCAAGTTGCACGGCTGCCGTTTCGTTGGGATTAATGAATTCCGACGTGTTGGGAATCGCGATCGCGCCACGGTTCCAAGTCCGTCCTCTGTCGTCGCTGTAAATGATGGAAGTGACTGACGGCCGGTGCGCATGTCCACCCGTTCCAGTCGACAGCCAGACCGGAATGAGGAGACGGCCGTTGATCAGTTGAATTCCATGGCCTGGACCAGTGGCGAGAACTTTCCAATCGTAATCTGAGCGGAAGCGATCGAAAGTAGAAGTGATTTCAATCGGTTTCGACCAAGTGACCCCATCGTCATTACTGCGCATATAGAAAGCCCGCATATACTCGAGACAGAAAACGAAGTGTACGGAGCCGCTGCGATCCGGAATTGCCACCGGGTTGTTGTAGGTGACGTCGCTGTTGTCGGCGAGGTTCTGCGCGATTGCCACGGGATTCTTGTGCTTTGGGCCTTCCACCTCGGCAATCTTGCGGGAAGGAGACCAAGTCCGGCCCCGATCGGTGCTGCGGCGGAGCACGATGTCGATTGCGTTCCAATCTCCACGATCGCTTTTTCGCGCTTCAGCATAGGCAAGGAGTGTCCCTTTGGCGGTTACCACAATGCCGGGTATTCGGAAAACTTTGTAACCTTCCTCCCCTGCCTTCCAGACATCGATTTTGACGGCCTCAGTCGCGGCCGCGAGAACGCGCAGCGACAAAATTGCGATGGCTAGTTTCATGCGTGTACTCGTACGATCATAGACTGGGAAGGTGCTCCGCAATGTCACTGGCGTCGCTGTTCTTAGTCTTGTTGTCTTGTCAGGTTGCGCTTCGAAAGAAGCGAGGCCTATTGAGGATCTTACAGGCGTTCGCGATGTGTCGATGTATGCGCTCCGATCTCTACAGGGAACTCGCGATGGCGACCGCTTGGACGTGAAGGCCTTGTACGGGAATGGCGTGGAGGGTGTCACGGTCGATCTGGTGTTTAAAGTGACTCCGCCGACGCGGCTGGAATCCGGGAGTTGGAGCGGGCTGGGAGGAAAAGGGAGTGTGGAGGAGCGTTCCGTGACCTTTCTCGGGGGCCAATCAGGCCCGCCGAGCATCGGTGGACGCTTCGCTCTGATCGGACCGGATGGGACCGCGCTGTACCGGGTTTCGATTCCGCTACAACCTTTGAAGAATCCTCTTTAGTTATTTGCGGTTGCTATAATTTCGACAGCGCCGACGTAATGCGGCGACTACTGTGTGCTGGAAACGCCGCCCCAAAGGGCTGCATGTAAGACCGGGACTTGATCGGCTTTCTGACAGGTACCAAGGCTATGCCAACTATTTATTTTCATCCTGCCAACCCTGGCTCGTGCCCGCTTGCCTTTCGGTGGAGCAACTCATGGGCGTAAGCAATTTCCTCCAAGCAAAGACCGAGGGCCGCAAGCTCTCGATGGTCACCTGCTACGACTTTAGCTTCGCGCGGCTGCTTTCCAAAACCGCGATTGATGGGCTTTTAATCGGTGACAGCGCGGCGATGGTCATGCATGGCCACTCATCCACACTTTCGGCAAACGTGGAGATGATGCGCGGCCATACGGAAGCGGTAGCGCGCGGGGCAGAAGGAAAGTTTATTGTCGCCGATATGCCGTTTCTGTCGTTTCGAAAAGGGTTGGTGGAGGCGCTGGACACCGCTCATATTCTGATGACTGCCGGCGCGCACGCAGTGAAGCTCGAAGGTGTCGATGGTCATGAGGATGTGATTGAGCGGATGACGCAGAGCGGAATTCCTGTTATGGGTCACGTTGGCATGCAACCGCAATCGGTTCACACGTATGGCGGGTTCAAGGTGCAGGGTCGAAGCAGCGCGCAAGCACAGGCGATTCTGCGGCGTTCGAAGACTCTTGCTGAGTTGGGCGCTTTCGCGGTGGTGCTCGAATGCATTCCGGAAAAGGTTGCCGAAGAAATTACAAGGGCCATCACGATTCCGACAATCGGCATCGGGGCCGGCGCGGGTTGCGATGGTCAGATTCTGGTGCTGCAGGACCTGCTCGGGATGAACACTGATTTTCATCCTAAGTTCGTTCGGCGCTTTGTGGACGGAGCGCATACGATGATCACGGCTTTAGGCGAGTTCGATGCCGCAGTGAAAGCCGGGACATTCCCTACAAATGAGGAGACCTATCGCTAGATGCGCGTCTCGAAGAATCTCGCTGACTGGGTCCTTCGCAGACGCGCTATTGAAGGGCCTAGCATCGGTTTTGTCCCGACAATGGGAGCGCTGCATTCAGGTCACGCATCTCTTGTCGAGCGGTGTCGCAAGGAAAACGAGATCGCAGTCGTCAGTATTTTCGTGAATCCTTCGCAGTTCAATGAAGCTAAGGATCTGGATCGCTATCCTCGCACGATGGAACGCGACCTGACGTTGCTCGAGGAACTGGGAGTAGACGATGTGTTCGCTCCCGCAGTCACCGATCTTTATCCCGATGGCTATCGATTCCGTATCGAGTCGAAGCGTGAGGAGGTGATGGAAGCTGCCTACAGGCCGGGCTTTTTGCAAGGCGTCATGACCATCGTTATGAAGCTGTTCCAACTGGTAAGGCCGGGTCGCGCCTATTTTGGAGAGAAGGACTACCAACAACTCCGCACAATCGACGAAATGGCTCGTGACTTCTTTCTTCCGATTGACGTCGTTCCATGCGCAACGGTTCGAGAAGTGTCAGGGCTCGCGATGAGCTCGAGGAACATGCTGCTATCGGACGACTCCCGTGCCAATGCGTCTTGGATGTTCCGTGCGCTGACGACGGCCGGCAGTAGTGGAGAAGCCAGAGATATGCTAACCGCCCATGGATTCCAAGTGGATTACGTAGAGGAACATTGGGGCCGGCGGTTTGCGGCTGCTTATCTGGACGGGGTGCGCTTGATCGACAATGTCGCGTTGCCGGAGGGACCAACGAACGATGCTTCTCTGTCTTGACGTCGGTAACAGTCAGATCTATGGAGGTGTGTATCTCGGCGAAGAATTGAAGGCCACCTTCCGTCGTACGTCGAGCGTGCGTGCTTCGTCAGATGAGTTTGGTACGTTTCTCCGCGCAGTGCTGCGGGAGAACGGAGTTAACCCCGAGGAAGTCCGCACTGCAGTAATTTGTTCCGTCGTTCCCGATGTCGTGCATTCGCTTCGAAATTGCTTTCGAAAATACTTTGGCTTCGAGCCTCTTCTATTACAACCAGGGGCCAAAACCGGGCTCAAGATCCGATACAGGAATCCGTTGGAAGTGGGCGCAGACAAGATCGCCAATGCCATGGGAGCGATCTCCCTGTTCCCAGGCAGGAATCTTTTGATTGTAGATTTTGGAACAGCGACCACGATCTGCGCTGTCAGTAAGGACAAAGAATATCTCGGCGGAATTATCACGCCAGGCATCCACACTTCGATGGCAGCTCTTGAATCGAATACCGCGCGGCTACCGGTGGTGGAGATCATTCGTCCACCTGAGATTCTCGGCCGCTCGATTATCGAGAGTATTCAGTCGGGGCTGTATTACGGCACTTTGGCGACGGTTCGGTCGCTCATCGCTTCGGTCACGGAGCAATGTTTCTCTTTGTATAGACCTACCGTTCTCGGCACCGGTGGCTTTGGCCGGCTGTTCGAAGAGGAAAAGTTATTCGATGCTTTCTTACCCGACCTCCCACTCATAGGACTACTGCGCGCTGTCGAATTGTCCGAGGCCGAGGCCAGATCGCGCAACTCGTGAAACTTCACGCCTAGCCAGTTCCAGGAAAATCTTCCGAGTTCTATGCTTGGCTGAGCGAGGCGTCGATTCCCGATCTAGTTTTTAATCGCGGCTATCAGCAACTCTTTGACGCGCTCCCATGGTTCGGGATCGTATTCCATCTTCAGATGCGAACCCATGAACCAGCGGCGCATTGTCGGTTCCCCTGGCATCGGTATATCGCGTCCATCATAGGTATAACGCCAGTTGCCCAGAATCTTGGTTCGTTTCGGATCCTCGGCCGTGATCTCTGGGGCTCCTCTGATGAAACCGTAATCTCTTTGGTAGAGATTTGCTGCGGCCGCGACGTTGGGCGGCACGACATAGGAATCCCGTCCGTAAGAGTCGACTACGACGGCGAGCTTCACCTTGATTCCTAGGTCATTCAGCCACCTGCAGAACCAAAGCGTTGAGCGTCCGCCCAAACTTTGGCCGTATATGATCAATCGCGCGGCAGCTTTCTCGTCGTCTTCCAATTCTGACGATTTGTCAAAATCGAAAGCTTTCCGCACGAGCTCTTCCGCAAGATAAAGTTTGTGATTTTCGACTGTTTCTGCCCACATACCGGGCAGCTGCAATTTCTGCAGTTCGTCCGCCGTACGGCGAATGCATCTCTGGGGAGCATCCCAACGCTCCCAACCTCCTACGATGCCCAAAACCAGGGTGTCGCCGCGTTTCATGGGCAACGGCATGGTGAAGTCTGAGAAGACCTGATTCTTGCTATCGCCAAAGGCGCTGGAACTTAGTAGAAGAATGGAGACGATCAACCGCATTTTTTCAGTTCGTTGGACGTACGACGGTGGCTTACGGTATACGGTCAAGCGGCTTTACGAAAGGTCAAATTGATTCTGTAACTACCCACTAGCGGGTGTGTACCCTCTTTGAGAGGCAGGACGCCGTGGTAGCGAAGTCTCGCGTCTCCACCCCAGACGACCACATCACCATGGGCTAGATCCACGCGAGTCGTCTTGTCTGATCGCTTCAACCCACCGAACAGGAAGACGGCGGGCAAACCCAGCGAGACAGATACGATGGGCTGCCCGTAATCCTTCTCATCCTTGTCTTGATGGAGCGATAGCTTCGCTCCCGGCTGATAACAGTTGACGAGACACGCATCTGGAAGGAATGTTGGGAAGCCGGCCTCGCTGGCCGCTCCCGTCGCGAGCCGGTGAAAAGCGTCGGGCATCAACGGCCAGGGGAGATTGCTCACTGGATCGATTGGATCGTAACGATATCCTTTCCGGTCCGATACCCAGCCCAGCGGTCCGCAATTCGTCATTGCGACAGACATCTTATATCCGCCCGGAGTAATCATGTGCCGGAATGGCGCTGCTGATTCGACATCCTGAACTGCCGAGAGTATTGCCCTTTCTTCTGCCATTGCGAATTGACGGAGCACGATCGCCCCTGCCGCCAGTTGCAGTTGAGACGTGTCGAACAAGTTCAGATTCATCGGATACAGCCCCTACTGATCACAATTTAGCAGGCCATTGAGAAGCCCTGTTGTACCATCAGTGAAATCGTGGTCAATCTCGAAAGCATCAAGGCAGCGGCAGATCGTATCGGTTCGTCAATCTATCTATCCCCTCTGGTGCACTCTAAGACGCTATCCACTCTGAGTGGCAACGAGATCTATCTGAAGCTCGATAACCTGCAGATGACCGGTTCCTTCAAGGAGCGCGGCGCGCTGAACCGCATTCTGACCCTGACCGAGCACGAGAAGCGCCGAGGTGTTGTGGCAGCTTCCGCAGGAAATCACGCGCAAGCTGTCGCCTACCATGCGGCGGCGCGAGGCATTCCGGCAAGGATCTGGATGCCCAAATACACGCCTCTAATCAAGTTGGCAGCCACGCGAGAATACGGCGCCGATGTCGTCCTGCACGGGGTAAGCTACGACGAAGCTTACGAGGCAGCGCTCGAATACAGCGCCCGAACGACCGCTACGTTTCTTCATGCGTTCGATGACGAGGATGTCATTGCCGGGCAAGGAACCATCGGCTTAGAGATTCTCAATCAGAATCCAAATGTCGAGGTGATTGTTGTTGCCGTTGGGGGTGGTGGGCTTGTCGCCGGAGTCGGATGCGCAGCGAAAGGGCTCAACCCCGACGTTGAAGTTGTCGGAGTGCAGACGGCGCGTCTGCCCTCGATGAAAGCTGCCCTCGCGCGGCAGGAACCGGTGAGTATACCTGCCGCCTCAACGATGGCAGATGGAATCGCTGTGCGAAAGGCAGGACGGCTAACGCTGCCACTCGTTGCGAGGTACGTAGACAACATTGTCACGGCTGCAGAGGACGAGATTGCCGAGGCAATTCTGGTTTTATTAGAACGTGAGAAGACGCTGGCCGAGGGAGCCGGAGCGATCGCTCTTGCGGCTGTACTCCAGGGGAGAACAGGCCATCGGGGTAAGAAAATCGCAGTGGTTATTTCCGGGGGGAACCTGGATGTAAATCTGCTCTCCAGAATTATTGAGCAGGGCATGGTCCGGGATGGACGCCGGCTGCGGCTCCGCGTTCGGTTACCCGATTATCCCGGCGCGCTGGAACTGTTGGCGGCGGTCATTGCAAAAGCCAATGCCAATATTGTGGAAACGCTGCACAATCGAGCACACTACGGGGTGAGCTTGAGCGAAACGGCCATCGACATAACGATGGAAACTCGCGGTCGAGACCACGTCGCGGAATTGTTGTCGGCGCTGAAAGACGCGCATTACGAATTCGCGCTCGTCGAGTGAGAACCCAGACTTTCGCGTTGTGCCATCACCTCAGCAACGATTTCGAAGGAACGGAGGCGGTGAGCGTGATCGTACAAGTCGGACGTGAAAATGAACTCGTCTGCTTGAGTCGCAATTTTTAAGTTCCTTAGTTTCTGTTGCACTGTCGCAGGTCCCCCAATCGCTGCGACTGCGAGCTTCCCTTTCACCAGAGCTTGCTCAAGTGATGTCCATCGGCCATCCATGCTCTCGACTGGAGGGGACGTGTATATAGGACGACCTCGGATCAGATTGAGGAATCGCTGGTATGGGGTGGTAGCGAGATATTGCGCCTCGTGATCGGTTTCGGCCGCCACGAGCGGCACGCCAATCATCACGTACGGACTGTCGAGCCATTGGGACGGCTGAAAATTACGACGATAAAGATGGAGCGCTTCCTGCATCTGCTCTGGCGCAAAGTGGCTCGCGAACGCGAACGGCAAGCCAAGAGCAGCTGCAAGTTGAGCGCTGTATGTGCTCGAGCCCAGAAGCCAGACCGGAACATTAGTATCTTCGCCAGGGATAGCTTGGAGAATCTGCCCAGGCGCAGATGGTCCTAGAAAGGCAAGAAGTTCCTGAACGTGACTCGGAAACTCGTCGACGCCACTCGAGAGGCCGCGCTGTAGGACCCGCGCCGCGGCGCCCCCGCTGCCTGGAGCTCTCCCAACGCCCAAATCGATTCGGTCCGGATAGAGTGTCGCGAGCGTTCCAAAATGTTCGGCAATGACAAGCGGAGAATGATTCGGAAGCATGACACCACCCGATCCAACGCGTACGGTGGATGTTCCACCCGCGATGTGACCGATCAGGACCGAAGTGGCCGCGCTTCCGATCCCTCGCATGTTGTGGTGTTCGGCAAGCCAGAAACGCGTATAGCCCCATTTCTCAACATGACGGGCCAAGTCTAATGAGTTCCGAAATGCTTCGGATAGATCTCCGTTTTCCCGAACTAATGCAAGATCCAAGACGGAGAAGCGTGTGCTCGCGAGATCCATCAACTGTTAGATGTTTCTAGCCAGGCTGGCGAAGCAGGCGAATCAATAGATAGTCCAGGTACCGGGCGTCACCATTTCGAGGAGATGGCGATCCGGATCGCGAAAATAGACGCTTTTGCCTCCTGTGGGCCACGTTTTTCGCTCTTCGATCGCAATTCCATGGCGCATTAGCCAGACTTCCCAGTTCGGCAATTCGTCAGTGCTGGTGGCGAAGGCGATGTGCAATTCGCCATCCCCATCATGCGGGGAATGGATATCGCGCGAGCCGCCCTTAAGAAATAGCAGGAGCACGCGTCGGTCACCCGCCTTCATGGCGCAACCGCGGTTGCCGAAATCAGAGATCTTTTCAAAGCCCAAGATCTCCTCATAGAAGCGTAGAGAGCGGGCTACATCGCTCACGTACAAAGAAGATTCCAAAATACCTTCAGTTTTAGGACGCATTCTTTCCTCTTGTTCGTTTGCTCTCCAGCGCCGTCGCGAGAACGCCTACACCTCGGCGCAATTCGCTTGCGTTGCAAGCAGCGAAACCGAGTATCAGCGCGGGAGGGTGGGAATTTCTTACGGCGAACTCGGAGAGCGCTGTCAGTTCCAACCCGAGAGACCGGCCGCGTTCTACAATCGCAATGTCGGAAGCATCGGTATTCAGCCAAGCTATGGTACGCATTCCCGCAACAGGCTCAACGACGTCAACCAAACCGTTTAAACGTTTCGCTGCGGCATCCCGTAATACGGATGCACGCTCGGCATAGGTCTGCCGCATGCGACGAACGTGATGGCCGAAATGTCCCTCCAAGATGAACTCTGCCAGTATGGCCTGGTCAAGTGTAGGAGGGTGCCTGTCGACAAAGCTTCTGGTCGCTTCAAACGCAGGCACTAGACGTTGCGGCACAACGATGAAGCCGAGCCGCAGAGCGTTAAACAACATTTTTGTAAATGTTCCGATATAGACAACGCAGCCGGATCGGTCGAGGCTCTGCAGCGCTGCCATCGGGCGGCCGAAGTAGCGATACTCGGCATCATATTCGTCTTCGATAATGAAAGCGCCGGACTTCACTGCCCACTTCAACAACGCAAGCCGGCGATCTAGTGACATTGTGACTCCTAATGGGAATTGATTCGAAGGAGTTACGTAAGCGAGTCTCGGCGCCGGTGCAAGCTTGCGCGCCGAATCGACCATTAATCCTTCGTCGTCCACCGGGACGTGAACCAGTTTGGCCCCGGCTGCGCGTAGCGTGAAGCTAGCTCCTGGATAACCGGGGTCCTCCATCCAAACGGTGTCGCCTGGATCAAGCAAGATACGCGCTACCAAGTCGAGACCCTGCTGGGCGCCGGACGTCACAATCACTTGGCCGGCATCGCAGCGGACACCACGGGCCGAGCCGACATACTCTGCGATTGCCTTGCGAAGAGGTTGATAACCTCCAGGAGAACCCTGGCCATACAGAGATCGCGGGGCATTCCGAAGCACGCGCCCTGCTACGCGCGCCCACAAGTTCACAGGAAATAAATCCACCGCAGGCTCGTATGTCCGGAACGCCTTGGCCAGGGAATGAGAGGCAGGAAGCACGCGCACGCCTTCAATTGCTCTCCGCGCGCGCTTCGAAACGCCACAGGTTGACTGTGGCAGATCCAGGATGGGACCCGTCTGCGCCACTGCCATAGATCGGTCCGGCACGCCAGACGCGACATACGTTCCTCCACCAACCTGCGTCCAGGTATAACCTTCGCCGCGAAGCTGGTCGAACGCTGCCATTACAGTTCCTCGGGAGAGGCTGTACTGCTTGGCAAGACTACGCGTCGACGGCATGCGTGAGCTACGAGTTAAACGTCCATCCAGAATTGCGGCGCGTAGTTCGGTGTACAGCCATCGCCAGAGATCCTGGCGTTTGTCAGGTGGCGTTAGGGAAAGATCTTGAAAGGGTTCGGCCTTGGCCAAGTGGACTACTCCCGATTTCAATTATGGATCTTCCCGGGAGTCCACTTCAGATCTATCCTGAAAACGAAAGGAGACGAATCATGGAACCAAGATTGAAAGCTATTGAGGTCGCGCCGGGAGCCTACCAGGCTATGTCGTCGCTCGAGATGTATGTCCGGAAATCTTCGCGGCTGGAGCCTTCGTTGCTCTATTTGATCAAGATCCGCGCTTCACAGATAAACGGCTGCTCTTATTGCATAGACATGCACACGAAGGACGCAAGAGCCGCCGGAGAAACCGAGCAACGCATCTACGCGTTGAGCGCATGGGAAGAGACTCCCTTCTTTACAGATCGTGAGCGGGCCGCACTGGCGTGGACGGAGGCAGTAACATTCATCAGTCAGAAGCAGGTGAACGATACCCTCTATGAAGAAGTGCGGAAGCGATTCAGCGAAGAAGAGATCGTCAACCTCACACTGGCAATCGTCACCATCAACGGCTGGAATCGGCTGTCAATCGCCTTTCGTGCAGTGCCGGGCGAATATCAGCCGGGGGCTTTCAAGAAGATGGAGACCGTGACGCAATGAAAACCGTTGCGGCGCTAATAACGGTGTTAGCCCTGGTGGGCCCGTTGACAGCGCAGGAAGCCAAGGTGAATCCTTTGCTCAGCAAGGATCTGCTTGGAATTGCCGGTAAAGAAGCTGTCATGGTAACCGTCGAGTATCCTCCGGCCGGTTCTTCAAGTAAGCATCGACATAACGCGCACACGTTTGTGTACGTGCTGGAAGGCTCGGTCATCATGCAGGCGGGAGACGGGAAGCCGGTGACACTCGGACCAGGACAGACTTTCTACGAGTCGCCCGATGATATTCATACGGTCTCGAAGAATGCGAGTAGTTCCCATCCGGCCAAGTTCCTTGTGTTCTTCGTGAAGGATAAGGGAGCGCCATCAACGGTTCCGATGAAGTGAATCTGGGATGATGGGCAGGCGCTATGAAGATCGCCACCTGGAACGTAAACTCGATCCGCCGACGCCTGCCTATTCTCCTCGACTGGCTAGCCGACAACAAACCTGATGTCCTGTGTCTACAGGAAACTAAAGTTCAGGACAAGGATTTCCCGATCGAGGCCCTGTCTTCCATCGGGTATCACGTGACATTTCGCGGAAGAAAATCGTACAACGGCGTGGCGACATTGACGCGCGAGATGCCCGAGTACGTGCTGCATGGTTTTCTTCCGGGAGACGATATCGAGGATGATCGTGTGCTACAAACCGTCGTCCATGGAATTCCCATCCTGAATACATACGTCCCGCAAGGGTACAAGGTCACTTCCGAGAAATACATATTCAAGCTGCAGTGGTTCGAACGCGTCCGCGCTTACTTCGATCAGCACTTTAGTCCGGAGAGACCGGCGATATGGCTGGGTGATTTGAATGTAGCGCCCGAGCCAATCGACGTGTATCATCCCGATCGGCGAATTAACGATGTGGACTTTCACATAGATGCGCGCAATGCGTATAAGTCGGCGATCGGATGGGGTTTCAACGATGTCTTCCGGATTCTGCACCCAGACCGCATCCAGTACACATATTGGGATTACTTTCGTAATGCTTTCGAAAACAATTGGGGATGGCGGATCGACCACATACTCGCCACAACGCCGTTAGCCAAGATTTGCCGGGCAACCGATGTAGACATGGCGCCGCGCCAGTCTCCCGGCGCCTCTGACCACACTATTGTGTGGGCAGAGTTCGACATCTAGCGATCTGATAGATTGACAGACAACATGCGCAAAACAGTACTCATACTCTTTGCCGTAGCGGTAT
>DASQLD010000617.1:0-3216 GCA_035630195.1 Bryobacteraceae bacterium
ACCGGCGACGCGCTCTTCGAACGCCACCTGCTTTTTGACAGCACTGTCGATCTGACCACAGCGACGCCGCGCGACCGCTTTGAAGCGGCGGCCCGGTCGGTACGCGATGTTCTTTCTCAACGATGGCTATTGACCGAGAAAACCTACGACACGCTGAATCCGAAACGCCTTTATTACCTCTCGATGGAGTTCCTCATCGGTCGATCGCTGGCCAACAATATCACCAACCTTCTGCTCGATCCGTTGACAAATAAGGGAATGTTGGAGAACGTAGACTGGCTGGACATATTGGAGCAGGAACCCGACGCGGGTTTGGGCAATGGGGGCCTCGGCCGGCTCGCGGCGTGCTTCATTGAATCAGCCGCCACAATGCAACTTCCGGCGATGGGATACGGTCTCCGATATGAGTACGGCATGTTCAGTCAGTCAATTCGCGACGGATGGCAACAGGAAAAGCCGGATCATTGGCTGCGTGCCCCAGACCCCTGGGAGATAGCTCGTCCAAACGAAAAGGTCGAGATCGAACTGGCCTGCTCGTTCGAGCTTAGCGGAGGTGGCTTTCGCTTCGTTCCGGGAAAGCCGTCCACTCTGATTGGCGTTCCGTATGACCGTCCGGTCGTCGGCTACGGAGGCTCCACAATCAACACGCTGCGTCTCTGGGAGGCAGACGCTCCGGACTACTTCGATTTTGCGGAATTCAGTAGCGGCGATTTCGTCGAGGCGCTAACTCATACTATCTCTGCCGATACTCTGGCCCGCGTGCTGTACCCGGACGATTCTACAACTGCCGGACAAGGGCTGCGCCTTCTGCAGGAGTATTTCCTCGTTGCCTGCTCGTTGGCAGACGTGGTACGCCGGTTTCGGCGGAGCAATTCCGATTGGAAGCTGTTTCCCGAAAAGGCCGCCATACAGATGAACGATACTCACCCGGCGATGGCGGTGCCCGAACTCATGCGTATTTTGCTCGACGATGCGCATCTCGGATGGGATGAAGCCTGGCACATCACTAAGAAAACTCTGGCGTATACAAACCACACGCTGCTGCCCGAAGCGCTTGAGAAGTGGCCGTTGCGGTGGTTCGAGGGCATGCTGCCACGGCAGCTCGAAGTCATCTACGAAATTAATCGCAGATTCCTCGATGACGTTCAGCAAATGTTCCCGGGCGATAACGGGCGCATCCAGCGCGTAAGCCTCGTGCAGGACGGCCCAGACAAGAAGGTCCGCATGGCCAATCTGGCGATTGTCGGATCTCACAGCACAAACGGCGTTGCAGCAATTCACTCTGATCTGCTGCGCAAGACAACAGTGAAGGATCTGGCGGAGATTTTTCCGGAGCGCTTTAATAACAAGACGAATGGAGTGACACCGCGTCGATGGCTATTGCTGTCGAATCCTGCCCTGGCCAGTGTCATCACTGAGGCAATCGGCGACAAATGGATCACAGACCTCAGCGCGCTCAGCGGGCTGAAACCGCTCACAGCCGACAAGAGCTTTCGGGACGCAGTCCGCAAAGCTAAATGCGATGCCAAATCCCTGTTTGCCAACTGGCTTCGATGGTCTACAGGACAGACGATAGATCCCGACACGATCTTCGATTGCCAAATAAAACGTATTCACGAATATAAGCGGCAGTTGTTGAACGCCCTCAGAATCGTCGTGCTTTACAATCGGATGCGCGAGAACCCTGATCTCGAAATGCAGCCGCGCACGTTTTTCTTCGGTGGCAAGGCTGCTCCTGCGTATCATCTCGCCAAGCTCATCATCAAGTTCATCAACAACCTCGCAGGCGCCCTTGATGGCGACCCCGTGGTTCGTGGCCGGCTCAAAGTGATTTTCGTGCCCGATTATTGCGTATCAGTGGCGGAGCGCCTGATACCGGCCTCGGATGTTTCCAATCAAATCTCGACCGCCGGCTATGAAGCCAGCGGCACCAGCAACATGAAGTTCATGATGAATGGAGCCTTGACCGTTGGCACGCGGGACGGCGCCACCATCGAGATGGCAGAGGAAGCGGGCGAGGAGAACTTTTTTCTGTTCGGCCTCACAGCGGAACAAGTAGCCGCGAGCCGTGGTTGGTACAACCCTCACTGGCACTACGAAAACGAGCCAGAGACGCGAGCAGCGCTCGATCTCATCTTCTCTGACCACTTTAGCCGTAACGAACCGGGCGCCTTCAATCCATTACGTGATGTCCTCCTTACACGAGGAGATTTCTACATGCACCTGGCGGATCTCACGTCTTACCTTGAGACTGACCAGCGACTACTGAACCTGTATGCTGATCCCCACGCATGGGTGACCAAAGCCATCCTGAACGTGGCTAGCTCCGGTAAATTTTCGAGTGACCGCACGATTGCCGAGTACGCTTCCGACATCTGGAACGTAAAGCCATGCCCGGTTTCATAAACAAGGAATGAAACCTCCCTTCCCACCGGGATATCGCGCTTCGGGCTTGCTCCTTCATGTAACCTCTTTGCCATCGCCATATGGAATCGGTGACCTTGGAGCCGGCGCCTTCTCCTGGATCGACCGTCTGCATGAGGCAGGTCAAACTTGGTGGCAAGCCCTGCCGCTCGGACCAACAGGCTACAGTAACTCGCCCTATCAATGCCTTTCGTCGTTCGTTGGCAACGGCCTCCTGATCAGTCCAGACCTTCTGATCGAAGACGGTCTCCTAGACGCAAACGAATGTCGCGGAACATTCTCGTCGATCGCAACCGATTACGATGTCGTTATTCCTTTCAAACACCGATTGCTTGAGCCGGCTTGGAGGCGTTTTCGCGCTGGTGCGCGCAAAGATCTCATCCCTGCTTATGAGGAGTTCTGCCACAGTAGGTCAGCTTGGTTGGAAGATTATGCTCTGTTCCGGGCGCTAAAAGGCGCCTACAAGGGCGCCGCTTATCTTGAGTGGCCGGTCGAACTGATTCAACGCAAACCGTCGGCGCTCACAGAAGCCAGACGGAGCCTCGCAAATGAAATCGATCAGATTCGACTGGCGCAGTTCCTGCTATTCCGCCAAGCTAACCAACTCAAAGAGTATGCCCGGGCTCAAGGTGTTCGATTGATCGGAGACTTGCCCTTCTTCGTTTCACCCGATTCAAGTGATGTGTGGGCCAATCCGGAGTTGTTTCTGCTCGACGAACAGGGCCGGCCTCTTTTCGTTGGCGGAGTACCGCCCGACAATTTCAGTGCGCAAGGGCAACTCTGGGGCAACCC
>DASQLD010000618.1:0-9574 GCA_035630195.1 Bryobacteraceae bacterium
GCGTTCGGGTTCGAGTTCTCGCACAGCGAAAACATCTTTCGATGACAGGAGAAGCACCCGCCGCATGCAATCGTGAACGGCACGACCACCCGGTCACCCTTTTTCAGATTCTTGACATCACGGCCTGTTTCGACCACTTCACCCATGAATTCATGACCCAGGATGTCGCCGCTTTCCATCGTGGGTATCAAGCCGTTATAAAGATGGAGATCGGAACCGCAGATTGCAGTGGAGGTAACTTTGACGATGATATCGCTTTGATTGAGAATTTTAGGATCTGGAACCTGCTCGACCCGCACATCTCTCTTGCCCATCCAACAATTGGCTTTCATCTTCCATCTCTCCTTATGTGAAGCTCGGCAGCGGTTGGTCTGACGGGCGTGCCGGATGCATGCCGCGATGAATGCTGGCGTCTGACCGCACGATATCGCCAATTTCGAGAATCTGTTTCAATCTTCTGAGATCGTCTTCGATTTGTTGACCCGGCTCCTCGCCGAAAAGCTTCGCGATGTACGAAGCAAAAGAACCCCCGGGAGGCGTGTAGTTAAGTTCCACACGCAAGATGGTCCCGCGATTCCCCGGAGCACGCTCGAACGTCACCATTCCGCGATTTTCCACATCGGAACCTTCCAGGGACTTCCAGGCTATACGCGCATCCGGCTGATCTTCCGTGATCTCCGCATCCCATTCCACCGTTCGACCCGCGGGCGCCTTAGCCTTCCAGTGCGAACGCCCATCGCCGGTCGATTGAACAGACTCAAGATGGCTCATGAACCTGGGAAGATTTTCGAGGTCCCGCCAAAACTGGTAAACGGTTTCCGGAGGTTTGTTGATCGTGGTTGTTTTCACCACGTGAACCTCAGAATCGCGACTCGAGCTCCCCTGCGCGCCGTTGTCGCTTAATTGCCGCGCATAATAAATATCCAAAGCTGTGACGCCTAAAACAGCGGCTGTTGCGGCGACCGTTCGGCCCGAATTTCTGTGATTGGAGTTCCTCGTCGAAGCGAGGTAGGCAAGGTCCATCACGTCCCCTGCGACACGCCCCCACATCCAGCCGGCGGGCCGCGATTGCGTCAGAATCCCGACGCCGGCCGCGAGTTCACGCATGCCATACAGCCGCAAGCGATTACGCGTCGCCCCGTCACTCTTCATACCAACTAGTTCAGCTACTCGGCCGGGGGCGGCCACTTCGGCTAAGCCTAAACCCAAGCTGAACCATCCCAGCCCTTTCACGACACGTTGTTCTTGCATACTTATCCTGCTCCCGCCACTTAGACGCAATTGCGTGACACACCCCACGCCACCTAACAGTTTTGAGACGGTGAGATACACTCGAAAAACATGTCTTTATTGAGAGTCGGTATTGCGGGTTTAGGTCGCATGGGGGCCGTCCATGCGCGTCACTTGAAAGAGCTCGGGGCGGAACGAGGAGACTTCCAGTTCGCGGCGATGGCCGATGCTTCGCTGGAGAGGGCGAAACAGGTCGCGGCCGACATCGGCTGCGACGCCCCGGTATACGCCTCTGCCGATGAGTTAGCTGCAGCTCGTGTATGCGATGCGGTCGTGATCGTGACGCCCACAGACCAGCATCAGCATCACGCCGCCACGTTCATAGCGCAGGGCTGCCGTGTGCTGCTTGAAAAGCCACTAACAGGGACACTCGAAGGGGATCGTGAGTTTGCGGCTGAACTCGATCGCGATCATCCTACGGCGTTGATGCTCGCGTTCCAGCGGAGATTCGATCCACCGTTGCAGTACGCGAAGGAGTTGCTCGATAGCGGCGCGATCGGCCGGCTATTCAAGATTTACACGGCTCTCGAAGATTCTAATCCGGCGCCCGATGGTTATCAGAGCGGCGGCATCCTGCCGGACATGTCGGTTCACAATGTCGATGAGATCCTGTGGCTGACGGGAGCTGTGCCGCAGGCGAGTCTTGCGATCGGGTCCAGGCTCTTTAGTCATCGCCTAACCACCTGCAACGAAGATTTCGACGACGCTCTTTTGTACGTCTGGTTTGAGAATGGAATGGTGGCTCAGGTCCAAGTGAGCCGGAATCATGTTTCAGGATACAGAGTGGAAACGATTCTTTTCGGGGAAACCGGGCAGATCCACATCGGACACTTCGACCAAAAGCCGCTCGAAATCATAGTCGAGGCGTATGGGAAGCGGGGCCGATCGGAACCGATCGCATCGCGCACATTTACCATGCGCAAGTACGAAGGCGTTCTCCCCGAGTTTGTCGATCGATTCGGACCGGCGTACAAAGCTGAGATCGCCGCGTTTCTTGATTGTTGTCTGGCCGGCTCAGCATTCCCGACTTCTCATCGCGATGGGGTTCGGGCGCAGGAAGTGATCTCAGCCGGAATGAAAGCGGTTGTGGGGAAGGATGCAGGATTTTCGCTAGCCGCGCTCTAGCCTACTGACGAACAATCTTTCCAAACAGTTGGCCACCGACATTATTCTTGCCGCTCCATGTACCCGCGTATTGATCGCGATATAACACTACGCGAGCTGTGTATGATCCCACTCCCGGGATTGACAGATCGGTCAGAGTGATGACGGGCGTATCGCCTGCCCACTTGACGGTCAGTGGGATCGGTACCGGGATGTCACGTCCGTCGTATTGTAATCGCGTATGGAATAGCCACGAATCGCCGGTAATGTGAGAAATCTTATCGATTCTGTAGCGCTCTTCCTTCGATAAGCCCTCCCGGTTGAGCCGGGTTGAATACCCGACGAGCGTTACTCCCGCCATTGATTCGGTGAACTGCCGGTTGCGGTCGCCTTCGACATCCGCGGAAGCTGCCTTTCGACTGCAACCTGGCAGAAGGAACAGAACGGTCATCAGGATAGTTGCGAGTGTGAGTGGTTTCATCGCGGTTTCAATTCTCGATACTGCGAGCAGGTAAGCTGACCCGCCAGGAAGCAATGGCCAGTACCAGAACTGCCGCTGCCAGCAGGAAGAAAATGGACGAATACGAGCCGGTTCGCGCGAGCGCCTGCGCGAGCAATAACGGTCCAACGGCCGATGCGAGTACGGTCATCATCTGAGCAAAGCCTTGAATGCGGCCCAGACTGGTGCGGCCGAAAGCCTGTCCCCAGATGGAAAAGAACACCACAGTAACGACGCCACCGGCAATCCCCATCGTTACCGCGTATGCGGCGACATGGGCGAATGTATGAACGAAAGGAAGCATCAGCAATGACATCGCCAGCACAGCCATGCCGCAGCCCATTACCTTTTGAATGGACCATTTCGACGCCAGCCAGCCTCCTCCGAAGTTGGCAGCCAAGCCCACCATCGTGCTAATCACGAGGACCGTGTGATAGACGCCGGCGTCGAATCCACGCTGCTCCAATATTGATTGATTGAAGAGCGCTATGCCCGAATAGACTAAGCCGAATACCGAGCTGCCCAGAGCGAAAATCCAAAAGGCAGGGCTCCGCAGCGCATCGCCGAGAGTCAGATCTCGCCGGTCGTCCACTACCGCCGGCGCCACTCCGTCCATCCTCGAACCTACGTCTTCCGGACCGTCCCGTACGATCATCCATGAAAGCGTCGTGATGACTGCAATGAGAACCAGTCCGACAACAAACCAGGCGCTCCGCCAGCCATAGGCGAGCGTGGCTTGTCCGACCGACGGGAACGCAATGATGAAGCCAACTCCCACCAGTAGCGAATAAATTCCCATCGCGAGGTCGAGACGGCGGGCAAACCATTTTCCCACCAGCGCGAGACTTACAACGGAGAGCGCGCTTTGGCCGAAGCCTCGCGTGAGCGTAATGCAGATTGCCATTGCGACGACTCCGCTGGCGCGGCTCATCCAAAGGACGACGATTCCTAATGCAAGCGTGACGAGTGTGAGCACGCGGCGCGATCCGAATCTGTCTACGAGGCGACCGCAAGGTAGGCAAAAGGTCGCACCGATCAGGGTCGCCCAAAGATTGATACTTGCGTATGTTACGCGGTCTATGGAGAGATCGGTGATCAGAGGCTCGGTAATCAGTCCGAGTCCTTGTGTCCTGCCTGGCAAAGTCCCGACCATCGCGAGGGCCGCCATAGCTAAGTTGGGCCAGCCGTAATACCGCGTCTGCCAGCGATTCCGAAGTTGGGGGAGGACGGCAGTTGAAGTTGGCGTCATTCGAACTCGCTGATTGAAACTGTAGTTTATCGTAGGCTGGGATGGACTTCGGGCAAATTGTCACTTTATGGACAGCGCGTGTGTCTGCATTCGTTTATTTGATGGCGTTGATCCTGCTGATGCGGCATGCCGCCCGGCGCGCGCGGGTACTTTGGACAATTGGACTGATCGTCTACCTTATCCATGTATGGTTCGCGTTCACATATTTCTACGACTGGAGCCACGAGACGGCTTATCGGGAAACGGCTCGTCAGACGGCAAGCCTGTTCGGCGTGGACTGGGGCGGCGGACTTTACCTGAATTATCTGTTTACTCTCGTTTGGTCTTTAGATTGTCTCTGGTGGTGGTCTAAAGAAGCAAGCTATCAGGCGCGCAACAGGTGGGTGAAGATGTCAACACATGCGTTTTTGGCATTCATGTTTTTGAATGCAACTATCGTCGTGTGGGTTTTAAAGTGGAGGTGATTTGAGGCTTGACTTGAGCTACTTCAGCAAAGGCGCTAACCCTTTTCCGAATTGCGCTAGTGAAACATGCTGCTTCGCTGGATGTCGCCCCGGAAGCCACAAGCCCGTTACGAAGTTGAGTGTCCGTGAGCTTTCGCATGCGATTCATGAACCATTTCATATCGTCGACACGGATACCTTCCGATAACGCGTCTTCATGGCGGGCAGCATATTGATCGTAGTTGAAAGAAACATAGCCGCCATCCACGCCGGCTACCAGGTACCTTGTGCGTTTATCGAACGCGGCGCAATCCCATTTGCGCGCCGCGACATCGGTCGACGCCGGATCTCCCAAGCTGGCGCCCCAATCGGTGATTACGGAATATTTGCGGCCGTCGATTTCGAACACACCGGTGTTTTGTGTTTTCACATCCCAGTTTGCCAGCAGTAGCAGTAGCAGTTTCAGGCCATTGAGTTCCTGCTGGTCCTCACGCTTCCGATTGAGATCCAGCTTCCCGCCTGGAATCTGTTTCATCTGAGCGCCATCGAACATCTGAAAACGGGCGCCCTGAAAACTACCGTTGGGATCGACGAACTCCTTGGTTCGACGGAGATCTGCTGCGCCGGCGATTTTTCCTTTGACGACGTAATAAGACACACGAGTCGGATAGCCAGCAGCCCAAGCCAACCGAGACGCGAACGTTTCGGCCTTCGCTTCCTCACCGAACTTCACCATCCACTTCTTCTGTCGACCGTCAGTTACGATCATTTTCGGTGCGATTCCGCCGCCGACTTCTTCAATAAAAGTAAAGGGAGGTTTCGGAGCATGGGCGAGCCCAGCGGGACCTGCCGCCAAGTCGAGTCGTTCGATGGGTCCTGGATTTCGCCACAAAAAAGTCTGTTCTTCAGCGCTCACGGCCAAAGACAGCATCGACAGGAGAACGACCTTCACAGTGATTGGACCGTCAACTCCGGCGATAGTTTCACCCGGGTACCCTCAGCCAAGCGAACTTTTCTCACGGTGCTGCGTTAAGTATTCTTGAAGTCAACGCGTTTGAAGATATTTGGAGATTACATGAAGCACGTTCTTCTGTTGATCCTCGCGGCAACCACCTTGTCCGCCCAGGACAAAGCTACGAAGATAGACGAGTTCCTGTCTCGTTATCACACCAATGGCCAGTTCAATGGCACAGTGCTCGTGTCGGAGGGCGGGAAGGTTATTTACAAGAAGGGATTCGGCCTGGCGAACATGGAGTGGGAGATCCCGAATACTCCGGACACGAAGTTCCGGCTCGGGTCGATTACCAAGCAATTCACCGCGGCAGTCATTCTCCAACTCGTCAATGAAGGCAAAATCGGTCTAAACGACAAGTTGAGCCAATATATCCCCGACTATCCCAAGAAGACTGCGGACCGTGTCACTATTCACCAACTTCTCAACCACACATCCGGAATTCCGAGCTACACGGGTCTGCCGAACTTCATGCGCGATAAAGTCCGGGATGCCTATACGCCCTTGGATCTGGTCAAAGTTTTTTGGGAGATGGATCTGGAGTTTGAGCCGGGCTCACGATTTCGCTACAACAACTCGGGCTACCACTTACTGGGAGTGATTATCGAGAAGGTGACGGGCAAGACCTATGCCGAGGCGCTCCGGGAGCGTATCTTCGATCCTCTCAAGATGAGCGCAAGCGGGTACGATTTGAATCAGCCTTTGCTCCTGAAACGCGCCGGCGCCTACGAACGCACTCTCGATGGCTACCAGAACGCAGGCTTTCTCGACATGACCATCCCGTACGCCGCGGGCAGCTTGTACTCTACGGTTGAAGATCTTTATACCTGGGATCAGGCGCTCTACACCGACAAAGTTTTGCCGGCGAAGTCAAAAGATCTAATGTTCACGCCGGCGCTGGACAATTATGCCTATGGTTGGGTTGTCCGCAAGTCGGATGTTCTTGGCGAAGACCGGAAGATCACGGTGATCGGACACGGCGGGGGCATCCATGGGTTTAACACACTGATCGAACGAATCCCTTCGGACAAGCATCTGATCGTTCTCCTGAACAACACGGGAGGGACTCGTTTGAACGAAATAAGTCATGGAATCACGAAGGTTCTTTATGGGCTGGCGGCGCCGATGCCCAAGATCCCAGCCTCTACCGCGATGTACAAAATCATCCAGACCAAGGATGTGAAGACTGCGATTGCCGAGTGCAGGAGCTGGAAGACCAACGCTTCTAATGAGTACGACGTGAACCCCGGCGAACTAGGTATGGTGACGGACTACCTCACCAGCAAGAAACGTCTTGACGAAGCCGAGGAGATCGCGAAACTGAACGTTGAGCTTCACCCGAAGGTCGCGCCCGTCCACTACAGGCTCGGGGAGGTTTACCGAGCTGCAAAGAAGCGCGAGCTGGCGATACAAAGCTACGCCCGCGCCCTGGAATTGAGTCCTGGTAATCCGGGACCGATAGGTGACCGGCTGAAGGAAATGCTGGTCAAGTAAGGTCAGGCGACCGGTTTCGCCTGCCTGGCTGCGATCTCGGCTCTAACTACTTTCATCCGCTCACGGATGCCGGCAACTCGCTCTTTGGCCCCCGGTGTGACGCTCACCAGTTTTTCGATATTGGCGAGAAGACCGGGTCCCAAGACAGGCCGCAGTTCAGCGAGGAAGGGCTCCAGCTTGGAGTAAACCAGCAGGTGCTCGCCGTTGGTGTCGTTGAAGAGCTCGGCGCTGATTGCCTCATGGTGAACGAGAGCAGCCGCCATGTCCCAGTACGAGGTGACCATGCGTAAGTACGAGCCATGCTCGCCGTACATAGCATTCTCGATGTCCGCCCTGCTTTCGGGATGAAACTCGCGGACATACCAATCACGCGCTTTGCGCATCACTTCTTCGCGACGCAATTCGTAGAGTCGCAGGATCAGGCTGGCTTCATCTTGCTTTGACATGTATGTTCTAGTCCTTTTTCTTTGGCGCGTTGAATGACCGTTCCACAATATCGCGAACATCTGTCGAAACGGCATGGTCGCGCCACAACCAACGCATCATTTCCGGGAAGACAGTCTGGAGCATTTTCTGCCCATGTCGTTGAATTCCCCATGAGTAGTTCAGGTCGTACCCTTTTTCGGAGAGAGCCTGCTGCATACGCACGTTCTGGTAGAACCAGTCGCGCGTCTGATCGTAGGTTCCGTCGGCGCGCAACGCTCGATTGTCGTTTCGCCCATCCACCAGGAAGACGCGAATAGGTTTCTTCTCGCTTTTTCGGATGATATCCGGATATGCGTGTCCGCCGCGGATATTGGTAAAACTCCCGACGTTGCTAAGCACTTTGCGGAAGTGATCCGGCCTCTCCCAGGCGACGGTGAACGCCGCGATGGCGCCGGAACTGGATCCGCCAATGCCGTGATGATCAGGGTTCTTCGAAATGTTGTATTCCTTGTAGAGCACCGGAAGCAGTTCATCCACGATGACACGAGCGTACTTGTCGTCAAGAGTGTTGTACTCCGTCGGCCGATTCGTGTCGCGATCGCCCCAGTTGCGCGGCGTGGGTTCCGGCTGATCAGGCCTGCGGCCGGGATTAATGAAGACACCGATCATCACTGGAATCTCGCGGCGATAGATCAGATTGTCCATTACAACCTGGGCGCGTATGTCGCCTTCGGGAGCCATAAACGCCTGCCCATCGTTGTAGATCATCAGGCTGGCCGCGCTTGACGGGTCATACTGAGCAGGCACATAAACCCAATACGTGTGCTGCGTTCCCGGATACACGTCGCTGGGCAGCGTGAATGGTCCCTTGATCTCTCCTTTCGGAACACCCTCTTGCGGGATGGCATCGGGCGCGAGCTTGTAATACAGGTCAGTATTGGGTGTTTCGGCCATTGCCGGACGCTGGCGCGGGGCCGGCGTCTGACTTGGTGGAGTCGGCGCCGGTGGGGCTTGGGCGAACGCTGCCGCAGTCGTCAGCGCAAAAACCGTTTGCGCAAAAACAAGGGATAACTCGCGTTTCATAGCTTCGGCGGACAACATATCACAGACATCCTTTTGGACTGGAAAACGTGGACATCGATAAGACCAGTGCGATCATTGGCGAAGCGTGCATGTTCTCTCGGTCGCGAACCTGAAAAAAGCTTATGGGAGCGCCGTAGCTGTCGATGACATCTCATTCACGGTTGGCTCGAAAGAGATTGTGGGTCTCCTCGGGCCCAATGGGGCCGGTAAGACATCTACGATCAACATGATTTTAGGAGTCCTGGAGCCGACCGGCGGCACTATTTCTATCGAGGGCATCGATCTTGGATCCAATCGAACTGAAGCGCTTGAACGCACCAACTTTGCTGCCGTCTACGCTCCCTTGCCCGGAAATCTGACCGTCTACCAGAACTTGCGCTTCTTCGGCATGGTGTATGGTGTCAGAAATCTGCCGAACCGAATCGATGCATTGCTCGAACAGTTCGATCTTCAGAAGTTCCGCAATACAAAGTGCGGCGTGCTTTCCTCCGGCGAGCAAACACGGGTTTGTCTCGCGAAGGCAATGCTGAACACTCCGCATCTGCTGCTGCTGGACGAGCCGACGGCGTCGCTAGATCCTGCCACCGCTCGCGACATCCGTAACCGGATACGCGAGTTCGCGGCGAAGGAAAACTGTGGAGTCCTTTGGACATCCCACAACATGTACGAAGTACAGGACGTCTGCGATCGCGTGCTTTTCCTGTCGCACGGTAAGATTCTCCTCGAAGGCGATCCGAACACTTTACCGGCAGAGCACGGCAAACAAACACTCGAGGAGTTGTTTATCACTGTCGCGCGAGAACCGCCGCGTCGATATAGTCTTCGTCGTTTTGCGTCGCCACACCGCACCCTACTGGATAACGCATAAACCTAAAACCGGCAGTTGGCTGGATTTGATTAAGGCAGCGTCGAGTCCACAAAGGACATTTCAAGCGCTCGTGCGAGAGGGAAGGCGCGGGTCGCTGCGAGCAGAA
>DASQLD010000619.1:0-6548 GCA_035630195.1 Bryobacteraceae bacterium
CGTATTCCTTTTCGTAAGCGTCCCTGCGCTCTGAAATCTTGTCTCGCAGTGCGGCGATCTCGCGCGTGACCTCGTCGAGCGTGCGCGACCGGCTGTAGATGCTCCGTAGGTCACTCTCAAATTCGACCGATAGCGCCGATACAACAATTTCGGGGGCGTCTGTACGCGGCTCATGGAGTACATGGTCGGACGCGTCCAAGACCCTGCCGAACAGATCCAGCTTTTGGCTGAGAATCTCAAAGGTCAGCCGATGCGCCTCGTTGTCGCGGGCGATGAAGTTAACGACGGTTACATCCCGCTGCTGGCTGTACCGATGACAGCGTCCAATACGCTGTTCGATGCGCTGCGGGTTCCACGGCAAATCGTAGTTGATGACCGTCTCGCAGAATTGCAGGTTCAACCCTTTTGCGCCAGCCTCGGTGCACACGAGGACCTTCGAACGCGTGCGGAACTCGTGCACAAGAGCAAGCCGCACAGCAACCTCGCGAGTAGGCCTGACTCCCTGCGGAAGACGTGCACCTTCTTCATGTTGCCAGCGCGCGTGCGCCTGCTGTGCACGCGCGTGATCGTTGACGCCGCGGAATAAGGTGATGTCTTCCTCGCCGAGGCCGATGGCGAGAAGCAGACCGCGCAGGTACTCTTGAGTGGTAATCGACTCCGTAAACACAACGGCCTTGCCGCTACCACGGCCGTCACGGCCCAAGTCAAGAATCACCTTGATGGCTTCCTGGAATGAGCGCGCCTTAGCATCGTTCGGAAGCGACTGCGCGCGCTCGACGAAGTTCTCCACGCGGGTCAGCTCGGCCGCGAGGGTGTCACTATCGATCGGCGGGGCTGGTTCCTCGGAAGGTTCTTCGATCTCGCCCTCGTCCTCAAGATCTCCGAGCATAGCTACCACTGCGTCGTCTGAACGCAAGCCCGTTTGCAGGCGTCGGAGACGGGCGGCTACGTTCTCTAGACTCGCGGCGAGGGCTGGGATTGAAGACGCCATGCGCCTGTGGAACCCGATCAACAGAAGCCGCCGTTGTCGACCGGAGAATGCATACAGAGTAGGTTCAAGAAGGTATTCGGTCACATCGTCGTAGAGCGAACGTTCGGCGTCGCTCATCGCGTACTCATACAATCTGCAGCGCCGTTGCGTGAAAGGCCGGTCAAGGAACTCCTGAGCTTGGCGGCGCAGAGTCCTCTGGAGAACAATCGCGAGACGACGTTGAAGCTCGTGCTCCTGGCCTGGGACAAGTGTTCGATCATCCTCGTCGCAGAACACTTTGCGGAACGTCGCGATATCCCCAAGAAGGGTGCCCGTTGGCTCCACGTATTGCACCAAGCCCCACAGTTCGGCGAGCGAGTTTTGCATTGGTGTCGCAGTGAGCAACAGCACCGGAGTAGAACGCAGAAATCCGCGCACTCGGTGTGCCATTAGAGCTTCATCCGAGCTTTCGTCGTAAATCCCGTCACGCCCATATCTCTTGTGAAGCCCGGCGAAGATCTCGTGCGCTTCGTCGATCACGGCCAGATCGAAAGGCGGCACCGCGCCGAGCGGCGTCGCGCCGCGCTCGCTGCCCGCGAATTCTCGACCGACCAGATACACGCCGGGCGCGAAGAAGCTCGAATCGTTCTCACGCGCCTGAATGCCGAAAAGGTTTAAGAGCTCGCCTTGCCACTGACCTATCAGCGACTTGGGCACGATCAGCAGGATGCGCTGCGCACCTTCGGCCCGGCTTTGGGCAATAACCAGACCGGCCTCGATCGTTTTTCCGAGACCTACCTCGTCTGCGAGAATGCAACCGCCTTCGCGAAGACGTCGGAGCGCAAATATCACGGCATCTATCTGGTGCGGGTTGGGATCAATGCGTGCCTGCCTCTGCGCGGCCGCATAGCGGTCCCGGTCGTCAGGACGGCGAATGCGTACAAGATCTTCGGCGAGGATACGCTGATTGAAGGCGTGAAGACTCATGGATTGGGCAAGTACACTTCTCTTTCGTTGTCGAAGCTAAGAAGTATGAAGCCACATTGATGATACTGGGTCTTGCTTCCGCCATCGGGTCCCCAACTTCGCGGTGCAGATTCCAGGCCTCTGGATAGGAAAGCAGCCATCGGCAGCTTAGATCACCCTTTCAAGGTGATGAGCAGCCGGGCTGCGTCAGTCGGACTGCATGATCCGCACCCCACGAGGCAGCGTGCAATAGCGTGCAATGGTCGGCGGCGAGGATGGCAACTTTGGCAATCTTGGCAATGTCGAATCTGTATCTTGCAGACAGACAGAGGCGGTCCTGCGTTCGAATCCCACCCTCACCGCCATTTAGAATCAATAACTTACAAGCATAAAAGTCACTCAGCGTGCAACCTATGCTGATTTCCACAGATTTCCACAGTGACCCTGATTTTGTTTTCAATAACTTATGGTGCCATGGGTGCAACAAGAACCCTCACCGCCTAGACTGCACGCGACCACCCACGGAACCCCTCCGGGCCGGAAGCGTGACACGTACCGTGCCGACGGTTCATATTCATTCGTCTTTCGTTCGACCTAATGTTCACCCGTATGTCCCGCGTGCTGGCGTTTGAGTCATGCGTATGGCTGGGTACATAATGGCTCGGACCGGTAAGCACCAGATCTGGCTTTTTTGCTGCACGCTGCCGATATCGTAATAAGTAGGTATGGAGTTTCTAATTGTCGGTGCAATCGTCGGCGGGGCATGGCTTCTTTATCGGGTGACACGCCCCGCCAATAGATCGGTTGACCGCCCTAAGTGAAGCGGGGCCGACTCCCAGAGCCGAGGCCACCACTCAGGTACAGCCGAGGCCTTTTGTCTCCGCCATCCCTCACGTCTCGCCACCAACGGTTGCGCGGGTAACCAGGGCCTGTCACAAAACAACTGGAACACTTCTGGGCTGAAATGTTTTATATTTGTCTTGGTGGCTGGAGCGGACGCAATCCGAACCCGTTTTGAAAAGTTAGCTCCGTATCTCGACGAGCGTATGAGAAGGCTCGTCGCGGCCAGCGAGAGCCTGACGATTGGCTTTGGAGGGACATCCGAAGTCTCCCGTCAGACTGGCGTATCGAGGCGGGCGATCATTCAAGGGATCAAGGAACTGGACGAAGCGCCAGGCGTGCGGGTGGGCCGGGTACGCGACAACAGTCACGGACTCGGTCACATTGCCCACTTGCATCGTCAACGTTCCAACGGACACTTTCTGCGCCGCATTCAGCACGACGCCTTTCTTGTCGAGACGTTTGAATCCACTGGCTTCAACCGAGACGCTGTACATGCCCGGTAAAACGTTCGGAAACGTGAACACTCCCTCGGAGTTCGTTTCCGACACCTGCCGGACGCGTGTCAGCTCTTGTGTGAGGGTCACAGTCGCGTTCGGCATCACAGAGCCTTGTGGGTCCGTAACCTGACCGCTTATAAAGCCGCTGGTTGTTTGGGAGTACGCCGCAAAGGTCAGCAACGCGGCGAGCACATATACAGGGAGCGAGACGGACATGGGGAACTCTCCTCAGGTCACGAAACTAACACGAGAGAGAGTAACTATCTGTCAATATTATGTATGACAAATAGTATTCGCGCCCTTATTCGCCTACTTGTGGGTTTCACCCCGCTTCGGCGAAGTGCGATTGCCATTGCCCAAGCCAATGGATCTGCCGGTCTGCGCTATCATCAGAACCAACAATCAGGAGGCTTTGCGTGCCGCGAGGGCACAACAATTACATTCTTGTCGTGTTCGATAGCTGCCGCTATGATTCGTTCTCTCGCGCGCGTCCGAATGTAATCCGGAAACTCGGCAAGGTAGAGCAGCGCTGGTCCTATGCGACTTGGACGGCGCCATCGCACTACAACCTGCTGATGGGGCTGATGCCTCACAAGAACCCTCGCCACGTTTACGCATCGGACTATTATCAGACGGACTTTCTCCGGTTTAACGAGCGCCTCGGCAGTACCGGCCTCGAGTTTCGATCCTTTATCCCCAGGCTGTCTCTTCCGGTTCTGTTGCAGCAACTCGGGTATCGAACCCATGCGATGGTCTCACTACCCGTGCTGAATCCGGCGACCCCGATCAATACTGGCTTCGATACCTTCGAGCTTATGCCCAAACACAATGACATGCGAGCGATGCTACGGCGCATGTCCTTTGACGAGCACCAACCGTGTTTTTATCTCCTCAACGTCGGTGAAACTCACTACCCCTATGCGCTTCCCGGCGAGCCCGAAGAGAAATGGCCGAAGATCAGCGGTGTACACGGCGTGTTCAAGCATTTAGATGAGCTGGTGGTTGGAGGAAAGATTCGCGCGAAGAAGAGTCGAATGTTTTCAGAATCGAAGCTCGCCGAACTGCAGGATCGTCAAGTCGAGGCGGTACGATACCTCGATCGCGTCGTCGAAGAATTGTTTGATCTGGTTCCGGACGACACGTATGTCACGATCACATCCGATCATGGGGAATTGTTCGGGGAGGACGGCTATTTCGGCCATGGCCCCGTACACCATGACAAGGTCATGGAAGTTCCTTTTGTAGAAGGGAAACTGCGCTGATGTACATCGGTCCCGGCGCCGGCTTTGCTGTCCTTGGATCTTTTCTGACTTTCTTCGCCTCGTTAGTTCTGGCGACAAGTTCGTTGATCAGTTGGCCGTTCCGCATGATGTGGATGGTCGTGCGTGGCCGGCGCGGTTACCGGCGGGCCAAAGCGCAGAAAGTCATTTTTCTGGGACTCGATGGTTTCGACCCGAAGCGTGCTGAGCGGTTGATGGCGGAAGGCAAGCTTCCAAACCTGGCGAAGCTCGCCGCCTCAGGATCCTACCGGCGGCTGCGGACTACGTTCCCGGCTCTCTCTCCTGTGGCATGGTCGACATTCGCTACCGGCGTGAATCCCGCGAAGCATAACATCTTCGACTTTCTCAATCGCGATCTGCAATCGTATGCTCCTCGACTCTCGAGCGCGGAAGTACACCCTCCGCGGAGGCATATTCGATTTGGCCGCTGGTCGATCCCGATATCGAAGCCCGTCGTCGACCTGTACCGAAAAAGTAAACCGTTTTGGACCATCTTGGGCGAGCACGCCATCACCAGCACGATACTTCGCGTTCCGATTACGTTTCCTGCCGAGGAGTTCAATGGGCGCCTTCTTTCCGCAATGTGCACGCCGGACCTGCGCGGAACGCAGGGAAGCTTCTCCTGGTTCAGTACACGCGAGTTCCAGGGCGATTTAGAAGGAGGCAGCCGCTATCTGCTGCGGAAGGAGGGGCGTACACTGCGCGGTGAGCTCGAAGGACCTGGCGGAATCGCCATTCCCTTTCGGATTGCGGACGAGTCCATCGAGATCGATGGTTCCTGTTATCCGCTGAAAAACCGGCAATACACACCGTGGATTCGCGTCTCGTTTCAAAGCGCGCCTGGTGTCTCCGCCGATGGCATCGTTCGATTTCTGCTCATGGGAAGTGGCGAGGAAACCACCCTCTACGCTACTCCGATTCAAATCGACCCGGAGAATCCTGCTCTGCCCATCAGCCATCCACGGTATTACGCGATCTACTTATCGAAGTTACTGGGTCCATTCGCGACCGTTGGAATGGCTGAGGATACCTGGGCGCTGAATGAGCGTGTCATCGATGAAGGAGGCTTCCTCGATCAGGTCGAGTCCATCAAACAGGAACGTGAGAAAATGTTTTTTAGCGCGCTCGATCGGACTCGGCGTGGTGTCGTAGCCTGTGTTTTCGACACACCCGATCGCGTGCAGCACATGTTCTACCGCTATGTCGATGGCCGGGAGGTTGGCCCGCATGCCGACGTAATCGAACGCATGTACAAAGACATGGATAGAATCGTCGGAGAAACGATGAAGTATGTGGACGATCGCACGGCTTTCTTCGTTCTCTCGGATCACGGCTTTTGTTCCTTTCGCCGGGGCGTCGACCTGAATGCGTGGCTGCGGCAAAATGGCTACTTGACGCTCCACGATGGCGCAGCCGAAAGCGGAAAGTATTTCGAAGGTGTCGACTGGAGCCGGACTCGCGCGTATGCGTTAGGTCTGGGTGGGTTGTACCTCAACGTAAAAGGCCGTGAGGCTTCCGGGATCGTTGCGGCCGGGGATATCGAAACCCTCAAATCCGAGATTGTTGCGAAACTCGGCGGGCTACGCGATACCGACAATAGCGTGGCTATTCAACACGTCTACATGAGTTCGTCTTTGTACTCTGGTCCATATCTGGACTCGGCGCCGGATTTGATTGTCGGATATAGCGATGGCTACCGCGCATCATGGGACGCGGCTATCGGCCGGGTGCGCGAAGACGTATTCGAGGACAACGACAAGGCTTGGAGTGGCGACCACTGCGTGGATCCACAACTCGTGCCCGGCGTGTTGTTCACGAACGGACGGATAGACGCGGCCGATCCTGGAATCGAGGACATGGCGCCAACGGCGCTGTCGTTATTCGGCATCGAAAAGCCGGCGTGGATGGAAGGAAACTCTCTTCTGAACTCGGTATGAGGTGGGCTTCGGCCGTCATTCTTTGCGGTGTGGTGAGCTTTATCGCATGCCGTCC
>DASQLD010000620.1:0-4073 GCA_035630195.1 Bryobacteraceae bacterium
GACTTCGGCCGAACCCCACCATTGGATGGAGGCGGCATTTATCAAGTGGGGCTGCAATACGGAGCGGGGATCAAATTCCGAGTTCACCCGCGCATCACGTTGCGCGCAGATTTTCGCGGAACCTGGAGCAAGGATCCTGAATTCGTTCGAGACAGCTATGCGGACGCAGTCGCTGCCGAGTTCGATCCCACGTATGACTACGAGATCACCCGCGACCGCGTGTTGGCGAAATTCCGTCTGCAGCGCTACACGGTGGGAATGGCATTTACGTTCTAATCTGTGACAAGAGGAATAGGGCCGAGGCTTACGCCGAAATGGCTTTCGGCGGAAGATCTTCGGAGCGGCGCGCTTTGCCTGCACGAGAATATCGATGACGATGCCTTTCTGATCGACTGCGCGCCAGAGATAATCCGCAACTAGCTTTCATCGGATCTCAGAAGTCTACCTTTAGGCCAAACTGAACGTTCCGCGGTCCGATATTCATTGTGCCGCTGACCACGCCAAACGTATTGCTTCCAAAACTCGTATCCGGCCAACCGAATTGCGGCGTGTTGGTCATGTTGAATGCCTCAGCGCGGAATTGCAGTTTAAGTCGTTCCCCATAGCGGAAGTTCTTCGCCAATGAGAAATCGATGTTCTTCTGGGTGTCCGCGCGGAGCTCCGTCAGTCGGCGAGGCGAGTTTCCGATCGTATAAGGCGCCGGAGCAGAAAAGGCGGACGTGTTGAACCATCGCTCGGGCGTGCGATTTTCCACGTGAACATCCGCGCCATTGGTTATGTTCGGCAACTGAGTCCCGAAGCCGTACTGGCTGATAAGACTAGGAGCTGTTAGCCGCACCGGCAAACCGCTCGACAAACGCACAATTCCCGATGTCTGCCAGCCCCCGATGATCGCGTTCACAACACGGTTCATGTCATTGCCCAGAGCCTTCCCCCTGCCAACCGGAAGCTCATAGACAAACGCACTGACAAAGCTGTGCGGAAGATCGTGCGCGGAAAGAGACCGTTCAATACGGAAGTTGCGGTTGTCGCGAAACCCGTCCGCCGCTCCACCGGGACTTGGCTCCGTCTCAGCGATGTTATCGATGGCCTTGGACCATTGATAGCTGCTGATCAGCATGAGGCCACCGGAAAACTGCTTGGAGAGTTTCAACAGCATGGCGTTGTAGCTCGAACTGCCGCCGGAAGTCTGGCCGTTGCGATTGACCGCGTCGAACTGCGGGTAAGGACGAAGCAGTCGGTGGTAGGGAAGGGTGGCTGTTGCCAGATTGCCATTCGTGATGTAACCGAAGAATGGATTCGGCACGCGGGAATCAAGCTGTGAACCCAACGCCAGTAACTCCGTGGGCAGCTGATTGTCGTTGAGCGTTACCCCGTAAACCAGTTTGCGGCCCTGATGTCCGGCATAGCCAAACTCGATAACGGTAGACTTACCCAGGTCGTACTGAAAATCAGCGCTGTAATTCTGCATGTAGCCGTTTGGATGATCGCGCTGATAGCCTCCGACACTCAGGCCCAGGTTAGTTTGTAATCCGGCCGTATTACCCAGTGCGGGAACCAATCCTCTGGGGTAAGGATCTCGCAGCAAGTCCTGAGGTGTAATAGCATCGCCTCCTTGGCTGTAGGTCCACGGAGTGGTAGCTGAGAAGCCGGTCGCATCGCCTGTCCCGGTCTGCGTCGGATAGAACAAACCATATCCCGTGCGCAGTACGAGCTTCTCCGTCAATTGAACCGACATGCCGAACCGCGGAGCGAAATCCATATAGCGTGGATTCCACGAAAATCGGTTGTCTTCGTCCAGGAACACCAGCCCGCCTCGCAGGTTCATGCCCACTTGGCTACCAAGCGGGTTCTCCACGTCGTAAGCGAAATTGCTGTACCGGTTGTAGCGTTCTGTCGCCGGCCGGTGCATCTCGTACCGCAGGGCAGGGTTGATCGTGATCCTCTTCGAAATACGCCACGTGTCTTGAAAATACCAGCCGTAATACAGCCGGGTTATCGATAACAGCGCCGGCTTCTGTACGTTACCGCCCGCGCCAGTGCCCAGAAGCAGCGAAGCGATCTCATTTCCCGATGTCGTGCTGTTCGGCTGTGCGGTTGGGCCGGCCGTCATTCCTCGTGAGAACGTGAAATCTGCCGAGAATAAGCCGCCGCCGGTGCTGATGCTCGCGTCGCGCGTGAAACCGAACTTCAGACTGTGGGCTCCCAGTTCCTTCGTCGCGTTCACCTGAATATTGGCAACGCGGCTGATAAGGTTGAGCTCGCGTGAGTGGCTGATATTCGAATAGTTTCCCATCGTGAACTGCGGGATCGTCGGGACGTCCAACTGGCTCACAAACGATGCAGGCAATCCAATATCAGTGCCATCCTGCCCATAGGTAGGCGAACGTTGCCGTTCGGTCCAGCTTCCAAAGGCGCCGATCACGTTGATGACCCATGTCGGCTCTGGCAGGAAGGTGTTGGCTAGCGAAACCTGGTACCGTGGATTCCCGCTGATAGGACCCGTACCCGTGAGCGATTGCCATACACCATCCGGCGGTCGTCCTTCCTGCCGCCAAGCCTTCGACAACCGCCAGAACATTGTGTACTTTTCACTCGCTGCCCAGTCGATGCGAATATCAGAGCGATCACTGATCGTCGTGCCCTTACCACCTTTTATGTAGTTGCGCGCATGCGTAAACGAGTCACCCGGACCTGTGGGTTCAGGATACAGAGCCACCGCCTGCAGACCTACTGGGTCCAGAAGGTTGGCCGGAATCCTGTTTCCCGGAAATGCGTCGCGAATGAATCCCGTTCCACTCGGGTTCGGCCGGATCGAGAACGGGTTGTAGATAACAGACAGACTGCCGTTCGAGTTATACGTTTGTGAAAAATCACCCTGCCGTTCGAGAGCAGTAGGAAGTGTAACTGTCGATGTACTCGGCGAGCCCTGTCTCAGACCTTCGTAACCACCGAAGAAGAAAAGCCGCTTCGAGGACCAGATCGGTCCCGCTGCATTTCCGCCGAACTGACTTCGCTGGAACTGCGGCTTCATAACATTGCCGCGGTTGTTTGCCCACGAGTTCGCATCCAGCGCCGAGTTCCGTAGAAACTCGAAGACAGTGCCATGGAATTCGCTACCGCCGCCTTTGGTAACGATGCTCACCATACCGCCGCCAGAGCGACCGAATTGCGCATCGTACGCATTGCGAATGACCTGCACCTCCTGGACCGAATCAATTGCCGGAGAAATGAGCAGCCCATTCCAGCTATTGCCGGCGGAAGCATTGACCCCATCGATCATGACTCCCGTAGTCGTGCTGCGCCCGCCATTCATACCAAAACGATCCTGATTCTGATCCGCGGTTGATTGGGAGATGCCCGTCGCAGGGGCCGTAATGCCGGCGGTGGCGTGCACCATCGTGAACGGACTTCGAAGGTTCGTCGGAAGATTCAACACCATGTCGCGCGACATCGTGACCGACTGGTTGGCCGTCTGCGTGTCGACCTGAACAACGAGTGCGCTTACTTCCACTTGCTGCGAGACCGCGCCAATCTGCATTTCAACGTTCACGGCTGCAGACTGCCCTGCAATCAGATTGATCCCGCGGTGCACGAACGTTTTGAATCCGACTGCTTCAGCCTGAAGCTCGTACACACCGGGTTGAAGTTGCGAGAAAGTGAATCTTCCTTCCGGTCCTGTCTTCACCTCACGACGATCACGCGTCCCTACGTTTTCCAGCCGGACACTAGCGTCGGGGATTGCGCCGGCGGCCGGGTCTGAAACAACACCCGTCACGTTGGCCGTAAAGGTCTGACCGACCAACGCCGGAACCAGGAGTAGTGAGCTCATCCACACACACACGCGTCTAGTCAGGGTACGCATAAACAACCTCCGGATTGCCGTGATTCTATCACCCGCTCCTCCCGCATCCGCTGAACGGGCGATCGAGTGTCGCAGCGAAGTAGAAATGTCCTAATCGAGCGAAGTAGGAATGTCCTGTTGACAGACTCAGGTCTGGATGCAAGAGGACAGGTTCGAGATGGGCCAGAAGGAACGGGATCGGCTGAAGGTTCTCACGGAGGCGAAGAAG
>DASQLD010000621.1:0-9417 GCA_035630195.1 Bryobacteraceae bacterium
CCCCAACCTGTAAGACCGGCAAAGAGCGTATCAGGAAATTGCTCCGCAAGCGCTAGAAAGATTGAGATGCCCTTGACTACGGATGGATTAACCATCAGCACATAGCCTTCTTCAAACGATCCGAATCTCGGATAAGGAGGAAGACCGTACATCGGCGGATGAATCACGGTGGGGTGGGCGCCACAGTGAGTCTCAATGTACGATGCCATCGCGTGGCTGATGGCCACTACACCGGCAGCTTGTCGAACAATCCGCGTGGCTTGCATGTCGGCATGCCAGCTCGCCGGACCGAACGGATACCACTGGGGGGTGTGAGCAAGATAGATGAGACGATCACCAGCCGTCTTGCTGGCTTCTCGCAGAAGCACGTGACTGAGATCTTCCGACGACACCAGTACCCAATCCGGTTGGAAGTCTTTTATGTGATCGGACAGTATCCCTGTCCGGCTACTCAGCCGCTGGACACTATAGACCTCAAGTTTTTGTTGAATCGTCGAGTGCGCATCCGGAGCGTCTCGATCTGCAGGACAGACAATGCGGCATTCGTGTCCTGATTCGGCAAGATGCTTCAGCCAGATCAGATTACTGCGGGTCGAACCGCCGCGTGGTGGGTCGTAAGATGCATTCGACGTCAGTAAAACCCGCATCAGCTCGCGGGGTCTTCCGTGGCAAGAAGTTGACGGGCTTCCTCATCCGACATACCCTCGATTTCGGCGAGCAGAGCTGCATACTCGTCCGGATCGACGCCACCCAACTGCGCGGTTTCGATCCGTGCCGCAAGATCGGCCAATGTCAACGTTCCGGAGTAAACATCATCGATGGAAAGTTCGACTCCGAAGTTTTCCCTGATCCGCAGCAAGAGTAAAACTGCCACCAGGGAGTGACCACCAAGATCGAAGAAATTATCGCCACGCGATACCGAGGGACGGGCGAGTAAGTCGGCCCAAATACGAGCGAGTTGCTCTTCCGTTTCGGTCATTTCCTCGGCTAACTCTGCCGGAGTGTGGCTGGCGCGCATTGCCCGGAGGATGCTGCCGGCGCTGGCTAATTCCCTGGCTATGCAGGCGTAGTCGACTGTTCTTCGCTGCGACTTGGTCGCGTTCCGACTTGCGCTGGGCTTTGTCTGCGCATGCTTTGAGGCTTTCCACTTTAGGCGTGCAAGCTCAGCGGCGGGTATACGGAGCACGAATCCATTCGCTTCCGGGGTTCTCTCGCCGCCTTCGATGCTTTCAAGGAAATCTCGAGCCGGCGAGTTCTTCGCGGTTCGTTCATAGCGGAAAACCACGTCCGATAGATCGCGAGAGAGCGCATGCTCGCCAAGCCATGCTGCGACGCGGTGCTCGACACCACGGCCCAAAACGCGACAACTCAGCAGGAAGGTATCGACCAACAGGCCTTGAGGCTCGGGCTTACAAATGATCACGCCGGTTTGACCGTAATCGCCAAAACGGTCGCTCACGTCGAGGGTGAAGACCTCGTTGTCGAGCGACTGAATCTCGGCTTCAGTACGACGTATCGTCGTGAGATTGAACTGATTCGTTCGTTGGGTCAGCTGCGCTATCCTTGGCAGTTTTGCCGCCGAACTCGGGTATATCGACACCCGAAGATCGAGCGACCCCATGAACTCTTCCAGGCTTGCAGCCCGATGCGCCTCAGCGCCGAATTCCTGTTGTTGCGCGTAGTAGGCGTTACGATTCTGGTCCTCCTCGGTTACGACCGGATGATCGAAAGCCCAGACATGCTTCAGAAACTCGGGCGTACGCTCGATCGGATCAGGTAGCGCGAGGGACAGCACCTGCGGAAGTGAACCGTCGACTTCCGCGCATTCTTTCGGGTTGTCATCGACGAAGATGAAGCTGTCGAGACCCAGTCCCAGATCGTCTGCAAGCGAAATGAGATTGTCAGCCTTGGACTCCCAGTTCAACCGCCAGGAAACGAAGTGGCGCAAGTTCAACGGCATCTCAGGATGCGCGGCGAACGTATCCAGCACGTCCTGCTCGTTGTTTTTGCTGGCCAAGGTCAGCAGCATTCCGGCTTCGCGTTGATCCACCATGAACTCTTGCAGGGCTCGACGGGGAGCATCGATCTGAACGTTCTCAGGTCCGTCTTCTCCACAGATACCGCGCCACAATGTGTTGTCGCAATCGAGTGCGACCACCTTGAACGGAGGCAGGAATAATGCGTGGGTGTACCGAACTAATGCCGTTCCTAACGCGCAAAAGTAAACCTCGGAATAAGGGATCTTTGCAAGCCGCTCCGCTTCAGGATCGTGACGACCGTCGACGGGGTACAGCCAGTCGATCTGCTCATATTGCAATAGCTGTACACCGGGCGTCTGGTCGAGAGCAGCGGACAGAAATGCCAGCATTCGCTTTTTGAAAGCGTGCCGTTCCGGCGTATCGAGAAATGCCGGGGAGGACGGACACAAGCAAAAAATCAAGGGCGCGGCCAACGCCGGCGCCACATCCCGGATCTGCTGTGCCAGAGCGTGGACATTTTCTTCGAGGCGGGGAAGCGCATCGGGCGCATCCGCTTGAAATTGACCTAGATCTTCGAGACGAGCCAGAACGATGTTCACACCATGACTGTTCAACCGAAGTTCGCTCCCCGGATCGAGAAGGCTCTGGGCAATCTGGTTATATGGGGCAAACCGAATGTCGAAATTACTATTGAGTTGGGATCCCCAGAATGCAATAACCGGTCGCAACGGTTCAGCCGTAAACGTGGCGGAAATAACGAATCGGAACGGGGAGTCAGCAGTGGGAATCGTCACGCGCTCAGGTTTCATTCTATCGTGAGCGTCGTCAGAGACCTTTCGAATGTCATGGTACGGAACCTTCCGTAGACACACACGTCCATACCGGTGGTACCTTAACACGCATGAGGCAACACGCATGAGGCCTGCAGCCGCGCTTCTCGTCTTTCCTGTCCTGCTGGCGGCGATCGATCAGAGCTCGATCCGCACGCACACGTTATCCAACGGGATGAAAATCATCATCGAAGAGGATCATGACATACCGAACGTGGCTATGTACCTTTTCTATAAAGTTGGATCGCGGAATGAACGGCCAGGCACAACAGGGATATCTCATTTCTTCGAACACATGATGTTCAACGGGGCGAAGAAGTTCGGACCCAAGCAATTCGACATCGAGATGGAAAAGGCAGGCGGAAACAACAACGCCTACACGACGCAGGATCTCACGGTTTACACCGATTGGTTTCCGAAATCGGCAATGCGGCTAATGTTCGACATGGAAGCCGACCGAATTCGCGATCTGGCATTCGACCCTAAGATCATCGAGAGCGAGCGAGGCGTGGTGGCATCGGAACGTCTTACACGCACGGACAACAGCAACTATGGCCTCCTCGAGGAGCAGCTCAATGCCGCAGCTTATACCGCGCATCCCTACGGTTGGCCTGTTGTCGGCTGGCCTTCCGACATCAAGAGCTGGTCGATGGAAGATTTGAAGGCGCATTTCAAAATGGGCTACGCGCCCAACAACTGCATCATCGTCGTGGTTGGTGACGTAACCGGGGACGAGGTGCTGAAACTCGCCAAGGAATTCATGGAGCCGATTCCCAGACAAGAACCTCCACCTCCCGTTCGCACCGTCGAGCCGCCACAGATAGGCGAACGCCGGGTGACGATCACCAAACAGTCCGAACTGCCATTCCTGCTGGTCAGCTATCACATTCCGAACAAATCGCACAAAGACATGGCGGCGCTTGAAGTGTTGTCGGCAATTTTGTCAGAAGGCCGCAGTTCCCGTCTTTATTCGCGCATGGTCGATCGCGATCAACTCGTCCTGAGCGCCACCACCGAAGCGGACGGGCTCCTCGATGCAGGTCAATACATCTGCTACGTTCGGCCTCGCGCGGGCGTCGACGTTTCGAAAGCAGAGAAAGTGCTGTTTGAAGAATTAGAAAAAGTTCGGACAACGGAAGTTCCGGCGGACGAACTTCGGAAGGCCAAGAACCAATTGCTTACGAACTTCTATCGGGAGTTGAAGACGATTTCCGGTCGCGCGAATCAGCTTGGGACTGCCGAAATTTACCTGGGCTCATATCAGGCTATGTACGATACGCCCACGCGCTACGAAGCGGTGACAGCAGCTGATGTGTTGCGCGTCGCCAAGCAGTATCTGGGTGAGAAACAGCGCACCATCGCTACGCTCATACCGGAGGTCGAAAAGTGAGACCGCTGATACTGCTAACGACTGCAATCGTGGCATCGTCGAATGCGCAAGTTCGACTTCCGCAGTACTCCCGCCAGGTCCTAGGGAACGGCGCTGTCCTCGATATGATGCCGCGAAAAGACGTTCCGCTGGTGACGATCAAAGTTGTTTTCAAAGGTGGCGCCGAAGCGGAACCGGCGGAGTTGTCGGGAATCGCCGATGTTACAGCAGAAGCTCTCCGCCGCGGCACAGCCAAGAGAACGGCCGATCAGTTTTCACAGCAACTGGACAGCCTCGGCGCATCGTTTGACACCAGCGCTGACATGCAGTCGATGAATCTATACGCGGAGTTTCTGTCTAAAGATTTGGGAGCAGGACTTGACCTGCTTATGGACGCTGTTCTAAATCCGGCATTTGTCGACGCGGAAATGAAAAAGGTGGTTGCGCAGTACGTCGACAGCGCGAGGGCGCTAAAGGACTATCCTGACCGGGTTGCCTCGGAGTATTATCGGGCTTTTTATTATGGTCCGAACCATCCCTACGGACGGCCGGCAGATGAGTTAACCTATGCGCGAATCGGTCAGAAAGAAATTGCAGAGTTTCACAAGCGAATGTTCGTGGGACGAAACATGATTGTGGCCGTCGCCGGTGATCTCGATCCGGCTATCGCCGGCAAGACCTTGTCCGAAGCCTTCGCAAGGGTTCCCCCCGGAACTGCTTATCAGTGGAAGCAACCTCCTGCCGCACAAGCCAAAGGCATGAGGATCGGAGTAGTCGACAAGCCTGACGCTACACAGACATCGTTCTTGATAGGGCAACCCGGCATCGACCGTCGCCATCCCGATCGAGTACCGCTGTGGGTAGTGAATACGATATTCGGCGGCCGCTTCACCTCGATCCTGAACGATGAACTGCGAGTGAATAGCGGCTTGACCTACGGCGCTTCTTCTCGATTCGACCAGACGCATTTACCGGGAAGAATCACGATTGCAAGCTTCACGAAGACAGAAACAACGGGAAAGGCGATCGATCTTGCCTTGGTTCTGCTTCGTCGACTGCAGGAAAAGGGGATCTCTGAGGAGCAGTTCGCGTCCGCCAAGCAATACCTTAAAGGTACATACCCGACGAGCCGTCTTGAAACACCCGATCAGTTGGTCAACATTCTCACCGAGATTGAATTGAACGATTTGAATCGTGGGGATGTGGATGATCTCTTCTCCAGCATCGACGCGGTGACGATGGAGCGCGCGAATCAGATCATCAAGACATACTATGGTTCCGACAATCTGACCTTTCTATTGCTTGGGAATGCTGCAAAGTTCAAGGACGAGCTAAAGAAGTACGGTAAGGATGTAGTACAAGTACCGATTACCCGGCCAGGACTTCGGGTGGCGCCTTGACGTGTTTCTGTTGAACAAGGTGGTGGTGCCAACCGAGGGCGGATCCGAAGACGAAGTATCCTGCCCACAGAACAGGTTGGATACTTTGCGTCATCAACAAAGGCGCCACTCGCTTCCACAGAAAGAAGAAACAGAAAAGATACCAGGCGGTGGCTGCTGCGATGCCCCATAAGCGACCGCCGGGTGTCAGGACTCCGCTGAAGCAGCCCACGAGACCCGAAGTCACGATTTGCATCGCGACACCTACGAGAGTCACGACACCCGGACCGGCGTTCACTTCGCGAAAATTGTAGAAGCGCGAAGCAGACGCATTGATAATCAGCCACCATGGATTTCCCAAAACCGGAGATATCAGGGCATACCACGCTAGCATGAGAACGCCGCCCATGACGCCCAATTGCAGACCGATTAGAAGGTCCCACCCGGACTTCCCGCCAGCGCGCTGTTCCGCCGCATCCATGAAATCAGCGTACCGTACCGCATGAAAAGACGAGTTGTTGTGACCGGAATCGGCGCAATTGCCCCGAATGGCATCGGCCGGGAGGCATACTGGAGCGCCATTCGACAGGGAGAGAGCGGAGTCGGTCGGATCACTCGTTTCGACCCGGATTGTATGCTCGTCCAGATTGCGGGAGAAGCAACTGACTTCGCGGAAGATGCCTGGACGACGCCGAAGGATCGGCCTCATATTCCCCGGGCGGCGCTGATGGCCATCGCCGCTACATCGGAGGCGGTTGACGACGCAGGGCTCGATGTCAAGACCATGAATCGTGAGGAATTACGGCGGATCGGGGTATATACGGGATCGGGAGGCTGCGCACAGGATTGGACCGAGGAACAGTATCGCTTCTACTATGAAGGCCGTCAGAAACAGTGCAGCGTCTACGTAATCCCTACATCGACGCCGGGCACGTTAGCCAGTGAAGTTTCGATGCGGTTCGGCTTTCGGGGTCTCAGCCATATCGTCTCGACCGGGTGTACTTCGTCGACTGACGCGATCGGGTACGCGGCCCGTGAAGTTGAACGCGGCGGACTCGAATATGCGATCGCCGGGGGTACAGATTCTCCGATCGCGCCACTGATCATTCGCGGCTTCCAATTGATGCGGATCATGACGTCCCGCTGGAATCACGATCCCGCGCGTGGTTCGCGCCCGTTCTCGCGCGATCGCGATGGCTTCGTGTTGGCGGAGGGCGCCTGGTTCCTAGTCCTTGAGGAACGGGAACATGCTCTTGCTCGGGGAGCAAAGATCTATGGGGAGATCGCCGGCTACGGCTCGACATGCGAGGCGTTTCATCGGGTTCGTTTAGAAGAATGCGGCGAGGAACCAGCCCGCGCAATCGGCTTGGCGTTAGAAGACGCCGATGTAAGCGCTGGGGCGATCGACTATATTCAGTACCATGGCACGTCAACCGAGTTGAACGACCGGATCGAAACACGTGCGGTCAAGCTGGCCTTCGGGGCTCACGCCAACCGGCTGCCGGGATCGTCCGTCAAGAGTATCATCGGGCACCCACAAGGGGCTTGCGGTGCTGCTGGAGTGGCGGCGACCTTACTCGCGATGCGGGATGGCGTGCTTCCCCCAACCATCAATGTCGACGATCCCGATCCCGAGTGCGATCTCGATTATGTTACCGAGCCTGGTCGTAAGATGGAAATCGAATACGCCGTGGCTAACTGCATTGCATTCGGGAGTAAAAACTCCGCGTTGGTTCTGAGGCGCGGGGAATGAAGATATTTGCTATCGCTATCGTCGCTGCCCTTCCCTGCTTGGCGCAGATCCACAATTTGAAGGTTTATAGCGAGTTCACACGAATCGACCCCTTCGGTCAGATCGTGGCCCAGGACAAAGGTCCTGGCGAACCCCGACACATCCTGTCTCCTGGAGCGCCTCGCAATGCATTCTCTTCGCTTCGGATTGTCGTCACGATGGACAAACCTGGAAAATACATTCTTGACATCGGCCAGAATCCCGAGAATGCCGTAAAGGCGACGCTGTACAAAGAGCGTTTCGAGAAGCACGGCAATCAATGGATACCGGATGGACTGGAGCCAGTGAAGATCCCATATGAAGGGGTCTTTCCCGAAAGTGAAACGATACCGGGACAAACCGCTGTAACGTTCTGGCTGGACATGTGGGTTGCGCGCAACGCCGAGGTTGATCGCATCAAAGTAGAGCCACAGGTTTGGATCGGGTACGCCGATGACTGGTTTACGTATCCCATGGAAGTTCGCATTCTGGATGCAGTGCTTCCTGATGTGTCACCGAAGAGCGCCGCACTGCCAGAGATCACGGAGCGGTCTGACGCCTCGGTTCTGCGGCCGATGCGCGCAGTCTTGTGCGGATCTGCTGAGCCTGCAGGAAAGCCGATCGTGAATGCGAGGGCTTTCGTCCGTCGGAATAGCTTACAGTATCTGGCTCTATCGAAATCTGTGGTTACAACGAAGCTCCTGCAAGTTTCTAAGACTCCGACACTACAGCAGTGGTGCGCATCGAAGGCCGACAAAATAGGGCCGGAGTGGTTTCTGCGCTTCCGCGATCTTCTCGGACAGACTCCTTAAGGCCTTGCCGCTTTCCATCCCGCCTTCAACTGCTCGGAGAGCTTTGCGACTAGCTTTGCATTGTCGGGGAATGACGCCCTGTTGATCCTTTCGTCAGGATCGTTCTTGTAATCGTAAAGCTCTTGCGCCACTATCTTGCGATCCTCCGTGATCCACTCGGTATATCGATACTGTGACGTTCTCATCGAATAGCCCATTGCACGGCCGGCCGGTGTCGGCCGAGGATACTGACTGAAAGCCGCCGTTTTCCACTTGCGCTTCGGATTCTCGATGATCGGGACGAAACTCGTTCCTTCGAGACCATTTGGCAACTTTAGTCCGCAGAGTTCGGTGAGAGTTGGAGAAATATCCACGAACTCCGTCAGCGCCTCGGTTGTTTTGCCGGACGACGGTTGTCCTGGAACGCTGATGATGAGGGGCACATGGGTCGCGCGCTCGAAGTTTGAGTGTTTCGCCCATAATCCATGATTGCCGAGATGGTAACCGTGATCGCCCCAGACGATGACGATGGTGCTATCGCGAAGCTTCAGGCGATCGAGTTCATCGATCACTCGGCCGATCTGCGCGTCGGTGTAAGTGATCGAAGCTCGATAAGCGCGCACAAGTTCGCGAGCTTTTTCCTCCGATACAGGTCCCGAAGCCGGGATGTCGCCATAGTTTCGCAGCTCGCCGAAGTTATGGAAGGCAATCGGTGGGGCGTTCTCGGGCGGCGGCTCGAAATCGGTGACACGGATCTTTTCCTTCGGGTATAGATCGAAGTATCGCTTTGGCGCGATGAACGGGAGGTGTGGCTTCAAGAAGCCGGTCGCCAGAAAGAAGGGCCGACTTTTCAGAGTTTGTATTGCACGGATTGCAGTGTCGGCGGTCTTCCCGTCGGGTAGTTCGCTGTCAGGAACATCGGGCATTTCCCATGCCGGTCCGCGTGTGCCCGGCTTCCCCGGAGGCGGCTTGACTCGCCATCCTCCCGCGCGAATACCGTCCGCTTTACTTTGCGCGATCTGTGCATTCTCGGGAGTGTTCCATGCGGCAGCGTGTCCGGGATTCCAGCTCGGGATACTCCAGGAGTCTGCGTCATCAAGGGTGCCGTGATAGATCTTGCTGAGTCCCGTGGTGACATAGCCATTGTTCTTGAATAACTGAGGAAGGGTCACGACGTCCGGCAGGTTCTTTCGAAAGTGCGTTTCCAATTCGTAGATGCCCGTCGTATCGGGGCGGCGCCCCGTCAACAGGGATGATCGCGATGGACTGCAGACGGCCTGCTGACAGTAAGCACGCAG
>DASQLD010000622.1:0-4168 GCA_035630195.1 Bryobacteraceae bacterium
CCCGATTGGTGCTCGTCGAGTGGGTAATCCCCGAGACCGCAGATTACGATACAGGCTAGTGGATGGACATCAATATGCTTGTGACCACGAGCGGGCGCGAGCGGACGGCCTCCGAGTTCCGGAGTTTGTACGATCAGGTAGGTTTTGAACTCGAGCACATCATTCCTACGCCTTCACCGCTGAGCATCATCATCGGAAAATTGCGATCCTAAAGGGTTTGTGAGTGCCGGGCGATGTCGTAAACGAGTCGCAGTCCTTCCCGTGATGTTATCGGAAGCCCAACGTTCTCTCAGGGCCTGACGGGGCACATCCTGGAACTCGTCCCAAAGAACGAGGAGCCGTGGACCGCGAAGGTGTCTCAGTCGGACTTGTAGTAGACATGTGTGAGAAACGACATCAGAAGTGCTCGTTGCAGAACGCTTCGAGAGGGTTCGGCCTGTGATGTCCGCTCTCCGGAAGCTGACCCTGATCCTGACACGGCGGCGGTATGGCTTCCGCTCACTCCTTTTCGCAGGTCCGACTATTCCATGGCTTGTACGAATCTTGGAAGCGTAGCCCCAACCGTCGGCGCCACGTTGTCTACGGGATAACAGACAATTCAGTCGCAAGCAAGCCAACAGGCAAGGTCAGAGTAAATTACCTGTCCCATGGAAACTCGAGCGTTGGTGTATTCGCATACCGCTGCATGCTGACGACCAGTTGTGCGCCTGCGCCATGCGCGAGTCGGACCGTAAACCAGGGAGCGTTCACCTTCCATGTCCGCCCCGCGGCAGTCACCTCAGTGGCTGTATGTTCCCCATAGGCACCTGTCTGCACCACCACGGTCCGCTCCTCCGTCTGATTCACATTGACGAGAGTGACCGCAACTCGGCCCTCTCCGATCGTGTGGACCAGTGCCGCCACATCCTCCGGTACGCCGGCTCTGCGCCGATCGGCATCGAAATAGCGGAGCGGCACGTGAACAAGGCTGCCGGACGTGCCGGGCTCGTTGCCGCCATTCATCAAATGGATGAGCGGCGTCGTAATAACAGGGTTAAAGCGCTGAGCGTGATCCAGCGCCCGTGAATCGGGTGTCGAATGGTCTGCCCGGAAAGCCGCCACTCGCTTTCGCAAATCGGCGAGAGCCTGACGCAGTGATTCCTCCGGATAACCCTCGTTCTTCCCGAGGAGGTACTGAATCCACGGTTCACGCCCCAATCGGTCCAGGTAGCGCTTGTCCATCGACCACAGATAAAGATCTCGCTGCACGTCGAGATGCTCATTGGCCACGTAGCCGTACCAGCCCTGATCCCCATACTTGTTCGGCAGCAGGATCCGGCCGTTCTGCTCCTTTTTCACGGCGTACAGATTATCTAGCTGGCGCGAGAGTGGTTCAAGATACTTGGGGTCGTGTGTCAGCAGGAAAGCGTTGCCCATACCCAGCCGCACCCCGCGCATGTAGTAATTCCGTGAACTGCTCTCCTTGTCGAAGTTCCAACCGAAAGTACCGCCATACCATTTCCCGCCCCATTCACTGCCGATGCGTCCATCAAGGCCGACATTCGTCGGGGTGTTGCCTCCATTCTGCAAGATGCGCTCACGCCAGGCATCCACATATTCGAGTACCCAGTCGGCGTACTTGCGCTCGCCGGTTAACAGGAAAGCATTCATGCCCAGAGTGGTTGCGCAGAGGTTCAGTGGATGATCGCCTCGGATGCTGCCCGCCGTCTTGTACCTTGTGTGCCGGTCTGAGCCGGCCTCAGCTTCACCACCCCAATCAAAAACGCTCGCCGGCATGAGTTTCGGTCCTCGGCTGCCGTTATGCAGGCTCTTGATGATCTTGTACTGTTTGTCGTAATTGGGAGCTTGCGGATCATCTCCGTTGTAGAATGCCGCGTATCGCACCGCACGCTGGCGGTACATGCCATCGCGAGGCCGCGAAAGCCCATAGTGGTAAAAGGCTGCCAATCCTTCGCCGTTGTGCTCCCAATCGAAGGACGTAATGAACTCACGCCAAAACATCCCATGGCGAGCCATCTCGGTGCTCGGCGCCTTCGCACGAAGAAATTGATCGAGGTGGCCCTCCCAGATGCGTTCGTAGGTCCGGAGCAGCCGGTCATCTGCGCCGAGCGCGTGCGCCAGCGGCCAGTTGTGAAACGTCTCCATGACATCGTCCGGCCCGTCGTTGCCACCCCATCGCTCGACTCCTCGGAAGTGCCCTCGAGCATCGATGTACTTCGCGGCGAACTCTATCGCCGCTGCTGTGTTCTCCTTGATCAGCGCCCGCTGTGCGAGCGCCCAATCCGGCGGCGGCATGGGCGAGTCGATCACGATCAACTCGGCGTTTGACGATATCGCGACAGCCGCGATGAGAAGGAGGTTACTGGCTACAGACATCGGTCACCTGATCTGCACAATTCTATACGCACTACGGCTGCGTCCAAAGCGCAACGAGTTGATGTATGCTTTCCCCATTAGCTCCCGAGTGGAGCGTTCGCCAGTCCGGATGGGAGGGGTCACTATGAAGAGCATCCGCATTTTGGCAGCTCTGCTGGCATCATTCGTCGCAACGGCCACACCGGCTGCTGCGCAAACAACCTTTGCATCGATAACAGGGACAATCACCGACGCCAGCGGCGCGATCATTCCCGGAGCGCCCGTCATCGCCGTGCACGCGGAAAGCAACTACAAGTACACGGCCCAGTCGAATGCAGCGGGCGCCTACACGCTTGGCCAACTCCGCGAGGGAGTATACACGTTGACGGTACAAGCGCCCGGGTTCAAGCAGTTCGTGGCGTCGGACGTTCGATTGGTATCCATGGATGTTCGCCGGCTCGATGTGCAGCTCGAGGTCGGCGCGGTCGATTCCCGAGTCGAAGTCACAGCCGGCGCGACACTCATCGAAACCGAAACGGCCCGAATCTCCGATTCCAAATCGGCCAAGCAGATCGGTGAGCTGCCACTAAACACACGCTCGCTTTGGAACTTCGTCGGCCTCTCCCCAGGAGTCGTGCAAGCCGGCAACGATTCTGCGACGCGCCGCTTCGCCGGTTCACGGGCGAATCAATCGGACGCCTCGATCGACGGCATCACTCTGTCAAACCAGTACGACGGGACTCAGATCTCGCCACTGGTCTCTCAGGTCGAGTCGTTCCAGGAGTTCCGTGTCGATATGGCGAACAACACCGCGGAGTACGGGGGCATTGGTCAGGTCACGATAGTCTCCAAGGGTGGAACGAACGACTTCCACGGGAGCCTGTTCGACTACTACTCGACTCCATGGTTCCGAGCCCGCAATCCGTTTGCGGCCCAAAGACCCGCGGGTGTGCGGCATAACCCGGGAGGTTCCGTCGGTGGACCGATCCAGATTCCCAAGTTGTACGATGGCCGTAATCGCAGCTTCTACTTCTTTTCATTCGAAACGACGCGTGGCTCACAGATGCTGTCCAATCTGAATTCGTCCGTTCCGTTGGAGCGATGGCGCAGCGGCGATTTCTCTCGTGAGAACATTACGCTGCGAGATCCCTTCGCAAACAACGCGCCATTCCCGAACAACCAGATTCCCGCATCGAGGCTGAATCCTGTATCGCTCAAGATACAAGAGCGCTTCTATCCGCTCCCCAATCAATCGGGCGCCGACACCTTCTCAGCCCTGAACCACCGGGTGCAACTTTCGCGGCAGTTCGATCCGAATACCTACTGGACTACACGCCTGGATCACCGGTTCACGGACCGCCACATGATTTTTGGCCGCTTCACATGGAATCGCTCGCACTCTCGCGACTTCGACAACCAGCTCCCAACGGTTGGGCAGCGATGGCAGACGCGAGACACGCGTGCTACACAGGTGTCCTATACGGCTACGATCCGGGACAACGTCTTCAACGAGTTCAGATATGGCTATGCGTGGAACGATAACCCGCGCCACGGCCCGATCATGGGTCAGGAGTTGGTGCGTGAACTCGGCCTCGTCGGTCTCTCACCCGGTCTGCCCGATGTGAATGGATTGACTGACATTGCCTTCGCCAACGTTGGCATCACGCGGCTCATGCAGACACCGTGGCGTCACCCGGGATTCAAAAACTACGCGCAGCAGTTTCAGGAGCATTTGAGCTGGTTCCGCGGCCGGCACAACGTAAAGGTCGGTGTTCTCGCCGGACGCACGCAGTTCCAGGATCAGAATATGCCG
>DASQLD010000623.1:0-3371 GCA_035630195.1 Bryobacteraceae bacterium
TATGAGTCACGAGCTTCGCACGCCACTCAATGCCGTGTTGGGATTCTCTAGGCTTCTTCGCAACGGCACTTCGAGCGATCCACCTCGGGATCTCGACATCATCAATCGCAGTGGCGAGCACTTACTGGACCTTATCAACCACCTGCTGGATGTCACGAAGATCGAAGCCGGAAGAAATGACATCGAGATCGTCTCTTGTGATCTGGCCAAACTCATACAAGATGTTAGCGGTATGATTCTTGCCAAGGCCGAGCAGAAGGGCTTGGCGTTACGATTCGAAGCCCCGGAATCGCCTCTGTTCATCCGAACCGATCCCTCTCGGCTTCGGCAGGTCCTGATCAATCTTCTCAATAACGCAATCAAATTCACCGAGCATGGTTCGGTCACCTTGCGATGGAGCGCGACTCCCACGAACATTGCAGACCGCGTACTACTGAAATTCGAAGTTGAGGACACCGGCATCGGTGTCGCCGCCGCAGATCAGGCACGAATCTTCGATGCATTTGTGCAGGCTGGGGAGGTCGATCGGCACCAGGGCGTGGGGTTGGGGCTCACCATTTCACGACAACTGATCGGACTAATGGGCGGAACCGTACATATGGAGAGCGCACCGGGTCGGGGCTCCTGCTTCCGAATCGAGTTACCGGCGGAACTGGTCCCGTACTCCGATGTGACACAAGGGGATGAATTGCCGGCAGTCCTCGCCCTGGAGCCCGGACAACCGGAATATCGCATTCTGATCGTGGAAGACGACCGCGAAAGCTCACTGCTACTGGAGAGTCTGCTTCAGAATGCGGGGTTTGCGGTGTTGGCTGTAGGCGACGGAGCGCAGGCCGTGGAGAAGTTTCGCGACTGGCGACCGCAGTTTGTCTGGATGGACTTGCATTTGCCTGTGATAGATGGACTGGAGGCGGCACGCCGCATCCGGAATTGTGATGGAGGATCCGCGGTGAGAATCGCGGCGGTAACTGCCTCCGGGTTTGTCGGTTCACGTAGCGAGATACTTGCGGGTGGCTTAGACGATTACCTGCATAAGCCGTACCGGCCTGAAGAAATCTTTGCCTGTATGGCGCGGCATCTGGGAGTTCGGTACACACGCAACCAGGCAGACGCAGCGGACACCAAGGAAATAGCCGTCGGATTGCGCGTCGAGGATCTCGCTACTCTTCACGTCGATGTGCGAAGGGAGCTTCGAGAGGCGTTGATGACACTGGAGCCGGAGCGAATTTCAGCCGTGATCAAACGTATCTCCCACGATAATGCGGTTCTCGGTTCGATCCTCGCGCGCTACGCAGGCGAATACGCGTACACCGCCATACTCAGAGCCATAGATGCAGTGCGACTTCCCGCCTCTTCCACTGGAATTTGACAAAGAAGCCGGCTCCCCATAGTCAACGGCCACGCGCTTGGTCTACTGCCGGCGCTGACAGTCGACATGCGTATCGCCGTTTCTCAGTTTTATAGTTAATCCGATTTTCGATGAGCCCTGAGGGAGACAACCAGTCTAAACGCTGGGCTACGTTCGATGATAAAGATTGGCCTCCGAACGCGCCAGCATTTAATGCTCGGCTCGTCGGTCAGAGCGGAGACGGACACTGCTGGCGGGCGACCCGATCGAGGAATACGTGCCCGGTTCCTGCGGCGCGATCACAAGACGGGTCACCAGTTCCAATCCGGTTACACGGAAGGGAGTGAAGATGTGAGCGAGACGTCCGAGATCCTCGATTTTGTTCGACGGGATCCGGACTAGGAAGTCTGGTTGCCGAGCAACGTATCGATTCTCATCGCTGCGAACAACTACTCACGGGTCTCACGACGCCTACTGCAGAAAGATATCCGCACACGGTTTATTGGGGCAGATATGGGAGCTGCGGCACAACTTCACCGCCTATGACGCTACTTACATCACTCTGGCGGAAGCGACCAACTGCGTCCTTTACACAACCGACAAAAAATTGTGCACCGGTCACCATGCAGGGGTCGTACTGTTCGCGCGTTAGGGGCCATCGAGAGGCCCTCGTTACCAAGCTTGGGCGTTGCGGTAGCCGTAGGGATCAGCGCCCGCTTCGATTGCTCCATTCGGCAGGACGCGGATGATGATGGGGTAGGCTCCGCTATTCCAACGGCTACGGGTGGAAGTCTTGTGTCCCTTGTTGGTGAGTTCGGAGAATACTGTCGGAGAAATCCGCTCATCCAGTAAGAGGTCGCCCCGGTTCATTGCGTGATTGTCGAAGCTTGAAACTAAATGACGTGTTTGGAATCGCGGGGCTTCAATGGCATTCTGCGCATTCATGCCGAACTCGACGACATCCAGAAAGATCTGGAGCAATGCCTGATCCTGATTGTCGCCGCCGGGTGTCGAGAGCGTCATGGATGGCTTGCCGTCTTTCGTCACCAGCGTAGGACTTAGAGTCACTCGCGGCCGCTTGCCGCCGGCAAGTTCATTGGGATGGCCGGGAATCAGCAGAAAACTCTGCGCTCGCTGCGTGAGGGGAATGCCCGTGTCGCCTGCGATCACCGATGGCAGCCAAGCTCCGGAGGGAGTGGCTGAGAACATGACGCCATCTTTATCGATCGCATTGATGCACGTTGTGTCGCGGGCCATCAATTCGTCGTCGATGCGTGCGCGAGCCATATCAGCTACCGACGGATGGCGGGCCGTTTGCCCCGGTATTATTCCTGGAAGGAAATCCAGAGAAGCTTCCGGGAGAATGGCGCTGCGGCGGTCCGATCCATATTGCTTCGACAGCAGGACATCGGTGGGTACTTTTGCAAATGCCGGATCGCCGTAATAGGTGTCGCGGTCGGCGTATGCCAGCTTCATCGTCTCGACGAGCTTGTGAAGATAGGGTGTCGAGTTGTGGCCCAGTGCAGACAAGTTCTCCGGTTCCAACATATTCAAAGCCTGCAGTAAAACAGGGCCCTGACTCCAGAATCCGGGTTTGTATACTTTGTAACCGCGATACGTGACACTTAGCGGCTCTTCCGGCTTGAGACGGAACGATGCCATGTCTTCATACCGCAACAGGCCCCCGTTCGCCTTGCTGAAGGCATCTATTTTGCGCGCGATTTCGCCGCGGTAGAAAAAATCACGCACGGCATTGATCGCTTCCCGTCTTGAGGCGCCCCCTTTTAGGGCGCGCTGTTCGGCAGCAGCCATCGCCCGCAACGTTCTTGCCAAGTCGGGCTGACGAAAAACATCCCCTGGTATCGGCATCTGCCCTGTCGGCGTGAAGACGGTTTTGGAAGTAGGCCAGAGTTCGAAGAAGCGACGGCTGCGCACGATCGAGTTCGCTCGTGTTTCATCAAGAGGCATACCATCAGCTAAATCAATTGAAGGCGCAATCACGTCGGAGAATGACATCGTGCCA
>DASQLD010000624.1:0-8034 GCA_035630195.1 Bryobacteraceae bacterium
ATCCGTTGCACGATCGAGCCTTTGAGTGTCATCGGTCTGGCAATGCGGGCAGGTCATAACGGCCTAACAACGATACCAACCGTCCCGTTCTGCTCGGCACCGAGTCCTGACACTTTCCTCTATGGTGTCTCGGAGCAATGCGCATGGGCCTGCGATCTTTCAGATGTCGACGGGTTTCATTCTGCAAGGCTTCCCGTCCATTGGTTCCTGGATCAGCTACGGTCTCGGATCCGAGAACGCGAACTTGCCGTCTTTTGTGGTTCTACCGGATCGCCGCGGTCTCCCGCCTTGTGGAGTTGCCAACTGGGGCAATGGTTTTCTTCCTGCGGCGCATCAAGGCGTGATCTTCGGCGATCAACGCACACCGATCGCCGATCTGCAGCCCTCCTCGAAGATAAATCCTGCGCAGCAGGTCGCCTCTTACGATCTGCTTTCGACGATTAATGAAGAGCACCTGAAGCTTCATCCTGAAGAGGACGCTCTCGTAGCCCGCATCAAGAGCTATGAGCTTGCAGCACGAATGCAGGTGAGCGCTCCGGAGGTAACCGATATTCGGGGCGAGAGCGAAGCAACACGCGAGATGTACGGCCTTAATGATCCTGTGACAGCCGAGTACGGATACAACTGCCTGCTCGCACGACGCCTCGTCGAGAAAGGAGTTCGTTGCATTCAGATGTACAATGGCGGGCACTTCGGCGAACCGCGCGTCAATTGGGACGGTCACGAAGACTTGCGAGCGAACCACGGAAAGAATGCCCGCGTGCTTGACCGCCCGACAGCAGCACTTCTTCGAGACCTGAAACAACGGGGACTGCTCGATGACACGCTCGTAGTGTTCACGACCGAGTTTGGGCGTTTACCCATCAGTGAGGGCATAGGAGAAGGCGGACGCGATCACAATCCCGAAGGCTTCACCGCTTTCCTCGCAGGAGCCGGCGTGAAGCGCGGATTCTCATATGGATCGACTGATGAAATGGGTTACAAAGCCGCTGAGAATCCAGTGACCCTATACGACTTTCACGCAACGATACTGCACCTGCTCGGCCTCGATCACACGCGGTTGACGTGGTATCACAACGGGCTTCGACGCCGCCTGACCGACGTGCATGGACATGTCGTGAAAGAGCTTTTGGCGTAAATCGGATGCCATGCTGTGATCGTTGCTAGTCATCGTGCTGGTTTATCGATCGCCTGAACAACTATGGTCGCGGCGATCGGTTCGCAGGTCGCAGCCGAATGCTTGCACGAGAACTTCCTGGGCTTCGATCTTGCAACGAACGAGACGTAAGGACCAGGTCCTCGCCCCATGCGTAGCAACCTCCGCCCGCCGCCCACACGATACACAGAACCGCTGATGTTCGCAGTCCGCGTCCCATGAGGGACGGCGTCAGGCTGGCCAATGTTTGCATTGGCTCGACTTTGACTGGTACACCCACCCCTGACGCAATGCCCTCGCGCTCATTTCGAGGTTAATTGAAGGTCATCTCGTAACCGCTTTACTTGGACGTCGTTGTAGCAGTATTCCCTCCGTGCCCCGCTCAGATCTTTTCCGGCTCGGATAGGAATCGACTCAGTCCCAAAAAGCCAATGGGCAACGCCGTAGTCCCAGTAATGGCCAGATCAGCGAGAGCCTCGCCGATAGCGGGAGCGAACTTGAAGCCATGGCCGGAAAACCCGGCTGCGAAGATCAGATTTCGGAACTGTGGGTGCCTGTCAACAAGGAAATGCTCGTCGGGAGTCATCGTGTATAAACAGGTTTTTGTTCGCAACACTCGTTCGAACACGTCCGACATTGGCCCTGTCAAGGAGGGCAATAACTCGACAGCAGCTTCAAGCACCGGTCTGATTTCGTCGTCCATCGCGTCCGGCTGGGGAGTGTCGATGTCTGCGGCCGGCGTTCCGCCGCTCCAGTGCATAGCAATCTTGACCCCGTGTCCACCGATATTGGGAAATCCGTAAAAGAAGTTAGACGCGGACGCGAAAACCGGTAGCGGCTGATCACGGAGTGGGCTAATCCAGATCAGCACCTTGCGCAGCACTTTCAGCGGCAGCGCCAGATCCGTGAGCACCCGGCTCACCCAGGCGCCTGCGGTAACGATCAGCTGCTTGGCGGTAAATTCTCCGGCGGAAGTCTGCAAAGCGAACTCGTCACCCGTCCATGACCAGTCTTCCACTCTTGTGTTCGTTCGAAGATCGGCACCTGCACGCGATGCGCAATCCAATCCGGAGCGCAGAGTTGCATTCACGTCGATCCAACCTGCGTCTGGCTCCAGCACACCTTCCCAGCCGCCCGGCACATCGAACACGGGAAATCGAGACCGAATCTGAGAGCGGGACAAGTTCTCGATCGTCAGATGATGAACCGCAGCACTTGCCCGAGCGCCGCTGATCAGCCCACTGTCCGGCGGCCCCAAACTCAGCATGCCGGTTCGATGCAGGAAAGTGGTGTCCTGCTCGGCGCCGAATTTGTCCCAGAGCACACCTGCACGTAAAGCGAGGGGGACGTAATCGGCGTGCTCTGCGTACGCCGTCCGAAAAACTCGCGTTGCGCCGGAGTGGCTACCGCGATCATGGGGAGGCCCGAACTGATCGAAACCGATCACACTTTTCCCGCGACGCGCAAGGTCAAGGCAGGCAAAGGTTCCCATCGTGCCGAGGCCGATGATTGCGACGTCGAAGGTCAATCGTCACTCCAGATTCTCGTGCTCAAAAGTACAGCGGCGCTAGAGCTCGCGAATCCACACGTTGCGGAACTTCATCGTTGTGATCTCGGAACCGCCGTGGTCCTGAAAAAGCAGCGGTCCGGGATCGCACAGCGCCTTATCGATATGCCCGGGCCCGAGCCGGTCGAGTTCAGTATTGTCCTGTATAAGAACCCCGTTGAGAAGAACGGTCATCCGAGCAGGTTTGAGTAGTGTCCCTTCAACGTCGCAAACCGGCATTCTTACGGTGATGTCGTAACTTTGCCATTCCTCTGGTCGACGCGCGGCATTGACAAGCGGCGGCCGAAAGCCATAGATACTCCCCAGCATTCCATCCGGGTAGGTCGGATTCTCAAAGGAGTCGAGAATCTGGACTTCCCAAGCCCCGTGCACGTACACGCCGCTGTTGCCCCGCAACTGATCCGTTTGGTTCGGCATGTAGGGCACATTGAATTCGACATGAATTTGAGCATCACGGAACCTTTGTATCGTCATCGCATCTCCATCGCCGGTCTGGCAAACCATTTCGGCAGAGATAACTCGACACCTTGTCGGCGTGCCCTCGCGCGTGACCCACTGTTGCAGATCGACGCCGTTGAAAAGTACAACGGCGTCGGAAGGCGGTTTATCGGCGCCGCCGGGGGCGACGACGTGCGGTTGGGGTGGAGGTGAATCTTGCGAGTGGGCGATGAAGGTCAATAGAAGCGCTATTATTGCCAGAGCAGTGTACGTTCTCATGTAGAGCCTCCGCCATTTCTTCAGCATATCCCCCTTGCTGAGCCGCTGACGAGTGCGATAGCTAGGTTTCCTCGCCGACGAAATCTTTAATCAAGAAGCCCCCACCCTTGCCGTGATCCCGCGGGCCGCGTATCAGGGTTACGTAACTCCGTGTCGCCCCGAGCCTGATCCCCAGCCGGAACAGCATACCGCGTTTTTTTCCGGACGGGCTGTAAAAGCCCCCGTAATTGAAAAAGGAGAAATTGTGATGGTTAATCGGATGAGTGCTACTGCCATATGCCTTTTGGCCTGTGCCGGAGCAGAGTTGAGAGCAGTCGAACCCGTTGTGCTGGAACGAGTCGCCGGACTGCGAGCCCGCCTTGAGATCGTACGAGATCGGGATGGCGTGCCGCACATCCGAGCTGGCACTGAGGCCGACGCGATATTCGGACTAGGTTTTGTTCATGCGCAGGACCGTCTTTGGCAGCTCGATCACATACGACGCCTCGGCCGCGGTCGCCTTGCGGAAGTGCTCGGACCTTCGGGTCTGAAAGCGGACACGCTGTTCCGTACGCTGGGTCTCGCCCGGTCCGCTGCCGCTACGTGGGCCGGCTTCAGCGCTACCCATCGGGAACTGATCACGTCCTACGTTGCGGGCCTGAATGCAGCTACCGATCAACAGCGGCGAAACGGTCTGCCGCCCGAATTTGTCATTCTGAACTTCCAGCCCGACCGGTGGACCGCCGAGGATGTTCTTGTCGCGGCGAAGGTCCTCGCATGGGCGGTGGATAAAAACTGGGATGAAGAGCTGCTTCGCGCACAATTGGCGCAGAAGTTTGGCCCCGAACGCGCCGCGCAACTGATGCCGGCATATACACCCGAGGGTCCCATCATCGTTCCCAACGCGGGTGTTCCCATCGCCGGCCGCAATCGAGGCCGGCAGGTTGCGCCGCGTCTCGATACCGGCGTTCTATCCGAGTTGGCAGCGTTTGCACGGGATGTCGCGGAAGGCACAGGTGTCGGCGGGCCCGGCATCGGCAGCAACAACCAGGCGGTCTCCGGTTCTCGTAGCAGTAGCGGCAAGCCGATGCTCGCCTCGGACCCTCACCTGCCTTCACAGATTCCTTCCATGTTTTATCGCGTGCATCTGACTGGGGGAACACTGGACGTCATCGGGACCACTGCCGTCGGGGTTCCAGGCGTGCTTATGGGCCACAACGGACGAGTCGCCTGGGGCTGGACCAACGCCAACGCCGACGTGCAGGACCTTTTCATCGAGCACATCACCGGAAACACATCCGAGTACGACGGCGCTCAGGAACCCTTGATCATCCGGCAGGAGATCATCCGGGTTAAGGGACAAAGCGACGTGGTGCTGACGGTGCGTGCCACCCGCCATGGGCCGCTTGTGTCCGACCTGATCAATCCCGGTGGTCCTGCGCTGGCTCTGCGCTGGGCGGCGCTCGATGCCGATGACGATATCGGCTTGGCGGCCTACTTCGACGCCAATAAGGCTGCGAACGTGCAGCAGTTTACCAAAGCGTTCCGCCCGTTCAAAGCGCACGCGCAAAACATGGTGTACGCGGACACAGAAGGGAACATCGCTTACCGGCTTCTCGGTACGATTCCGGTGCGCGCAGGCGGCGACGGCACGGTCCCTGTGCCCGGTTGGACCTCGGCGTACGAATGGAAAGGCTACATCCCCTTCGATCGGCTGCCGGCATCGCTGAATCCGGACGAAGGTATCATTTCTTCAGCGAACAACAAGATTACTCCCGACAGCTATCCGTACACGCTGAGCAACAGCTATGCCGCGCCATACCGGGCGGCACGGGTGCGCCAGATGCTGACAGAGGCGAGCCGCATCGCGCCGCAGGACTTCGAACGCATGCAGCAGGACGTTGTTGCGCTTCATGCTCGGGAACTCATGTCGGTGTTGCTGTCTGTCAGCCCAGCGGACGACATAGAGCGTAAGGCGCTGGACCTGCTTCGTCGCTGGGATCTCCGCATGACTCCGGAAAGTCCGGCGGCCGCAATCTTTGAAGCCTGGTACATCCAACTCGCCCAGAGCCTTTTTGAGGATGAACTTGGCAGCTCGCTTTGGGGCGCCTATTCAGGTGAGATGCACAAGGTAAGCATGGCCCTCTCATTAGCGCTTCGCTCGCAGCCGGTATGGTGCGACAACGTGACCACGCCGCCACGTGAGTCCTGCGTAGACGCCGCCTCGTCTGCCCTCACCCTCGCTCTTCGCCGCATGGCCGCAGCCCAAGGGACGGACGATTTGGGCCAGTGGCAGTGGAGCAAGGTGCACAACATTGTGTTCTTCCATCAGCCGTTCGACGCCGATCCGGCGCTGGCCGCGCGATTCAATCGCACCGCGCCAACCGGAGGCGACAAGCATACCGTAAACCAGGCTTCGCATCCCGAGTGGACAGAGTTTAGGCAGCGGCACTTGCCTCTGTACCGTCAGATCATCGACCTGAGCGACTTCACACGATCCGTCTGGACCGCAGCGCCGGGTCAGTCCGGAATCCTCGGCCACCCACATTACGATGACACCATTGAGCAGTGGAAGCAGGGCGGATACTCACCAATGCGATACACCTCACAAGCAATCGACCAGCATGCCGTTTCCCGGCTCGAGCTTCGTCCGCAACCGTAGCCGAGACCGGCATGAGCCGCATTGCAACATTGCCGCTGCCGGTGCATTCGCATCGGCAGCGGCGTCAGAACCGAATGCCAATCACCGTTCGCGTTATCGGAATGCAATGTCAAGCGGGTCCATGTCGCCGAAACTTTCAAAATGCTCTGAGTTAACGCGCTACTTCCCACGCCGTATGTCAGTAACACCCACCGCTTTCGGATGAATCTCACCATAGCCGACTACACGGACAGGTGGATCCAAAACGCTACAGCCTTTGTCCCAGAACTCAACGAACTAGGAGCGGTTATGACTTATGATTTCCAGACGGGTTTCAGGACACCGAAATTGGTGCGGGACAAGCTTTCTACATAGAGCGTTGCCCGCGTCCCGAAAACCACCGTTTTCAGGACTCGGGAGCTTTACTCGCTCACGGCCGCTTAGGACGCGGATCGATCCAAACCGGCGTATGGACAAGGCGGCAAACATTTGGATGGTTTGGGACAGGTGCGCCCATGCTCGGGACGTTTCGAGGAGGTCAGTGTGATTGAGAAGAGCGCTTATGAACCGTCCGTCGTGTCGGGATGACGAATTCAAAAGCTAATCGACGCGAACGATTCACCGTAAGACAGCTAAGTGAATACCTCCGTTGATTGGTTCACCGCGAGATGACTCCACCCTTCATCACGGCCCTCTTCTGTCTGTCTCAGCGTTAGCAGCCTTGATCAAATCGTAGTATGCCGCTCTATTCTCTGCGTCAGCCCTCCACTGTTCTTCTTCGTACCCCGGATCCGCCCAACCAGGCGCTGGCTCTTCAAGCATAAGGATATTCCTTATTAGGTGGTCTTCAAGGGCCCCCCCTTGCTCTCGGAGGATGGCGGTCAGGATTTGAGCACCGAGGAGCATGCTATATCTTTCGCCGCGCGAAATCGATGTAAGAACAAATTCAGCGAGCCGTTGACACCGATGCCTACTAGACAGTACCAAGAGTTTATGGGCGGGCCACAAGCATCGCCATGCCCCATGCTGAATGAGGAACTCGGTCGCAGGCTCTTTTACGAATGTAGCGATACAATCGCATAGTTCCCGGGAGACGGTTTCGGCAGACTTGGCATGGTGGAGAAGAGTTTCGAGAGCAGAGTCGCCGCCGATCTCGCGCAGTGCACAGACCGCTTTACTTGTAATCGAGCTGTTAGGAGTGAGAACCTTAGCGAGTGCGCCGATCGCTCTCGGGTCTCGGAGGTTACCCAGCCCGACCACGGCATATTCTCCCACGATAGGATCCTTTACGTTGGCGCAAAGTGCCTCAAGTGTCCGAATGTCTGGAAACCTGGCTATTGACTGAACGGCATAACGTCGGATCTCGTGCTCAGAACCAAGCGCCGCGTCTATAAGAGGCTGGACCTCCTCGTAGGTGATCTTCTCCGTTGAGCTTATAACCATCAATGCTCTGGCCGCCTGTAGACGTGTTCGTTGGTCGGCGCTTTTTAACGCAGACACCAAACTGCGAACTGCTTCGGTCACAACGTGATAACCCAAAAGCTCCGCCGCGTCCGCTGCCATGGAAGTATCGGATAGGGCGAGGATCAAATGAGGTATGGCAGTTTGCCTCAGATCTCTTTGCTTAAGGCAAGCCTTTGCCGGTGACGGATCACAGTCGCCGATTCCGAGTAGACGCATTAGGCCGACAACATCTTTTTTTCGGCCATTTCATTACTTAATGACCACAGCGCCTCTAAACGTGTTGGCTGGGGCCATTTTTCTAGAGCTGAGACCAAGCTGTCACGAGCTTCGATGACACCATGACCGACGAGCAGTTCCGCCACGTCCTTCGACACAGAACGGTCGGGAAGAGCGCCGATCAAGTGGGGAATGGCACTTTGCCTTAGCTCGCTTCGAGCAAGCTGATACTTGACCTCTGACCGAAGCTCGCCTTGACTCCTCCCGAGTAGACGCAGCAGCCCGGCGACGTCG
>DASQLD010000625.1:0-14914 GCA_035630195.1 Bryobacteraceae bacterium
AGTATGAGCGGGGCGCGACTGAACGCTACAACCGCGCGCTCTCCTACTTCGATCCCAATCTCGAACTTCCGATTTCGGCAGCCGCGCAGGCTGCATATGCACGCAACCCGATTCCAGAGCTTCCAGCTAGTCAATTTATCGTTCGCGGCGGATCTGTTTACGCGGGTCAGAATGGGGTACCACGTGAGCTTTGGAAAAGCGAGTTGATGTGGTTGCCACGCATTTCGGCAGCTTGGCAGTTGGGCGCTAAGACCGTCGTACGGGGCGGCTATGGAATCTATTACGACACTCTCAACGTAATGAACACGGCGGCGGACCAGTACGGTTTCGCTCGGGCGACCTCCACACAACTCACCAACGATGCCGGAACCAATTGGCTCGTGGGGGATCCGCAGAGCGGGATCTCGCCGTTAGTTGATCCCTTTCCGGTCCGAGCCAACGGCACCCGCTTTGACGTACCGCTACAAACCGCGCTGGGATCGATGGCGCGCGTTGGCCAGGGTTTTACATTTGGCCGCTATGATCGAGATCATCCGCGCGTGCAACGCTGGCGAGCCGGTGTCCAACGCGAACTTGGCGCCAATATGCTGATCGAAGCTTCCTATTGGGGGCAGTGGGGTGATCGCGTATTCCCGAACCAGAATCTCCGCCTCGACGCGCTCCCGGGACAATACTGGAATACGAGCAATACACGCAACAATGCGATCGCTACCAACATGAATCAACAGGTGCCGAATCCATTCCACATCAGCAATTTCGAATCGATTCGGACTTCAGATCCGGTTCTGTATCAGCACATGAGCACGCTCGGGCAGTTCACGAGCATGACCATCGCCAAGAATCGTTTGCTCCGGCCTTTCCCACACATGAACGGACTGAATGATAATGCGGCCAGTATCGGCACGACTCGGACTCATGCTCTTGAGGTCAACTTTCAGAGGCGCTTTGCCCAGGGCTTCACGCTGAACGCATCTTATACGCGCATGCTTCAGGAAAACCGCACATTCCTTGACAACGAATTCGATACCGAACCGACCATCTGGTATCCAAGCGACACGGCGCGCCCTCATCGCTTCACCGCAACTGGAATCTACGAGCTCCCATTCGGCAAGGGGCGGCCCTTCCTTCAGGAAGGAGTTTTGAATCATATTCTCGGAGGATGGCAGATAGCGGCCACGTATGAGTTCCAGCCCGGACCGCTCCTCGCTTGGCAAAACATGTTCTACAACGGCGACCTCAGCACCTTTGAGGAAGACGCTTCGTCAGGAAGCAAGAGCCTAGAGCAATGGTTCAACACTGCGCTTCCCTTTGAACGCGTCGCCGCTAACCAACCTACTAACTTCCAGGCCCGGGTGTTCCCGCGCTTCTTTAATGGAACACGCGCGGATGGGCTGAACCAGTGGAACGCTAATATCCTTCGGCGGATTAAGATCACCGAGCGATTTCGCCTCGAGTTGCGCGGAGATATTATCAATCTTCAGAATCGCTCCCAGATGAACGCGCCCGAACTGTCGCCCACATCCACCAACTTCGGGCGCATTACCAGCCAGACGTCTTCTCTGAATCGTTTCTATCAGGTTCAGGCAAGGCTGCAGTTTTAAGTTGCCGGATGTCAGCCTGCTCCTCGCTGAATCGAGAGTGTCGAGATTTATATAGGAATATACTCAGATCGTCACTTCAACATCGAGCAAATGAAGCTCAGGAATGAGTCCGCACGTCCGGTTAAATCAAGCCCTATAGGATTAGCAAGGTTCGTCAGCAGCTCCACAACAATCGATGCGCCGAGCACAATCATCATGTATCCGTAACTCGCGTATGACTTCAGCGACAGTCCGTTTCATTCGGGATCGCTTTCGCCTGCTGCGTACGCTCTAACCACTCGCGCAGTATTCGGACGCTCGACTGTGCGGGCCAACTCCTGCTTAATGAAGTCGGAGCCTTCGCGTGCAGCAACGGGCTTTTAAAGTGCTGTACCTCCTCCGAGACGTCTCTTACTGAAATCATCTTCGACATGCTTTAGGCATACAAACACGTGGAAACACATGTGTGTTTTTGCAGTTCAAGCAAGACGCCCGGCCTTGTATTGAAATTCCCCACGCCCTCTAAACTAATAATTGAGTGTTCGTCGAGCTTCACGCGCGTTCCGCCTTCAGCTTTCTCCAAGGCGCATCTCAGCCTGAAGAATTGGTTGAAGTCGCGGCTTCCTTCAATCAACCGGCCATCGGTATCCTCGACCGCAATGGCGTATACGGTTCAGTGCGCCAGCATATCGCAGCGAAGAAGCTGAATATTCAAGCGCACATCGGAGCAGAGATTGCCTGCACTGACGGCGCCTACTATCCACTGCTCTGTGAATCTCAGACGGGCTACCGCAATCTATGCCAGCTCACTACTCGCCTAAAGATGCGAGCCGCAAAGGGCGAAGGAGCGGCAACTATTGAGGAGATCGCCGAGTTCTCCGAAGGGCTTGTCTGTCTCGCTGGAGCCCAAGACGGGCCGGATCTCGACAAGGCGTTTCTCATCTTCGGCAGAGATCACACCTATGCCGAGTTGCAACGGCACATGCATCGTGAGCAGGAAGCGCGAAATCAGCATCTCATTGAACTGGCAAGCAGACTGAATGTCCCGCTGCTTGCTACTAACGCGCCATGGCATGCGCGCCCTGAACAGCGAATCATTGCGGACGTACTAACCTGCGTCCGCGAGAAGGTAGCCATACAGGATGCAGGCAGGCTACTCGCACGAAATGCCGAACGCCATCTAAAGACCCATAACGAAATGGCGCGTCTTTTCGCCGATGTGCCCCGAGCGATCGCCATTACAACTGAGCTCTCGAGACGTCTGGCATTCACCATGGGAAATTTGGGATACGAGTTTCCCCATTTCCCAACAACCGGCGGACAGTCAATGATGTCGCTGCTTCGCGAGCTAACGTGGAAGGGCGCCAGGGAACGATACCTCCAACTTGGCATGCGCGAGCGCAATCAGATTGAGCGCGAACTCGATATGATCGAGCGGCTTCGTCTTCCCGGCTACTTTCTTATCGTTTGGGATATCATTCGCTTCTGCAAGGAGAACGACATCCTCGCCCAGGGCCGGGGCTCCGCCGCCAATAGCGCCGTATGCTTTTCTCTCGGGATCACCGCCGTAGATCCCATTGCCATGGAATTGCTGTTTGAGCGTTTTCTTTCGGAAGAACGCGGCGAATGGCCCGATATTGATATTGACCTGCCAAGCGGCGTCAAGCGTGAGCGTGTTATTCAGTACGTCTACGAACACTACGGAAGAAACGGCGCTGCTATGACGGCGAACGTAATTTCCTATCGCGGCCGTTCTGCTGCGCGCGATATCGGTAAGGTCCTCGGCTTCGACGAGGATTCCGTAAGACGCTTGGCTGGTCTGGTCCGCACATTCGAGTGGAAAGACCCGAACGAAACACCCGAGCGCAATTTCAAAGAGGCCGGATTCCAGCTAAAGGACCCTCGTGTCCGCAAATTCCTTGAGCTGTATGTTGCTGTTCAGGATCTCCCCCGGCATTTAGGCCAGCATTCAGGGGGAATGGTGATCTGCCAGGGCAGGCTCGATAGCGTGGTTCCACTCGAGCCGGCAACCATGCCCGGCCGTACCGTCGTTCAATGGGACAAAGACGACTGCGCCGACATGGGCATTCTGAAAATCGATCTGCTCGGTCTGGGAATGATGGCAGTTCTCGAGGACACGATCGAGTTGGTCGGGAAACATTACGGCGAGAAAGTCAGCCTAGCCCATCTCCCCCCAAACGATGCTGAAGTTTACGCGTCGCTCCAAAAAGCAGACACCATAGGCCTGTTCCAAGTAGAGAGCCGCGCCCAAATGGCGGTTCTGCCACGCGTGAAGCCGGAAAAGTTCTACGACCTCGTCGTTCAGGTCGGGATCATTCGACCCGGACCCATCGTGGGCAAAATGGTCAATCCCTACCTGCGGCGCCGATTGGGACTCGAACCACCCGATTACATGCATCCCTCTCTCGAGCCCATACTGAAGCGCACACTCGGCGTTCCACTCTTTCAGGAGCAGTTGCTGCGCATGGCAATGACAGTCGCTAACTTCAGTGGAGGAGAAGCCGAAGAATTGCGGCGGGCAATGGGGTCGAAGCGATCACAAAAGCGCATGCGGGAAGTAGAAGCCAAGATGCGCGCAGGCATGACCGCGAACGGCATCGTGGGTCAACAACAGGACGCGATTGTGCATTCCATCACATCTTTCGCGCTGTATGGATTCCCAGAGTCGCATGCTGCCAGTTTCGCCCTGCTCGCGTACGCCAGCGCATACTTGCGGTGGCACTACCTTCCGGCATTTTTAGCCGCCATGCTAAACAACCAGCCAATGGGCTTTTACCACCCAGCAACTCTCGTCAAGGATGCGCAGCGGCATGGTTTGCGAATCCTGCCAATCGATGTCACTCAATCCGATTGGTCCTGTACCGTCGTCTCCCCGACCACGATGCGGATGGGCCTGCGCTATATAAAAGGTTTGCGCGAAGAGGCAGGCCGCGCAATTGAGGCAGCCCGCAAAGAATCCCCGCTCAGCAGCATTGACGATCTCGTGGCTCGGGTACCGGAGTTACGAAAAGATGAGCTGCGCGCCCTTGCCCGAACCGGAGCGCTGAACTTCATCAATGCCGTCCACAGGCGCGATGCAATGTGGGAAGCGGAACGCGTCCGGCATTCCGCCGGCTCCCTCCTAAAAGCAGTTCAGCAAATCGAACAGTCCTCTCCCTTACATCGGATGACGTTGAAAGAACGACTAAATGCGGACTTCACTGGCACGGGACTCACTGTCGGACGTCATCCAATGTCCTACTATCGCAAGGAAATGGACAAGATAGGTGTATGTGCGGCCACTGATCTTCCCACGCTACGCGATGGACAGATCGTAAAGGTTGCGGGAGCGGTCATTGTGCGTCAGCGCCCTGGCACGGCCCACGGATTTGTCTTTCTCAGCCTCGAGGACGAGACCGGGATCGCGAACATCATTGTTGAACCCAAGATGTTCGACAGGAATAAGGAAACTTTGGTCCTTCACCCATTTCTTCTGGTTCAGGGAACGCTTCAGAATCAGCAGGGCTCCATTTCCATCAAAGCGGGGAAGGTGGAAGCATTAGAAATGAACATCATCCCGGCCCCTTCTCATAACTTCCATTAACGATCCAACGCTAACCGATTAAACGGTTAAAACTGAGCCTGTGTACCGTTTTGATACCCGCACTGGTGGCGTGTTTTAGCCGCTAAATATTCTCCTCAGATAAAAGAGAGTCTCGCCTCGGATAAGACACTACTACATTTACAAACACGAAAGCAGTTCATTTGAGGGGAGAGAGGATATCCGCGTGCCACAAGCCGAGTATTGCCAACAACTAGCCTACTGCAACGATAATGGTACAGAGAAACTGGAGGTCGCGAATTTGGACGAAGGCACGACGCCAGAAGCCGTACCTGCCGCGGAAGTCACACAATCGGCTCAATGGATTGAATTAGTGGGGCGAATTCGCTCCGGAGATCCTACCGGTATGCAGGATCTTTATCAGGTTTTCGGCCGAGGCGTGCGCATATATTTGTGTCGTCAGCTAGGCATGCAGGATTTGGACGACAAGGTTCACGATACATTTCTTATCGTTGTTCAAGCTATTAAGAACGGCGATTTACGCGAACCCGATCGTTTGATGGGCTTCGTTCGGACTATCGCTCGTCGGCTCGTGGCTGGTCACATCGACCAGATGGTACACCGCCGCCGAGACGATGTAGCCGTCGAATCCGGAATTGTGATCTCGGACAAAGGGGTCACTCCTGAACAGAAAGTTATCGATCGAGAAAAGGTTGATCTGATGCTAGAAGTCCTGAATGAGCTTTCCGGTCGGGACCGGGACATCCTTACCCGCTTCTATCTGTACGAACAATCGCAAGAACTTATCTGTAGCGAAATGAAGCTAAGTGCCACGCAGTTCCGCCTTCTGAAGTCGCGCGCAAAGAACCGTTTCGCCGAGTTGGGCAAGAAAAAATTGGAGAAGAAAAATTCTTTGAGAGGATTTTCCCTATTCATGCACTAAGGTGACTGAGCGCCCGCGGACGTAGTACTAGTGCCGACGGGGTTCCAGACACGTATGTCGAGCAAATTACCATCTCAACATCTCACGGAAGACGTGGCCGAGCTTTATTCGATGGGCCGTCTCTCTGAACTGGAAAACGAGCAGATAGAGGAACACCTGCTGGTATGTCATCCATGTCAGGATCTTCTTACAGAAACAGATGAATTCATCGGAGTCGCCCGCGCGGCGACTCATGAGTTTTCCCTTAAGCCTCACCCGACTTCCGAACTGGCCGAAAGCCAGTCGGAAGCCCATTCAGAAAAATGGTGGCGTAAGTTTTTTTCAATTCCGACACCCATGGTTGCAGCCGCGGCTTTCGCAGTGATCGCATTCTTCGTCTTCAATCCTCGCGGTTCGCAGGTATCAACGGTTGAATTGCAGACCCTGCGAGGTCCTGAAGCGCCTGTCGTCGCGCCTGCAAATTCATCTCTCAATCTCAGATTGTCACTCCGGGGACTCGAATCTCAAGGTTCACTACGCGTTGAAGTCGCGAACTCGTCGGGTCAAATCGTTGAAACGATGGGAGCGGAGCGGGCAGACGGATTAGCCCTAGCCAAGGCCAAAGCTTTGTCGACCGGCTTGTACTGGGTAAGGTTGTACTCAGGAGATGAACTCCTCCGTGAGTACGGGCTTAACGTTCGGTAGTGCCGTAAGCAGTCTTGTAAAGACGTCGATATACGTGGGCGTTTCGAAGCACGATCTGGATATAGTTCCGGGTCTCCGTAAAGGGAATCGTCTCAATATACTCAGCCGGTTCCCTATACGTGGCCCACGTCGACCAAGCGTCTGCACGGCTTTTCCCGGCGTTGTACGACGCTAAAGTCTGTTCCCACTTTCCGTTCTGCTGGTCTAAAAGACTCTTCAGGTAGTAGGTCCCGAGCTTCAGATTCACCTCCGGCTCAAACAACATCGAAGGCGAAAATCGTGTAATCCCAACACGTCGGCTAAGCTGGCGGCCAGTCGACGGCAGCACCTGAGTCAATCCGTATGCCTTAGCCCTGGAGATCGCATTCGGATTGAACTCCGACTCCTGCCGAACTAACGCGGCCACAACAAAAGGATCCAATCCGCGCGCTCGACTGTTCGATTCAAGACTTTCCCTGTAAGGAATTGGAAACGCAAGCTTCCAAAATCGCTCCGGAGCGGCTTCCATGGGAATCGTCAAGTAGCCGGTCGCAAAACGCTTGATGTAGCGAATTGCAACATCGTGAGCGCCACGGCGCGCCGCTGTTTCCGACAACGCCATGGCAGCCGGATAAGGATTCACTTCGCTCTGCGCCGCTGACAGCAATTCAAATTCTGCCAACTCAAGATAGCTATTTCTTTCTAAGATCTGTGCCCTCTCGAGGCGGGCTTTCATCGTCGCGCTTGGTTGAAAATCGAGAGGCGTGGCGCGCCGTGGCTTCTGACGAACGAGTGTCGTGTAATACGAAAGCGGGTATTTTGACGCGAGCTCGGAATGCCGGCCGAGGAAATACAACGCTGCGCTAGCCTTGTCTGACTGTGGGAAAAGGCGGAGGTGTTCCTCGAACATCGCGGTTCCCTGCCGCTTGAGGTGCGCGTTCCAAGCGACCTTCCAATGACACGTCGCCGCGTCGGGTTCGCTTGGAAATTCGGTATAGCAGGCCCGATATAGGGGTTCGTAGTCAGTGGCTTCGTTTCGTACTAGATGCGCGCTGGCCTGAGCCATCAGCGTCCTTAACCGCCACTTTGACTTGGGGTAGAGCCTCCCGAGTTCGTCTAGCGCTTCAAGGCCCGCATCATACAGTTTTGCTCTGCGCGCTGCCGAATGAGCAAGATACAGTCGCTCGGCGTCAGCATCGGCGTGGCTGACTCGCAAGGCCGCTAAAGAAACATGAGAGTCAGATACCGAGCGAACCCGAGCCAAGTCCCGATCTCCACCGCCGAACTCGAGTGCCATAGCGGCATATTCCTTGCGTGCGTTGGCCGCCTGCCCCGCTCGAACGAGCCGCGCCGCCCTTTCCAACCGAACCTGAGGCATTGCGGGTGGATAATGCTCACCGAGTACAGCCTGCAATCGACCGATTGCAATTTCGGCGTCGGCAGCTTCTTTCGCCGCCGGGTGTTCGAAGAAGACCCGCTGATAATAGGCCGCCGCTCCTGCGTTGTCTCCCGCCGCCTCCGCGTTGCGAGCCAGCAACATCCATCCTTCCGGCTGTGGAAGTCGCTCAATGTGATCGCGCAGCGATTGCAGCGCATCGGCGTACTGGCCGAGCAACTCATAAGAACGCGCCGCCAGAACCACCGACTTCCCCAGCAACGGCGATACCGGCGTAAAAGTCCAGATGGGCCTTAACGCTTCAACAACTTGAGGATGGTTGCCAGCCAAGGCGTACTGCTCGGCAGCGAGGTAGGCCCGATAGTCCCCAACCGTATCCGGGAGACTAGGGGGTCCCTGCGCTTGTACCCACAGGCTGAGGGCCAGGATAATCGGAACCAAGAGCCCGGGAATTACCCTTCGCAAGCGTCCGCTGCAGTTCCAAGTGGAAATAATCCACCATCGACGGGCAGCTCTCGATGAACTCTCTACGAAAAGCTTCACGTCCTGCTTCGATCTCCTCTTTCAACGCTCCATACAGGTTATTACTCTCGCGGCCGTTTCGAACCTGCCGGACCCTATGGAGCAGCATCTCCGCCACTCGATTCCGTGCGAACCGCTGCGCCCGCAGGTGTCGTTCCTGTTCGGGCTTTGCCAAGTCGGTCCACGTCGGCGCCGGTGAAGCCGGCGCCGTACCGCTTATTCGAATCAGATCTGCGGAGGGTGATTTCACAACCACCGTCTCCGTCGCTTCAATCGACGCGGCTGCGATGCTCGTCAGCAACTCTAAAGCGCTGACGTCAACCGGAACGCCGTCGCCGGGCTCAGCATAAAGCACAGCTACAGCGTTTTGACGCACTACAACGGGAAACAGATAAATCTTCTTGGTCGACGCGTCGCCCAAAAGTGATGAGATGGTTTGCGACAGTTCCCTAGGAGTACCCACCGCAACGACAGTGTCTTTCGATTCGACAGCGCTTCCGAACGCCGGGGCCGAGGCCAGCGGAACTTCCGGATGCCCGCCCATCGACAGTCCCTTCGAAGTGACGGAGAACATCGCCGACTTAGCGCAAAATGGGCTGGCAGCCTCCAGCAGGGTGCGAATCCACTCTTCCTTCGATTCGGAGGACCGCAATCGCCTGGCGGTCTGATTCAGAGCCTCCGTGACTTCGCTGCGGCAAGTACGTAAGCGGTTCGCGGTGACTCCCTCGAATGCTTCTTTGAGGCGCGACTCGACGTCCGCGAAACGCTCAGCGAAGATGCGGTCCAGACTGTCACGCCAGCCGGATTCGAGTTGCTCGCGAACTCTGTCAAGGTGTAACTGCCACGCGGCGCCGACCTGTTCCCGAGCCAGTGACTGCGCTTCCTCGATGCCCGCCTTCAACTCCGATGCAATCTGGTTTTCGTCCATGCTGGAAACGACATTCTAGCGCGCCGCTTCGACGTTCACGCGCACCGTCCGGTTTGCCGACGCGAGCTCCATTTGAAGACTCCCATTGGCTAGCGTGGAACCATCGCCGGTGAATCGCTCCGATCCGAGGGATGCCTGAACTTCCGACAACTTAAATTGCGGTCCCGACCGCGTGATGGAAAGGCCGAAGACGCCTCGCGCGGTCCTTACCGTCTGCTCAGGCGACAACACAATGCCGCGCGCCTGAAACGTTCCCTCACCTCTCAAATTGAGAAGAAGGTCGAGTCCCGATCCGAGCGTCTCGACAGAGCCGACAAGATCCACCTTGCCGTTTTTCCACAGCATGTTCTGCACGCTGCCGCGGAACTTATACTGCGGCTCGCTTTTGGTAATGTCGAGCGTACCGGCGCCTTTGAAAAACCCTTCGTCGAGCCGGCCTTGCAGCGCCATAAGCTGCACCGTGCCCCCTTCCCAGACGACACGCGATCGCACTCCATGCATCGTGATGTCTCCAGAGGTCAACGCGCCAATCCGGATCAAACCCTCGGCTTTTCGATGCTGCAGCCAATTCGGTACGCTCGCGCGCCGAAGTCGCAACGAACGGGCAAAAAAACCCTCATCGCGCCGAAGGGCGGGCGCAAGGAGACCTTCAATGTCCTCCATCGCTGCCTTGGGTACCGTGAAGTCAAATTGATGGGGACGAGTAGCATCAGGATCGTAAGCGTAGCTGCCGTACACCTCGACAGCGCCAATGGCGGCGCGCATCTGGCGAACACGCAGGAGCGCGCCATCCACCTCCAAGCGCGCCGAACCGATTCGTACCGGCTCGCCTACACCAGGAACACGTGTCGTTGTGTCCCGAACTTCGAAGCTTCCGGTCCACACACCCGGCGCGCTGTCGTCCTGATGGTAGTGAAGCGCTGCCGTCCATTTCCCGCCTTGGAAGCGGCTGACTAAAGCTGGAGCCGCGCGACTCAATAAACGCAGTCCATTCCCCGAAATGGTTGCGTCCAGGGCGCGTGTTGAGGCGTTGTACTCTCCTTCGAGCCGTGCCCCCTGTCCTTCTTCGCCGACTAACGCCGCGGGATTGAGTTGAATCGTCTCTCCTGCAATCAGCACTGAGGCTTCCGCAACTTTTAGAGACGGACCGTCCTGCAACTGGACCGAACCTTCGCGGATACTGAGCTGTCCTTGTAGTCCGGCTTGCGAACTGAAGCCGACCATACCGACAACTTTTCCGTCGATCGTCACTCCCGCCGGCATCGGAGCCCCCATATCTCGGGCAATTCCGGCAAGTGTCGCAGCGGAAAGCTCCGTCACGGACATGTCGACAGCCCATCGAGGCTCTCTCATCAACTCCGAAACCACCACGCGCAACTTGTTCGAGCTATTTACAGTCGCAAGGTCGATCGTTTGCTCGACCGTGTCCACCGCTCCCCTATAATTCACCGTCCACGACCGGTTATGTTCGGACATCAGATCCCATCGATGAACGTCGGAGAGGTTGAACGATCCGGAAACGAGAAGCTTCGAAAGAGGCCCTTTCAACTTGGCTCGTGAAGCGACAGATCCGTGATACTCCAGCCTTTGACCTCGAATCAGTCCTCCAAGTTCATCGACCGGACTCTTCTCGAGCTCGAGATCGAGGTCCAGATTACCGCCCGATAGAGTACCTTGGGCCCTGAACAGACCAGCCGTTCGCGCCGATCGGTCCGTTCGCGCCGGCTCGCCCTCAAATTGAATGTACAGCGAGTCACGCCTCGGCGTCACAGTCACATTAGCGTTGGCGATGTAAAATGCTGACTTGGTATTGCCTGTCTTCAAGTAAATGCGACCATCGGTGACCTGAATCTCAGGAACCGAACCGCCTGTTCTCGCGTCCTGGACGAGTTTCAAGACGTTCCATGGTCCTGATTCCGGCTTCACGACGTTCACGCTCGGCGATACGAATCGCAGCATGGAGAAATCGAGGCGGCGCGTCCATAACGAGCTCAAACTGACACGAGCTTCCAGTTGAAGCATGTGCGCAAACGGTTCAATGCCGGCTGAGGCGTGGTCATAAATTACGACCTCATCCACGGTAAAACCGGGCCCTGTGAAGAGGTTGAAATGCACTTCGCCGATCTCTACTTTGCGATTAAGATTACGCTGCAACGCGTCTCGAATCTGCTGGCCGTAGCGGTCGGCCTCAACGAATGGAGCACCGACTCCCAAGGCAATAAAGAGAACGACCCCCGCAAGGATAAAGCGTTTGATCAAGCGCCTACCTCTTGCAGCCGCGCGTATGCGGTGGGATCATCTATATCTTCAAGAATGCCCGGATCATCAACGTCCAGATAAAGCGGTTCGTGGGCGCGAATGACGTCTCGCGCGCTAGTCTGGCACGCGAGCAATTCCTCAATCATGTCTCGTCCTACTAAAACCGGATGTCCGCGACGGCCTTGATAGCGCGGCATCGCAAACGGCACGTTGATTTCGATCAATCCTCTAACGGTACTCGGATCAATGGCTGGATAGTCTACGGGAGTGAAGAACACCGCGTCAGCGTCGCCTGCCGCACGCAATCCGTATTGCAGCGAACTTAACTGTCCCAGCTCAGGATTTGGATTCAGGACAAACACAGCCGAATTACTTACACCGGCACGGATGCGTTCGGCGTCATACCCGAGCACTACGACAATACGATCACAGGGCTGAAAAAGTTCAATCTGACGGTCTAAGAATGTTCGGCCTCGATACGTCAGGAGAGCTTTCGGCGAACCCATTCGCCGGGAAGCCCCACCAGCCAGGATTACCGCTGCTGTCCTCACGTGAGATGTGCCCGCAAGCGCTCGTCAAGATAGACCGATTTCGATAGCTGCTTCCAGTCGGAATCAGGATTCCGCCGCACTGCAATCATCTCCGCCACCACCGCAACCGCAATTTCTTCGGGCGTGATCGCCCCAATATCGAATCCCATTGGCGCAAACATCCGCTCAAAGGCGCTGGCGGGAATTCCTTCCTTCTCCAATTCCCGAACGACACCGATCACCTTACGTTTACTACCGATCATGGCGATGTATCGGGCACTGGTTCCCACCGCCCACTTAAGAACACGCATGTCATCGCGATGCCCGCGCGTCACAATCACAATGTAGGAGGATTCGTTGACAGGCAACTGTGCAAAGACGGACTCATACTCACCGGCATGGACTTCGTCCGCCTCAGGAAAGCGCTCGCGATTGGCGAACGTTTCGCGATCATCAATCACAACCGTCCGAAATCCGGCCAGATCGGCTACCTTCGACAGGCTCTTTGAGATATGGCCGGCGCCGAAGATGTATGCGGCAGGCTGCGGCATGACAGGCTCAACAAAGACGTCCAACTGTCCTCCACAAATCAGACCGTTATCGTAAGCGGCATCCTGACCGAGACTGAAGCTCAGATGCTTCGGTTTGCCGCCGGCGATCACTTCCCGAGCCGCATTCCATACCTCGGCTTCCACACAACCACCACCGATCGTGCCCAGCATAGAGCCGTCCTCGCGCACCAGAAGCTTCGCGCTCTCGAAACTCGGAATCGAGCCACGCACCTGCACGATGGTTGCAAGCGCGCACCTCTGCCCCAATCTTCCCAGGCGGACGATCTCTTCGAAAATATCCATACGCGTCTAGACGAACCGATACTTCTCCGTTTTCTCGTCCCAGAGAATACGCTTGCCCTGCTTATAGGACAACGTAGCCATATGCCCGGGGATCGCCGCGACTTGACCTGCGCGAGCTGGCGCTATAGCTTTGCCCTTTCCGAGCACCGCGTCAATGAAATTCCGGACGTGGTCAGCAGTGGAATCCGGCTGATTGAAATCCTTGATGTTGTTCAAATGAATGTCTGTGGTCTGCTTCGAGAACGGCTTCACATTGCGGATGAACTTCGGTTGAGAATAGAAATGGAGGTTCTGGCGGTCCAGCACTTCGATGGTGCCCTTTTGCCCCATGAACTGTTCCCCGTAGCCGTACTGATCGTTGCCGAAGAAGCACGAATAGTTCAGATGGAAACGGTCAGGGTATTCATACAGAGCGCTGAGGGTGTCCGGCACTTCCCGATCATCCTTGAATCCGCTCTTGGTCCACTGGTAGATTCCGCCCGAAGCCATGCACGAATTCGGCACGGTCTTGCCGACGACGAAATTACTGATGTCTGTCTGGTGCACGAGCAAATCCGTCGAAATGCCGCCTGAGTAATCCCAATAATTACGCCACTGGAAGTACCGATTCTTATCGAAAGGGATATTCTTGTGCTCCGCTGCTTCGAGGAACCGCTTCCAATCAGTATTATCTGCAGTTGCATCGGCAGGGATGATATAGCGCCATGCGGCAGGAACTCCGGTGGCGGGGTCTTGATCCGGGTTAAAGTTGCGGTACCAGAAGGCGCGCACGTAGTGGCACTCGCCGATGAAACCGTCGTCGACCATCTGTTTGGCACGGATGTACAGTTTGTTCGAGCGGTTCTGCGTGCCGACCTGAACCACGCGGCTCGTCTTCTCCGACAGCTTGACGATCTCGGCGCCTTCTTCGATCGTGTGGCCTATCGGTTTCTCGAGATAGATATGCTTGTTGGCCTTCAAAGCGGCCATCGCCATCGGATAGTGCAGGTGTTCCGGTGACGCGATGAACACGACATCGACGTTCGGGTCCGCCAGAACCTCGCGATAGTCCACGTACGTTTTGGGCGTCGTTTTTTCTTCCGTTTGCACGATGTCCTTGCCTTTGGCAAGATTCCCCTGGAACGTATCGCAAACTGCGACGACATTAACCAAGTCCTTGCTCGACAAGTACATCTGCTTCATCACGTGTTGACCGCGAGTGCCGGTAGCAATCCAACCAACGCGAAGCCGGTTATTCTGGCCGAGGACAGGCAACACGCCCGGGGCGGCAATCATCGCCGCAGCCACGCTATTCCGGATCAGATCGCGGCGGGAAAGATCTTTCATTCGGGTCAATTCTCCTCTGGACGATTACTTTCAGGATAACAGTGACGGTGATTTTTCGTGTGTGAGACCCACACCCGTCTCGGCTTCACGGCAGCGAAACGCGGGTGATGGCCAGGCCTGCAAAAACGCCGAGGATTGCCGCCCCCACCGACCCAAGAGCATACAGAATCGCGTCCGCCGTCTGTCCTCTTTGCCAAAGCAACGCCACATCGAGCGAGAAGGCCGAAAACGTGGTGAAGCCGCCCAGCACTCCCGTTGCTAAGAACAGTCGAAACAGTTGACCACCATCAGGGCGAAACGCCGACCAGCCCGCCAGAAGGCCCATCGCGACCGAACCAAGAATATTGACAA
>DASQLD010000626.1:0-32657 GCA_035630195.1 Bryobacteraceae bacterium
TGGTGTTCACCGATCGCGCCCTTGAGTGGCGAGCACGCGCTCGCCATCTCGGGAATTGCGCATCGAATATTGCTTGCCCATGGATTCGAACCTCTCATCTCGATTACCCTGCTGACGGAAAGAACCATCGGCTGCGTGATCTCGATCACGTACGACAGGGACTTGCCCGGAGAAGACGAGCGAGCAATGACCTGTCACCAGGAATTACTCAAGGAGTTGAATGAGCAGGGATATGTCCCCTACCGCTTGGGCGTCCAGTCGATGGACCAAATGCAAGGCTCGAACGGCTATAACCAGTTGCTGCGCGCCCTGAAAGCCCAGATGGATCCCAACGGGATACTCTCTCCTGGCAGATACGAGCCACGCAATGCCGACGCGTCGGAGCGTATGTCGGAGCAGATCGAATACGGAAACTAAGGCTTAGGAGCCGCCGGCTTGGGCAGCGGTTTCACTTGGTTGTTGTGACTTGCAGCATCCTGCTTCAGAGCATTCAACTTCGAAATATCCAGCGATCTCTTGGAAATTACAGATTCCGGCTGCTGAGTTCCCCCTTGGGAATTGCGGAAAGGAACACTCATGACGATCTCCCGGATCAATGTCCTGGCGCGATAGCCGTCCTTTTCCAGAGTTTCCACGATGCGCTGAACGGTACAGTCGTCTCCATCCTGCAGGCTTCGTCCCAGCGCATAGCCTAGCATCCGTCCCGCCAGGTTTCCTACGAATTCGCTTTTACGGCCGAGCAAAGCCATTCGCAGTTCCACCGGCCCGTTGAATTTCTCGCCCGAAGGCAACTCCCCGCTCGCATCGACAGGTGTACCATCATCTTCCTTATCGCGCCAGCGTCCCATCCAATCGAAATTCTCGAGCCCGAATCCGATCGGGTCCATCAATTTGTGGCAAGCGGCACACGCAGAGTTCGAACGATGCTCCGTCAGCTTCTCGCGCATGGTGAGCTTCTTGCCCGCCGCGCCTTCCGACTTCAATTCCGGAACATCCGGCGGCGGCGGCGGAACCGGTGTGCCGAGTAGAGTGTCCAACGCCCATGCGCCCCGCAATACTGGGCTCGTTTCCTTGTGGCGAGATGTCATCGCAAGAACGCCGCCGAGACCCAGTATTCCTGCCCGCCGATTGTCCGGCCATTGGACGAGCCGAAACTCGGAATCACTCAGACCCTGAATCTGGTTCTCAACTTGGTAGAACTTGGCGAGCCGCTGGGTCAGATGGGTGTAATCTCCCGTCAGCAGTTCGAGAAGACTTCGGTTCTCTCCCAGAAGTCGATCGAACAGCAGCACAGGCTGCGCACGCAAATCGGCTGCGACTTCGGGCGTGTAATAGGATTGTAGTTCCGTAAGCAGCGGTACGACACGACCACCTACATCCTGCGTACCGAGCCACTGACCCACAAAGCTGTTGAGGAATGCGCGCGATCGAGAATCGTCGAGCATGCGGTCGGCCTGCTCGGCCAGAACCTTGGCGTCGCTCAGACGTCCCATGTCGGCAAGCCGCAGCAGTCTCTCATCCGGAATCGTGGACCATAGGAAATAGGAGAGTCTGGTCGCGAGCTCATATTGGCTAAGCGGATAGAGACCGGCCTGCGCATGCTTCTGTTCAATACGGAAGAGGAACTCCGGCCAGACGAGCAGTGTTTTTAGCGATAGCTTCACGCGCTCTTCATAAGGATCGCCGCGCTCGGCCGCTCGATCATACATGGCCATGAAACGGTCGATTTCCGTCGGGGTAGCCGGTCGTCGAATCGCCTTGGGAACCAAAGTTTCGAGAATCTGGCGAGCAGCTTTGCGCGGCTGCCCAGGTTGTTCGCCCGGTTCCATACCGAAGAGTCGATAGTGTAGAGCCCGCTTCTCAGGAGAAACCACTTCGGCTTTCTGGCTAATGGCGATCCGGCTCAATCTCGCGGTCGGATCATTCGAGACGATGGCGATACTGTGCGAACCGCGATTGAGATTGAACTGCAAGCGCGCGAGCGAAGGGCCAGGAACAGGTTTGCCCGCAATGATCCGGCGTCGCTGCAAGTTGAGCGTCCCCACCTCTCCTCCGTCCACGCGAAGGATGAGTTTCGTCGCTGGATCGGTCGTCGACTGTGCATTGCCGCCTACGATAAAAGTGACGGCAAGGTCGTAAGCGCCTTCAAGATATACCGGAATAGTGGCAGTAAATTCTGCGGTGTCGGAAGGAGTGAATACTCTCGATAGCGCGGGCGTCACGATGACGCGATCCAATATCTGTTGAGCAGCCTCCATGTAGCGCTCGGTCAACACGGGAGGGACGTAGAGTGTTTCCCCGTTGGTGTCAAACCCTGCGCCGCCACTTCCGTCGGCCGGCAGCATCGCAGTCACTTCAAAGTCGATACCCAAAAGATCGCGAACGGTATTGTGATACTCCCGGCGATTGAGGCGGCGCGCGATGGAGGGACCCGCATAGTCGCCGATATTGCACGCGGTCTGGCGGAGCCTCGCATCGATCCACGTCGATACCCGTAGACGGTCATCTTCGGAAAGCTTCGAGTCGCGCGGCGGCATCGTTCGATTGCGAAGCTGGGCCGACACATTGCGCCACAAGCCGCGATTGTTGTCCATCTCCGAGACGTTGGCGGCACGCAGAAAGGGCGCGTGACCTTTGGTGTTCTCCGGCTTATGGCAGCCGGCGCAGTTTTGCACGAGAACAGGCCGAATCGTTTCGGAGAACTCGTGATCGGGACCCGGCAAAGACTTTGTAGCTTGCGCCAGTACCGTGCCTCCGCAAGCGAGAAGAACAACAAGCGTGCGCATCAAGCCAAACCCTGCAGCGGTCCGGTGCTGTCGCCGAACGACTTCTCCTCAATTCCCATACGATTCAACATTTCGAGATAGAGATTACAGACAGGCGTGCGAACGGGCGCGCGTAGACGGCGGCCCGGCCGCAAAGTACCCTTCCCGCGACCCGCCAGAATGAGCGGCAAATCTTCGACGGCGTGCAGGTTGCCGTCTTTCAGAGATCCGCCGAACATGATCATCGAGTTATCGAGCAGCGAAGTCCCGCCTTCATCAAGGCTCTTCACTCTCCCGAGGAAGTAGGCAAGCTGTTCCATATGCCAATCGACGATCTTGCCGTATTGATCCCGCGTATTGGGATCGTTCTGATGATGCGAAAGAGAATGGAAGCCGCCGCGCACACCGCTTAGGAATGAGTAATCGTAGTTCGACTGTGCGTCACCGAGCATTAATGTGCCAATGCGGGTCGTATCCGTCCAAAAGGCAAGGATCAAAATATCCATCATGAGCCGGAGATGCTCAGCATGATCTTGCGGGATACCCGCGACCGGTCGCTCCAGTGGGAACTTTCCGGCGTTGATCCATCGCTTCTGGGGCCGGAGCGTGGCCTCAAGTCTCTGCTCCACGCTGCGCACAGATTCAAAGTATTCGTCCAGTCGCACGCGATCCGAGGCGCTGCCATTACGCTTCAGCGACTTGGCGCCTTCAAGAACAACGTCAAGCACGCTCGCGTCGTCCCGTTGCAGAGCCGATAGCAGAGCCGGATCCTTAGGATTCACGCTGGAAATGACAGCGCCGCGCTTGTTCCGGAACAGCCGGTCAAACGCGAGTTGCGGGACAATTTCTTTCGGGACCGGCGTGTGCGGATCGCGCCAGGAAATGAACGATCCGTACATCCGCGCAAACCCGCCGCCGGCAACGTCGATGCCGGTACGCGGCGCGTCCAGACCCAGTTCGATGCTGGGCAACGGAGTCAGCGCGCCGATACGCTGCGCAGCTAGCTGATCGATAGAAACGGCCCCGGTATCGAGATCGTCCGCGGTCGTACGTTGGACGTAGCCGCCCGACAGCCAGATGGGAACCTTCGGCCAGTGTCCATTGCGACCGACAGAATTCTTATTCCACAAATTCTCAAGGAGAAGAAAGTCATTCTTAAAGGGCGCGAGGGGCTTCAAGTGATGCGTGATCTCGTAATCTTCCGCGTCGCCTGGAGGAGTCCAGAGTTCAGGTCGCACGCCATTGGGCATGAACAGGAAAGCCATGCGGAGGGGCGGCTCGCTCAGCCTCTCCTCACCCGCATGGGCAACGCTTTCGAGCCAAGGAAGGGCGAGCGCGACACCGGCCCCTTTTAGGATGGTTCTTCTTGCGATTTTCTTCTGCACAATTTTTTCCTGTACGACGTGGAGGGTCCCCGGCCTGAGTATATCAAGGACAGGACTATGGCGGGCGTCAGATCTGCTTCGCTTTAGCGGATTGAAGTCCCCTCAACCGAGCCTTTGCGTAAGCTTGGTCGCTATGATGAACATGGCTACTGAGCCGTACTTTGACATTTCCGAAGCGTCCCGCGCACGTTGTACTGTAAGGCGTGATTGTGATCTTGAGTCTGTATTGCCGGCGACGTGGAAAATGCCCGACGTAGCCAAGTACACCTGCTATCGAACGAAGACGCCAATCGTCATCGATGGCAAGCTCGATGACGACGCGTGGCGGCAAGCTCCTTCATCCAACGCATTCGTCGACATCGTCACGGGCGAACCGGCATGGTTCGACACGCGGGTTCGGCTTCTCTGGGATGACAAGCATCTCTATTTCGGCTTCTCGGCTGAGGAAACCGACGTGTGGGGCACATTGACCGAGCGCGATTCGAAAATCTACGAAGAAAACGACCTTGAAATTTTCATTGCCGGCCGTGACGCATATTACGAATTCGAAATCAATGCGCTCAATGTCATCTACGAAGTCTTCTGGATCTGGAAGGACGTTCATGGCCCGGGCGGTCGCTATTGGGGACGCCCGGAATTCAATCCCGAAACACAGCGTGTAATGGTGCTCGACGGCGTTGGCGGCCACGTCCACGAACGCGGCGAGCGCTGGGGATTTCTAGACTGGGATTGTCCCGGTCTAAAGCATGCCGTACAGGTTGATGGAACCCTGAATCGGCGCGACGACATCGATCGAGGCTGGTCTGCCGAGATCGCCATTCCGTGGACCAGCTTGACGGGCATTGCCGACGGCCGTTCCCTCCCTCCACAGCATGGCGATGTGTGGCGAATTGATTGTTCCCGGTTTGAAAAAATCGGACCGAACGGCGAGATGCTCGATCCTTGTGCCGGTTGGACTTGGAATCGCCATGGGCACTACGATTCCCACATCCCCGAGCTGTTTCCGGAGATCACGTTCTCAGAAGACTACGTTTGACTGGAATCGAGCCGCGACACGTACATTTCAGGATCCTCTGCAAACTTGTCCTTACATCTCGGCGAACAGAAGTAATACGTGTCCCCTTCGTAATCGTACTGCGCAGCCGCGGAGCGTTCGTCCACATCCATGTCGCAAACATGATCTCTGGTCATATCGATGAGATGCCGCCCGGGCCTGCCAGTTACAAGACCTTATTTGGCAGCGACACGCCAGATAACACCGCCGGTGTCATCAGCAACTAGAAGCGCGCCCGCCGCGTCCACGGCAACACCAACCGGCCTTCCGTTTGTCCTTCCGGTGTTCGGGTCCGCAAGAAAGCCGGTCAGAAAATCTTCAGCAGGATTAACCGGTCCGCCATTGCGAAACGGTACGAATACAACCTTGTACCCCGAGTATTGTGAACGGTTCCATGACCCGTGCTGTCCAATAAAAACTCCGCCACGGTACTTCTGCGGGAACGCATCAGCCTTATAAAACACCATACCGAGTGAAGCGGTATGCGAACCCAGGCCGTAGTCGGGAACGATCGCCTTACTCACCAAGTCTGGACGTTGCTCTTTCAGACGCGCGTCAACGTGTTTCCCAAAATAGCTATAAGGCCAACCATAAAAGCCGCCTTCCCGAACGCTGGTGAGATAATCCGGCACCAGCTCATCGCCTAGATTGTCACGCTCATTGACAACGGTCCAAAGCGTCTTCGTGCCCGGCTGCCAGTCCATTCCATTTGGATTTCTCAGACCCGATGCGAAGATACGCTCGCCGCTTCCATCCGGATTGATCTCGAGGATGTTTGCTCGGCGATGCTCTTCAGCGATGCCGTTTTCCGCGACATTGCTGGCCGAACCCACCGAGACATAGATCTTCGTTCCGTCCGCGCTGGCTACCAGGTTTCGCGTCCAGTGATTGTTATAGCCACCTGCCGGCAAGTCGAGTATCTTCTTACCCGAGCCTTCGAGCTTTGTCTGACCTGTCGTGTACGAGAACTGAACGACGCCATCGGTGTTCGCGACATAAAAGCGGTCATTGATCAGCAGCATTCCAAACGGCTGATTCAGACCTTCACAAAAAGTCGAGCGCGAGTCCACCACGCCATCTTTGTTCGCGTCCCGTAGCAGCGTGATGCGATCCGCGCTTGGACGGATATTACCCGCCTGCCGAAGCAAATCCTGCTTTATCTTGTCTTCAGGCTTTTCCGGCGGCTTGGGTTTGGTGCTGGCTTCGGCGACGAGAATGTCACCGTTGGGCAGGACGTAAATCCACCGAGGGCTGACCAAGTCACCGGCAAAGCGTTGGACAACAAACCCTTGTGGCGCCTTCGGCGTCGCTCCGGCCGGCCATTGACCGACAGTTGAGAATTTCTTGGTCTCTGCCGGTTTTGGCGCCGGGAGACTGGGTTTCGGCCCGTACCCCGCTTGTCCAGCGGAAAGATGTTCAGCGGAAAGATGTCCGGCAAAAAGAACAAGCGCAAACGGAAGAAGATGCATTTAACTCACCACCCGTAGGACTGGAATTCGGGTGATGGGTTTCACCGGCCGCGGTTTATCTCGTCGATGAACCGCGGCCCTTCCGCTTCTTAACTGGCTATCTTCTCGGCTTCCTTGCGAACGATGTCGATACTTCCTTTGAAGTACGCGTCGTCCTCAATAATGATGCCTGTGGTTTTGATGTTTCCCACCAGGCTTCCTTCTTTGCGGATGGTGATCTTCTGCGAGGCTTCGACATCACCTTGCACCTGACCCTGAATGATCACTTCACGAGCCCGGACGTTAGACCTGGCCTTTCCGTTCGGCCCCACCGTGCAACGACTATTCTGCACATCGACGTTGCCCTTCACGTCTCCGTCGATGAACAGGTCTTCCTGGCTGATGATGTCGCCAATGATGGATACCGCTTTGCCGATTGCCGTGCCTCGCGATGTCTCAGGCGGTCTTACCTGCTGCATCGGCTGAGGCGCCGCGTAAGTTGCAGTGGCCTGCGGCTCCGGACGTTCCGGCGCCGCCACCGTATCGGTTTTCTTCTTTTCCCACATCTGATCGCTCCCTTCGATTTCTCGTGATGCGACCCCGGCAGGCTCCCACAGAGTTAGTACTAAAGCGCTATGAGGCCCAGTATGCCACAGTATTCAGTTAGTTACGATACTTTCTGAGCGACAGAATTCTGGTATTCCTCGTACGGCCCCTGGAAATCCTCAATTGACCCGTGATCGAAATGCCAAATACGCGTGGCGACTTCATCGATGAGGTCGTGATCATGCGTGACCAGTAGGACGGTCCCTTCATATCGCTGCAGCGCAATATTCAGTGCATTGATCGATTCCAGATCCAGGTGATTGGTCGGCTCGTCGAGCACCAGGAAGTTTGGCTTCTGCAGCATGAGCCGGCAAAACGTGAGACGGGCTGCTTCCCCGCCCGACAGCGCCTTATTCGGCTTCAAAGCGTCATCGCCGCTGAAGAGCATTTGCCCCAAAAGGCCGCGAATCTCTTCCACCGAAGCCTGCGGATCAAACGAATGCAGCCATTCGAGCGTAGTCATTCTCTTATCGATCGATTGCTGATGATCCTGGGAGAAATAGCCCACGCTGACTTCGTGTCCCCAATTCACTGTGCCGCCATCGATGGCAAAGTCTTTTTCCTCGTCGACACCGGAAGCCGTTTTCAACAGAGAGCGCAGCATGGTCGTTTTCCCAGCGCCGTTACGACCCATGAGCGCGATCTTCTCGCCGCGCGTCAAACTACCGCTAAACCCTTTTATCACCGTCACATCGCCGTAACTCTTCGAGAGGTTCTTGAAGTCTAGCGGATGCCGGCCGGAGGGTCGCTTCATCTCGAAACGAATGAATGGGCGTTGAATGTTCGAACGCGCGAGTTCGGCTGTCGCCAACCGCTCAACTTCCTTTTTCCGCGAGGTAACTTGTGAAGACCGTGTTCCCGCCGAGAAGCGCGCGATGAACTCATTCAACTGCGCAATCTTCTTCTCGCGCTGGGCGTTCTGGGATTCGACGCGGGACCGGATCTGAGTCTTCGCCAGCACCATGTCGTCATAGCCGCCGGTGTACATGATGATCGTTTCGTAATCGATATCGGCGACATGGGTCGAAACTTCATTCAGGAAGTGACGATCGTGGGAAATTACGATCAGCGTGCCTTCGTACTTCCGGAGGTAATCCTGCAGCCAGTGCACCGAATCGAGATCCAGGTGGTTCGTCGGCTCATCGAGCAACAAAGCTGCCGGATTCCCGAACAGCGCCTGCGCCAGGAGTACACGAACCTTCTGGCCCCCCTGCAACTCTCCCATCGTGCGCTCGTGAAGCTCGTCGGGCACGTCTAAGCCCTGGAGCAGGATCGCCGCATCGCTTTCGGCCGTGTAGCCGCCTTCTTCGCCGACGATTCCTTCCAGCTCTCCCAGACGCATGCCATCTTCGTCCGTGAGCTCATCCTTCGAATAAAGGGCATCGCGTTCCTGCAGCGCGGACCAAAGCGGCCCGTTGCCCATGACGACAGTGTCGATTACCCGGAAAGCATCGAAAGCGAATTGATCCTGACGCAGGACGCCCATCTTCTTGGGCCGGGTAATGGAGCCCTTCGTCGGCTCGATCTGCCCGGTCAGGATCTTCATAAATGTTGATTTACCGGCGCCATTGGGTCCGGTTACGGCATATCGCCGGCCGGTCACGAACGTGGTTGTGACGTCTTCAAAAAGGATGCGAGCGCCGTAGCGCATTGTAACGTTGTTAACTGAAATCAAAGGGGAGCCTTTAATGCGGCGCGAGAACGCCCGGGTTGCGAAAGTGAACTAATCCTATTTTCGCAAATCTTTCGGCAAAGCGCGAGACCGATCCACGAGCAGAAGGAAGTGGTGTTCCGGCTTACGGTTCCTCGCCCGGTTTAACCCGACGCCAACCGCCGTTCGGCTTGGCGTCTGGCTCGGGAGCCTTTTGAACCGCAGGCTCCGGCGTCAGCGGAGATGATGCCGGATCTTGCGGAGCCGACGCTTGGTTCGTTTGCGGCTCAGGATCGCCGTCCCGCCTCCAGCCACCGATCCGCGTGCCATCCTCATTCACCGGGACCCGCCTCCGTCTGGTTGTCGTACCTGTAGACGAAGAATCCTCAGAACTAACCGATGGCCGAGACGATGTCGTCGGTGTCCGGCTGATCATCACCGGATCAGCATTACCGCCATCCTTCATGAATACGCGCCGGTACCGCACTTCCGATCCGGGATAGCGACGTCGCGCCCCGTCCGCAAGTTGAACTTCCACCTGACGCTCCTCACCCGGTTGAACACCGTCAGCAAGATTAAAGTGGAGTGTATACCGCTGACGCAAGCGCGTCAGCGTAGTTTCGAGGGCTGCCGCTTCATCGACACGCATGCTGTCGCCACCCGACTGTCTGGCAATCTCAGCGGTCCCGGCAGACTGAGTACGCGATCGTCCGTATACAGGACCGCCACCCCCGCCCCCCGGATAACCATAAGGCCCCCGTCGTCCGAAGATGATCCCGCCGAGCGATCCGCCGCCCATTCCGCCACCCGAACTCGGCCAACCGCCGCCTCCGGTTCGCGGTGCGCCACCGCCACCATAGCGCCCGTTGAGCGCGTCCGGCGCGATCAGTGCGCTGATGACCGCATCGGCGCGAGCGGCCGCGCGTACTACCGTCGCTTCATCGCGTTGCCGTTCCGTTTGATCGTCAGTCAGAATCACAATCGCCCTGCGCGCATCACGGCGGCCGTCGCGGCCAATGTAGCTGGCCGCTTCGAGAAGGCCTCGGTTGATATCGGTGCCGCCATCGAACGTTTCCTGACGAAGCACGTTCTCGAGTTCACGCTCAACCGACTCGACGCCGTTCTTGAAAGGCATCCGAAGCCGTGCGCCTCGATCGAAAACCATGACAGCAACGCGATCGTCGGGTCCGAGCACCTGCAGGGCACGGTGAGACGCCTCCGACAAACGCTCGATGTGGGACTGCATGCTTCCGCTAACATCAAGTAGCAGCACCAGATCCATCGGCATATCTTCGCTTTCGAAGTTGCGAATTTCCCGCTTCGTACCGCCTTCCAGCAACACAAAATCTTCACGCTGGAGACCCGTGATCGCGCGATTATTACGGTCGACTACCTGCGCATCCACCCGGACAAGCGATACGTCGCTCTTGAATACCAGGCTGTCGTCTTGGGCTGCGGCAGGAATCCACAGGGCGAGCAATGCGAACAGACCAGACTTAGACAAATTCCAGTCCTACCTTCATGAGCCGGAAGCTCAGTATTGATACGTACAGGCGATGCGGTACGTTTCCGCGTTTCCCCGTACATGTAATATGTTCATATCATGAAACGACCTGTAATCCTGACAGCGGCGATTTCCTCTTGCCTGACTGTTCTGGCATTGTGGAGCGTGGGTATGGCGAACCTTCCATCGAAAGTGAAGCTTGAGAACGCAAAAGTAAAGGTATCCGAGGTAACCTACGAACCCGGTGTTCCTCGCGAACGCTATATCCGTCCAACCGATCAGGTGATCGTCTTCCTGGACGATTCGCGTTACGAGCGTACAGATTCGAGGACCAAAGAAAAAACCATTCGGGAACGCAAATCCGGCGACGTAATCTGGCACGACAAGGGCGAAGATGCTCCCGTGCTGATCAATCTCGGAACGAAGCCGTACCGAACACTGACCATTGAATTGAAATAAAGGATCCCAAGAAATGACCAGGCGAGAATTTGGTTTAGTCACCGCAGGCGCGGTCTCAAGCTTTGCCGCGGAAAAAGAACAACTCGTGTATGTCGGCACGTACACGCGTGGCGGAAGCAAAGGCATCTACTCCTTTCGTTTTTCGCCGGCAACCGGCAAGCTCACTGAGATTGGCGTCGCGGCCGAAGTCCAGAACCCGTCCTTCCTCTATGTGACGCCGAGCGGAAAGCACCTGTACGCCGTAGGCGAAGCATCCACCGGAATGGTCACTGCCTATGAAGTGGATCGAGCCGGCGGAAAGCTGAAGCAATTGAACGATCAGCAGTCCGGAGGCAACGGTCCCTGCCATCTGGCCGCAGATAAAGCCGGCAAGAACTTGCTCATCGTCCACTACGGGTCCGGCAGCGTCGCTGCGTTTCCGCTCAAGGCAGATGGATCGCTCGCGGAGCGCTCGGCATTAGTCCAACACAGCGGATCGAGCGCAGACCCCAGCCGCCAGACAGGACCCCATGCGCATTCCGTCAACTTCTCAAAGACCGACAAGTATGCCGTCGTCGCCGACCTCGGGCTCGATCAATACATCGTATACGCTGTCGATGCCGGCAAAGGAACGCTAACCCAGCATTCCGTAGCGAAGCCCGCTCCCGGGTCGGGACCCCGCCATTTCTCTTTCCACCCGAACTACAAGTTCGCCTACGGCGTAAATGAAATGCTCAAGACCGTCAGCGCATTCAAGTGGGAGGAATCCGCCGGCAAATTGACAGACATTCAAACCATCTCGACCGTTCCTGACGGCTACAAGGAAGGTTCGTGCGCTGAGATTCTCGTTCATCCGAACGGGAAATTCGTGTACGCGTCAAATCGTGGACATGACAGTATCGCTGCCTTCTCGATCGCTTCCGATGGCAAACTGACTTCCTTAGGCACAACACCGACGGAAGGCAAAACACCCCGCAATTTCCGTATCGATCCATCGGGAGCCTGGCTCATCGCAGCCAATCAGGATAGCGGGAACATGGTGGTATTTCGAATCGACAAAGGCTCCGGCAAATTGACGCCTTCGGGGGAACAGGCGAAAGTTCCCTTCCCCGTTTGCGTCAGGTTCGTGACGTAGACGGACGCGTGCGATACCGGACTCGGTTATGAATCAAAAGCGTTGACGCAGAGTGGAAGACGTCTTCCACTCTGCGTCAGAGCGTAGTCCGGAAGCACGACAATCTTTTCTCGACGACGCCTGCGAAGGAGACGCTGATCTGCGGCTCCAGGTAGAGTTCCTTCTCTCTGAGGAAGAACGGGCCGGAAGTTTCCTCGAAGTACCCGTGATGGCTGCCCTGTTCCCCCTGGAACGCGTACGAGAGTTCGGAGCCTATCGCATCCTTTCCCCGCTCGGCGCCGGCGGTATGGGAGAGGTGTACCAAGCCTACGACAACAAGCTTGGCCGCACCGTGGCGATTAAGATCCTCCCTTGCGAGTTTGCCCGCGACCGGGAAAGGCTTGCCCGTTTTCGCCGCGAGGCGCGCACGCTCGCTTCTCTGAACCATCCCAACATTGCCGCAATCTATGAACTGGTAGAAGAGTCAGGAGAGGCGGACTACCTTGTCCTCGAATTTGTAGACGGCGAGACTCTCCGTGGACCGCTGCCCGTAGAGATAGCACTCGATTACGCGCGCCAGATCGCGGACGCGCTCGAAGCGGCGCACAACAAGGGAATAATTCACCGCGATCTGAAACCGGCCAACGTCAAGGTCACACCGCATGGCCAAGTGAAGGTGCTGGACTTTGGCTTGGCCAAAGCAATCTGGGGACTGGATGCAGACAGGGATCTAACCGAAGTTGGCGCAGCGCTAAGCGAGTTGAGCCTCGCAGGACGCATTGCCGGCACACCAGGATACATGAGCCCCGAGCAAGCGCGGGGAGAAGAGGTAAACCCGCGCTTGGACATCTGGGCATTCGGATGTCTTCTTTACGAATTACTCACCGGCAATCGAGCCTTTGCGGGCGAACGCGAGCCGGATTGGCACGCTCTACCGGCCAAGACGCCGGCCAAGGTCCGCGACCTTATCCGACAGTGTCTTCAAAAGGACGCGAGCCGACGGCCGCAGAGCATTACCGACGTGCGCCGTACGATCGAGCAAGCGCAACACGGCTGGAACCGCTGGCGTGGCGCTGCGGTTGTGACAGCCTCGATCGCCTTGATTGCCATCGGTACGTCTCTGTGGCTACAAAATCATGCTGCAATATCGGACCGCTCCAATTGGGTTCAACTCACCAGACTTCCCGACCCGGTAAGCCAGCCCGCGCTTTCGCCGGATGGTAAAAAGCTAGCCTTTGTCCGGAGTTCGTCTACGTACTATGCGCTGGGCCAGATTTACGTCAAGGAATTGCCGGATGGCGAGCCGGTACAACTCACGAACGATAGCCTTAAAAAGATGAGCCCGGCGTTCTCGCCGGATGGGACGCGCATTGCGTACACAGCGGTGGATGCTGACTTCAACTGGGATACCTGGATCGTTCCCACGCAAGGCGGCGAGGCGCACCGTTGGCGCCGGAACGCCACAGGCCTGACGTGGAGCAGACCGCAACAGGTGCTCTACTCCGGTAGGCGGCCAAAAGGGGGCTTAGGCATTGTGGTCGCTCGGGAGGACAAAGTCACTGAGCGAACGGTCTATAGTCCCGTGCATGACCGCGGAATGACCCAACGGTCCCAGGCGTCCCCCGATGGGAGATGGGTGTTGCTGGCTGAGTTGACCGGCTATGGCAACTGGGGGCGGTGCCGCGTGGCGCCGATGGACGGCAGTTCTCAGGGTCAACAAGTGGGGCCACCCGGGGCTGACTGCACGTTTGGCGCATGGTCGACCGATGGCGAGTGGATGTACCTTACCTCCAAGGCTGGGGGACTCTATCACATCTGGCGGCAACATTTTCCCAAGGGTCAACCCGAGCAGTTTACGTCGGGGCTAACCGAGGAGGAAGGGCTCGCCATAGCGCCAGACGGCCGATCTATTGTGACGGCGGTTGGGTTGCAAAGCTCTTCCATATGGATTCATGACCCCAGGGGCGACCGGCAGATTTCACTGCTCGAAGGCAACGCTGCCTACCCAAGGTTTACGCCCGACGGAAAGAAGCTTTGCTACCGGATTGTAAAGGCAGTTCCGAGACTGGTCGGAACGAATCGAGATCCGGGGGAAGTGTGGGTAGCGGACTTGGACTCCGGTCGTTCCGTGCGTCTGGCACCCGGCTTCGCACCGCTTGATTATGCGATTTCCTTCGACAGCCAGCAGGTTGTGATGGAAGCCCCGGACAGCGAGGGGACGCCACGAATCTGGCTGGCGCCGTTTGACCGGCGATCGCCGCCCCGGCAGATTCCCGGTGTGCAGGGACGAAGTGCGCATTTTGGCCCAAGCGGGGAAATCTTCTTCCGCTACACGGACGGGTCGTCGAGTTTTTTGTACCGTGTTCGACAGGATGGGACGGGACTTCGCAAGGCGATCGAGCAACCGATCAACCATCTAGCCGGCGTCTCGGCTGACGGCCGATGGATCCAGGCATGGGCGACGGTTCCGGGCACAAGAGATTCGGCTGTCCAGATGTTTTCGCTCGACGGTGGTTCTCCGATTCTAATCGGCAGTAATACCGCTCTGCAATGGTCAAGCGACGGAGCGTCGCTCTGGATCTCGGGTGGAGCGATTGCCGATGATCGCACATATATCGTTCCGCTACAGCAGGGCAAAATCTTGCCGCCGATGCCGCGAGTGGGATTTCGCTCCGAGCAGGAAATCGCCAGTTTGCCAGGAGCACGTAGGATTGATGCCACAGGAACGCCCGGCCCGTCTTCTGATGTCTATGCGCTCCAATACCGAACGGTCCAGCGGAATCTTTACCGCATTCCAATTCCATAAAGGGCCGCCGCCGCTACATCACAGCGACCCTCAGGCCGTCTCACTCTAATTCCTGCTATTGTCCAAACGGACGGCGCGGCCGGAGACTACCATGCCACTATTCGTGATGATCCATACAATTTCGCGACCGTCCGCGGTAATCACGAAATCGTAATCGACACCGCCAGCCCCGCCGAAGTTTTTTGAACCCGTGCAGTCGGAGTTCACCGTATAGGTTCCCGTGCCTGTGCCTCTCTGGGTGACGCCTCCTGCGCTTTGCGTGAATTTCGCCTGCCCATTGCCGCGTCCGTCATAGGTAACCTTTCCTACTTGAACCATGGAGGCAGACCCGGTGCTGCCTGCCGAAAGGGTACCGCTACCGGATGTCACATAGGTCCCATTCATAGTCGCCTGGGAGCACACCGGCTCAGCCCCTAAGGCCAATGTCGCAGTCAGAAACAACATAGCGATTCCGCTAAACGTGGTTAAGCGAAGCGCAGTCCGTGGTGCTTTTTTCATACAATCTCCTTTTGCTCTTGGGGTACTGTAAGCTCGTTTTCTCAAGTACTCCCGTCCTTGTTCCGAGAATCGTCGGCAAAAGGGGTCATCGACGACGAAATATGACTGAAGAAGGTCCTCCGGATCTCAGTACGCTGCTCAATGCGTGGAGCAACGGCGACGACGAAGCGCTAAGCCGCTTGATGTCGCAGGTCTACCCGGAGATACGGCGGATTGCAAGGCAGCACTTGGGTCACTTTCGTCCAGGTCACACGCTGGAGTCAGCCGCGCTGGCCAATGAGGCTTACCTGAAGCTGACGCGCGCTGGTGGCATCAGCTGCGAAGACCGCGTCCATTTCTTAGCGCTCTGTTCACAGATCATCCGGCGGATTCTGGTCGATCATGCGCGTGGTCGCGACTCAGCCAAACGCGGCGGTAATGCGGCGCATATTCCGCTGAACGACGTGCTCCTGGGGGCGGAGGGCCGAGGAGTGGAAGTCCTCGCTCTGGACGAGGCGCTGCACTCATTGTCAAGAATTGATTCTCGTAAAGGCAGAGTAGTAGAGTTGCGCTACTTCGGCGGCCTGAGCGTCGAGGAAACGGCGAACGTCTTAGGAATTTCCCCGGAAACCGCCAAGCGTGATTGGAAAATGGCCAAGACATGGTTGTTCAGTGAACTAACGGGTAAGAAGAATCTCGCTTAGTCCAAAGCGGAAGCGAGAGCCATCGCGACAAACGCGTTGCGCTCCTCGCTTCCCCCTTCCCTGTGAATCAAAAAGATCCCGATCATATCTTTCACAGGATCAATGAAACAATACGTTCCGTAGCGCCCGCCATGCCCGTACGTTCCGATAGACAATGGCGCAGCAGCGGTATCGCGCACAACCGTCCATCCTAGCCCGGCGCCGATGCCAGGACCGCTCGCCTTCATATCGCCCGTATGGACTCGAGTCATGCTGTCGACCGAAGCGGGCGATAGAATCCGCACGCCCTTGTATTCGCCGCGGTTCAACATCAGTTGATACAAGATGAACAGATCGCTTGCAGTCGAGTACAGGCCGCCTTCCGGTAGCGGATACTTCGCTCCGACACGAAACTTCATCGCTCCTTCGCCCAGGGGATCCGACGTATATTTCAATAGCTTGCCATCCTTCAGGATGTAAGCCGTCGGCATTCTTCCAAACTTCTCCTTGGGCGGATAAATATGCGTATCGTTCATCCCGAGCGGCTTGAAAATACGTGTCTCAAGGAACGTTTCGAACGATATTCCCGAAACCACCTCGATAACTCGTCCGAGCGCCGCTGTGCCCGTGTTGCTATACATCCATTTCGTGCCGGGGTCGAACGCCAGAGGCTGCTGCGAGATGACTAGCACTGCTTCGTTCAACGTCTTGTGTAGCGCTCCGTGCAACTCCCCGATACCAGCCGGTGGATTCAGAGGCAGGCCCGATGTATGCGTCATCAAATCGCGAATTGTGATCGGTCGCGAAGGACGCCGCAGCGTACGCGAGCTCTCGTCCTGTTTGTCTATCACCCACATGCCCCGAAACTCAGGCAGGTACTTCTCCACCGGATCGTTAATCGCCAGCCGGCCTTCTTCGCTCAGCATCAGAGCTGCGATCGCGACCACCGGCTTCGTCATCGAGTGAAGCTGAAAGATCGCGTCCGTCTGCAGCGACTGTTTCGTCTCGAGATCGGTGAAGCCCACACTATCGAGCGCCGCAATCGATCCGTGCCGAGCCACCAGCGTCACCACACCTGCCATCGTGCCGCGATCCACAAACGACTTCATGCGTTCCGGAATGCGTGCGAGCCGCTCCCCATCGAGACCGGTCTTTGCCGGATCTTTCACCACAACCGGAGCGGCCGCCGTAGCAAACCCGCAATACGAAATCAACGCGAGCAACAGTATGCGCATTGCGGACATTCTATCCTGCGCAGCTATACACTGGAACACATGCTACGTACGTTCGCCGGGCTCTTAGTCCTTGCCGCGTTTGTATTCGGGCAAGAAACCAAGCGGCCGAAGATCACAGGTGTAGCCCATGTCGCCTACTACGTCAAAGATGTCGATAAGAGCCGCACGTTCTACAAGGACTTCCTCGGATACGATGAACCGTTCCTGCTGAAGAACGCCGACGGCTCCCTTTCCCTAACGTTCATCAAGATCAACGACCGCCAGTACATCGAGTTGTTCCCAGAGCGCGAGCCGAATTCCGATCGCCTGAATCACATCTCCATCGAGACCGATGATGCCGAAGCCATGCGGCGTTACCTAGCCACCAGGGGAGTCAAGGTACCCGACAAGGCCGGCAAAGGCCGTATCGGGAATGCAAACTTCAATGTGAAAGATCCCGACGGACATACCGTTGAGATCGTGCAGTACATGCCGGATGGTTGGAGCAAACGCGACGCAGGCAAGTTCATGCCTTCCACACGGATCTCGGATCGCATGATGCACACCGGCATCATAGTCAACGAGCTCACGCCTGCAATGCAGTTCTACACCGGGATCCTCGGCTTCGAAGATATCTGGCGCGGATCGCGCGATGGCAAGGTTCTCAATTGGGTGAACGTGAAGCCCGCCGAGACGATCGACTATGTGGAACTCATGCTCCACGATCCCGTTCCGGAACCCACAAAGCGAGGTTCGGCGCATCACATTTGTCTCGTAGTCCCTGACCTGGATAAAGCCGCGGCGATCCTGAAGGAACGCGCCGCAAAAACCGGCTACGACAAACCGATGGAGATCCGGACAGGAATCAATCGCAAGCGTCAGCTAAATCTGTTCGACCCCGATGGCACGCGAGTTGAGTTGATGGAGCCGCACACCATTGACGGCAAACCCACACCGTCAGCCACCGCGCCTCCACCTAAGTAGTGGACAAACGCATCGGCTGCCGCTTCCAATACGTCAGCGACCGCCACCCCCATTCAAGTGGACCGAAGCGGAAATGCCGGAGCCAGATCGGACTCACGATCATCTGCAGGATCCAGATTCCGGCCACCACGTAATACAACTCGTAACGCTGCAGGCTTCCGTACAGCTTGAATCCATAGCCGGTGAAGATAAACGCAGTGATAACGGATTGCATCACATAGTTCGTGAACGCCATCTGACCAACCGCGCCCAGAGTATTGGTGAGCCATGGGAAAACCGCCGTCTTGCAAAGCAGCATCAACAATCCCAGGTGACCAAGCGCAATCGTTAAACGGCCGGTGTCGTACGCGATACCGGTGAACGACTGGACAACAGGATCGAAGTTACTCTGAACAACGATCCAGGCCGTGTAGCTGTTTAGCGGAATCCCGATGAGATAGCCAGCCAGTGTCATCTTGAGGTACGTTTTCGACGGCAACAAGGCGCTCAGGACACCGAGCTTGAAAAGTCCCATTCCGACAAACATCATGCTCCAGATGTCCCAGTTCATGGGGTGATAGTAGGGAAGGCCGTGGAAGTACCCCAGCACTTTGGCGCGCGCTTTGATCACGCTGAAGACATTCCCTCGCCATTCGTCGATATCTTTTTTTAGCTCTTCGGCGGTGGGCTTGGCCATCTTGCGCCACTTCTCGTACTCCGACTTCTCATCCTCCTGTTCAGAGGTCAGCTTCTTGCCCGCCTTCTCGGCTTCGATCGCCGCCAGACCTTTCGTGATCATGTCCCGCTCATGGAAGCCTTTTCCGATGTAAGCGAGAGACGTCAACAGTAGCAACGAGACTCCGATGATGATCAGCCGGCGCGCCGCCAACTTACGAAATGGATAGAGGATCAACCCGCAAAGTGCGTACGGATACAAGATTTCGCCCACCCAGAGCAGGTACGCATGCACAATGCCGAACAAAATCAGCCAAATCGTGCGCCGGTAGTAAATGTCGGCCGCATTGCCATGCTTTTCAAGCCGCGACGTTAACAGAATCATGCTCGCGCCGAAGACCAGCGAGAACAGGCAACGCATCTTCCCTTCCGCGAGCACATGCAGCACGGCCCACACGCCCAAGTTCAACTCCGTAGCCCCGCCCGTGACAGTCGGATTGTCGTAGGCCCCGCCATACATCCCCATCGCGACGATGTTCATCAGCAGGATGCCGAGCAGCGCGAAACCCCGAAGCGTATCGAGCGCAGAGATCCGCTCGGCCGCTGCAACAGGCGCCGACTCCACCACCGCAGCCGGCAGATCAGGACTATGTAAAGATTCGGATGGTGCAGATACTTCCATAGGCTCTCTCCGATGTCGGGATAGTATAGCTCAAATATCAACGCGTAAAGCGGACTTTGTGACGATCATTCCGCACACTGAATTAGGATCAGCATATGCCGCGGCTTGCAGTTGCACTGTTATTTGTTCTAACTCTGGGAGCGCAGACCGCTAGGGATCTGAAGTTGGAACGCGTAGCTCCCCCGCTGCCGGACAAGAAGGCCCGATGGGCAATCGTAGTCGGCGTCTCTTCGTACAAATATGCGCCGCCCGCTGCGCAGCTTCGGTACGCGCATCGAGATGCGGAGGAGTTCGCCAAGCTTCTTCGTTCCACCGAAGGCGGGGCCTTCCCGAGCGATCACGTACGAGTACTAACAGATGGGACCGCAACCGTAGGAGCAATTCGCGCGGCGCTTCACAACTGGCTGCCGAAGTCAGCGGGTCCGAATGACATCGTGTACATCTTCTTCGCAGGTCACGCCGTCGTGGCGGAGCGCAATGAGACGTACTTCGTTGCAAATGATTCCGATCCTCAAAATTTGCATGCCACAGGTGTATCGTTCCGCGAAGTCAACGACACGCTGACAAACAAACTTCGGGCAGCCACTGTGGTCCTGTTCGCTGACGCCTGCCACGCCGGAGGAATCGGATGGACGAGTGACCCGTCACAGCCCTCGACCGCCCAACCAAGTCTCGAAGCTCTCGGCGCCAGGGATCGAGCTGTCATCAAGCTGCTCGCGTCGCGACCGAGTGAGCGTTCCTTCGAAGACGAGCGCTGGGGCGGCGGCCACGGCGTATTCACCTATTCGGTTTTGACAGCTTTGCGCGGGGCGGCAGAACGAGAGAAGGACGGCTTTGTTCGTGTTTCCGAGCTGATTAACTACGTCTCACGCGTCGTTCCCGAGCAAACCGATTCGAAACAGAATCCGCGCGTCGCAGGCAATTTCGAAGGATCGCTGCCGATGGCCTCCTTGCCTGCGGAGTTACGCAAGGAAGAGCCGGCCGCCGCCAGTGCGCTTGTTCTCGGCAAGCCCGCCACTGCCGTCTATTTCGATAACGAGTATCGAGGCGCGATTCGTCAAAGTGGCGAGCTGATGATCAATTCCGTAGCCGGCGCTCACGCCCTTTCCCTCGACTCACCCGGTCAAGGAACATTCGATCAACCGCTCACCTTGCGACCGGGCCAGAACATCTTCGACATGCAAAAGGCCCCGGAGTTTGCGTTATTTCGACTGCAATCGGCGCTGCGCAGTGGGACAGTACTTGGGCCGAATGGAGCGTTAGAGATCTACAAAACCGAGCGCTTTCCCTCCTCTCAGGTTGCCGCAGCCGAAGCAATGATTGTCTCTGCGCTCGAGGACATAGGCCAGGAGTGTGTCTCTGACTATGTGCAATCGACCATCAACACGTTGAAGCGGTCGATGTTTCTGCAGGCGGTGCAAGCCTACAACACGCTGAAAAGTTTTAGGCCCGCTGATACGTCCATCGAAGCAAAGTCCCTCTTCTGTCAGGCGCGGGCGCAGATTGCGTCGGGTGAGTTTTCCCAAGCGGTAGAAACGCTGAATCGCTCCCTGACAGTCGATCCCCAGTTCGCATGCTCCTACAATGCGCTGGGTGTTGCTCTCAGCCGGCTGGATCGTGCAAAGGAAGCCCGGTCTGCATTTGAAACCGCGGGAAAGCTGACGCCCGCCTGGGCGTTGCCACCGCTGCAGATCGCGCAGCAACTCATCGCGGCAAACGATCTCTCAGGTGCGGTTCCTTACCTGGAGCAGGCAGCCAGGTTAAACCCACGCGCCATCGGCATTCATTGGTCCCTCGCTCGTTTGTATCGACTGCTCGGCCGCGGCCAGGACTTCGTCCAACTCGCCAACACGACGATTGCAATCGACCCCAATTACGCGCCGATTTACTCCGAACTCGGTCAGTATTATGAAGCCGCCCGCGAATTCGCAAAAGCAGCACAAGCCTATGACAGCTATCTGCTGCTGGCGCCAAACTTCGTCGATAGCGCCGACATCAGAAAGCGAGCGCAGCGCAGCCGCGTAGCTCTGGAACCCCGCGCCGCGCCGACCCTGCGCCGCGACGGTGACAAGAAACGTTAGACAAGATGACGGCTCGCTGTCGTCATCGCGTACGGCTTTCGACGATAATGATATCCATCATGGCTAAGATCGAACGCGTTCGCGAAAGTTGGTCTCGACCCATCACAAAGGAGTATCTGGCCGAGCAGGCGTCCTTCGGCTGGAAGCTCGTTTCCGTAGTTTGGGAGCGAGAGATTGAAGCCGATCCCGGCGAACCTTCCTTCCACCAGGAAGACACACCATACGGACTCCGCGTCGCAGCCGATGGCGTGCACCTCGAGGAGAACACCGCCGAACTCGAAGTCCTTCTCGAAATCATGGAGGGCATTGTCCGGGACCGCCGGATCTCGGTGATCTCAGACGAACTTAACAGGCGTGGCTTTCGCACGCGCACCGGTTCCATGTGGACACCAGCTTCAGTCTTCTCCCTGCTCCCGAGGCTAATTGAAATCGGCCCGCATATGTTCAATAGCCAGGAATGGATTATTCGCCGGGAGAAGATCGCTCAAGTCAGGTAACCGGAATCACGCTACCATTCCACACGCCGTTTTCTTTTCGACCGATCACCAAAACCTCGTCACGTCCCGAACTGGATACGATCAGCCGCCCGTCTTCCGCCCAGACAGCACTCTTCCCCGCGGATTCCAAGCCTCCGGTCGAGCCGCTGTAGTTCGCCATCAGAACCGCCATCCCATGCTGCAACGCATAAGTCTGCAAGAGCGCCGTTTTGCGCAAATAGGCGTCCTCCTCAATCATTACTGACGCTGCATAAACGTTAGCTCCTCGCTCGGCTGCCCGAGCTGCATGGCTGGGATACGAAGCGTCCGCGCAGATCGCCAGAGCAACCATCGAATCCCCAACTTCCAAAACCTTCCCGCCCGGCCCGGACGTGAAACCTACTTCGCTTTCATGGACGTGCTCTTTCGTATACGTCGATGCAGAACCATCGGGACGAATCGAGAATGCGCCGATGTTCAGTTCGTCCCGATCGTTCCGTACCGGCCCACCAACCACCACTGTCATACGAGAGTCCATTGCCAGACGGCGCAAAGGATCCAAGTCAATGCTCGCGGGTACGATCGCATGCGACCGCCCAAGACTGAGCTCATACCCTGTCAATGACAATTCAGGGAACACCAAGAGATCGACTTCGCGTTCCGCCGCCAGCGCGCCGATTTGCAGATGGCGGCTGACATTCCACGCAACGTCTCCAGCCCTCGACCGCGACTGCGCGGCGGCTATCACCAGGCTCATTCAGTCAAGATAGCGCGCGCCCGAATCGCTTCGTGACGTTTCAACATTCGTTTCTTCATCGCCAGCCCGACCAAGCCAAGCGTGATCAACGCATAGGTAGAAGGCTCCGGTATCGCTGGCGCCGCTGCTATGCCGCGAAGCTGCAGCCCGGATCCGATCTCACCTACTGGTGTGGCCGCCCCCGTGGCAAGATTGACCGTGTGGAGCGTCACACTGCTCACTTCATTAACGGCCAGGAACGCGACCCCAGAGCCGGAGATGTCAAACGCGACGAGTTCTGAAACAGCAACACCCAGCGGTCCCAGCGCGAGAATCGTACCGTTGTTGGCCGGCATCTGCGTCACAAGGCTATCGGTTACCGAGTCGATTCCGTAAAGCGTCGTGCCGGTCGACGGAAGAACGTCGTTATTCGCATATGCCGACGCAACAATGTTCGAAGATGCCGGATTGATGTCCATGTCCGTAAACACGTTGCCATTGTTTGCATTGATCCGCAGGTTCTGGCCCCCATTACTCACAACACGGAACGACGGGTTCCCCGCAAGGTCCGGAACTGGGTTGAAGTCCACTCCGAAGGACGTGCCCGACAAACTCGTGAACGGCGAACTCATATCGGTCGGATCGGCCATGAGCATACCGCGCAGCGTTGCGACGCCCGTTGAACGATTGAGCACATAGAGGTTGTTCTCACTGCCCAGGCCGAACAGCTCTCCCGTCGTGGGCCGGTAGTCGATACCAAGCAGAATCTCTGCTGCGCCGAGTCCGGTAACCGGCTTGATAGCCGACGTCATCTCTGGTGTCGCGCTGTCGAATGTGATGAGTCCATTCATTACATTCGGCCCTGCGACCAGTCCCGTCAATAACTCTGCATGCGCATACCCTGAAAACAAAAAGCCCAGGACGAGAAGACCTGGGCTTAGTCGTGATGGAAATTGCATCTAAAGCGGTCCTCCTTACTGCTGCTAGTACGAGGCGCCGCTTAGATTGGATGCGGGTGAGACAGAGCTAACAGCTAGCAACCCTGCCGCCCCCTGAACGTTTATACGTGGAGCAGCATCAGCCGCTCGGCGAGTTGAGGTATCGCATTCTCGATCACTTCCTCAATCCGCTCCGCAAAGATGAACTGCATTTCATCGCGAACTTTGTCCGGCAAATCGCGAAGATCTTTCTGATTGGCTTTCGGTAGGATCACGCGTTTCACCCCAGCCCGCCGCGCAGCCAGGACCTTTTCTTTGACTCCACCGATCGGCAGCACCAGGCCGCTCAATGTAATCTCACCAGTCATCGCCGTATCTGTGCGCACGGCATTCTTGGTGTACGCAGAGGCAAGAGCAGTCGCCATGGTAATACCCGCAGAAGGTCCATCCTTCGGAATGGCCCCGGCGGGCACGTGGATGTGAACTCCGGTGTTTTTGAAGGCGGTTGGATCGATGCCGAGTTCTTCGGCATGAGACCAGACCCAGCTTTGCGCAGCCTTCGCCGATTCCTTCATCACATCGCCAAGCTGGCCCGTAAGCGTGAGGCCCTTTCCATCAGGCAGAAGAGTTGCCTCAATGTACAGAACATCGCCTCCAGTCTCGGTCCATGCCAAACCGGTAACCACGCCCGGTCCCGAGCTCTTCCGCATGGTATCGGGAGTGAACGGTTCAGGACCTAGCATCTCAACCAGGTCTTCCGGACGCACAACCACATTCTCCGTAATGCCTTCCGCGAAACGAAGAGCGATCTTGCGCGTCAGGCGTCCAATCGCGCGCTCCAGCCGGCGTAATCCGGCTTCGCGTGTGTAGCCCTGGATCAGGGCGCGCAGTGTCTCATCGGGAATCCCCGCTTGTTCGGCAGAAACACCGGATTCGGATAGCTGTCGCGGAACCAGATACTTCTTGGCGATCTCGACCTTCTCTTCTTCCGTGTAACCGGTCAGCCGCAGGATCTCCATGCGGTCCAGCAACGGTCGCGGAATCGTGTCGAGTGTATTCGCCGTCGTGATGAAGAACGTCTTCGATAAATCCCACGAAAGATCGAGGTAGTTGTCACGGAACGTCTTGTTCTGCTCCGGATCGAGGACCTCGAGCAGCGCGGCCGCCGGATCACCCCGATAGTCGCGGCCCAACTTATCCACTTCGTCCAGCATCAGAACAGGATTCTTCGCTTTCGCCCTGCGGATCGCCTGAATCAAGCGTCCGGGCATGGCGCCGATATACGTACGGCGATGTCCACGAAGCTCCGCTTCGTCGTGCATGCCGCCAAGGCTCATCCGCTCAAAGTTGCGGCCCAGAGCTCGAGCGATCGATTGGCCCAACGATGTCTTCCCAACGCCAGGAGGTCCCACCAGGCATAGGATCGGAGCCTTGGCATTCGGATTCATCTTCAACACACCCAGGTGTTCGAGGATGCGTTCCTTCACTTCTTTCAAACCGAAGTGATCATCGTCGAGAACCTTACGCGCATGTCCAATGTCAAGGTTGTCCTCCGTGAACTTATTCCACGGCAGTTCGAGAACCAGCTCGACGTAGCTGCGGATAACGCCGTGCTCCGGCGATGACGAAGGCAACTTCTCCAGCCGTCCGAGCTCGCGCTCCAGTTCCTTGCGAACATCGTCCGGGACTTCGGACTTTTCCAGGCTTTCACGCAACAAATCCACTTCGGCTTGTTCCGGATTCTTCTCGCCAAGCTCCTGTTGAATGGCGCGCATCTGCTGACGCAGAAGATAGTCGCGTTGTTCTTTCGACATCTCTGTGCGCGCCGTATTGGCGATCTTCGATTTGAGTTCCAGCACCTGAACTTCGTGGCTCAGGTACGCATGCGTCAATCGAAGACCATCGGCTGTGCTTGCCGCTTCAAGCAGCGCCTGTTCCTTTGCCGTTTCCAAGCTGAACATCGAAGCCAGCAGGAAGCACATCCGGAGAGGATCGTCTCCTCCGGCCAACATACGAGCCAGCTCGGGCGGAGCCTGAGGCTGCGCCAGTTCCACCGCTTTGCTCGCCAGTTCCACGATCGCCTGCATCAGCGCCTCAACCTCAGGACCTCGATCCTCCGGTAGCGGCGATGGCAGCGTTTTCGCCTTCAGGAATCCTTCTTCCTGATCGACCTTTACAAGGACGACCCGCTCGGAACCCATAACCAGCACTTCCATCAGATTCTCGTTGGGCCGGGACATCTTACGGATAATGGCCTTCGTTCCCACCGTAAACAGGTCGTCCTGACCTGGATTCTCGACGGATGGATCACGCTGCGCAACCAAGACGATCTCTTTCTCTTCCGTTGCGAGCGCAGCCTGCACCGCTGCCAGCGAAGAACTGCGACCCACCGAAAGCGGCATGAGCAGGTGGGGAAAGAGCACGGTATTTTTTAAAGGCAAAACCGGGAGTAATTTTACAGTTTCTTCGCTCATTTGATTTCCTCTTCTTTTTTCGTCTGAATCCGTACAAACAAAATACCGTCGCGATAATCAAGGCGCATCGGCGCGCCAGTCAAGTCCTCCGGCAATTGGACACTTCTCCGAAACCGGCTATATGTGATCTCCATCGAGTAGTGGCTGCACCCTTGTTCCACCATATAGTCGCGGCGAATGCCGAAAACGACTACTTCCCGCTTGCTCACGTGAACACTTAGGTCTTCCAGGCGGACGCCTGCCAATTCGAACTTCAGAATCCAACCCCAGTTGGTCTGGTAGACGTCGACACTCGGCTGCCACTCCTGATCCTGCCCCGGTGGAGCAAATGAGAATACGGCCACTATTTTTCTCCTAACCTAAAAATCCTGCCTCTATAGACGCAAACCCGGTACGGACTTCCCGTACCGGGTTCAGCGCCTGGTTCAGGATTGTACTACTTGCGCGCCGGTTCAACGACGACGAACCGCGTTCCGCCACCCCGGTTCACTAGCAGCAGCACGCTCTGGCCACCGCTAACCGCGGCATCAAACTCGCGTACCGATGCAATCGGCTTGCGATTTACGGATTGAATCACGTCACCGGGACGTAAGCCGGCTTCGTACGCGTTACTCGCCGGATCAACATTGGTCACGACTACGCCGCGAACCGATGGCGGAATCTGCATCTGCCGCGCGGCTTGACCAGTCAGATCCTCGACAGAGACACCATCGAGAGGCGTTCCGCTGCCGCGAACATCGGGTGCCCCGTCATTGTCGCGATCCTGGCTAGGAAGCTGCGCCAATGTCACGCTGACTTCTTTGGGTCCTTCCGCCCGCTGAACGGTCAACTTCACGGTAGTGCCGGGCGCAGTCCTTGAAAGGCGCAACCGCAATGCATGATTGTCGGCCACCTTCTCGCCGTTCACATGAGTGACGACATCGCCGGCCTGAAGACCGGCTTTCTCCGCGGGAGTGCCCGGTTCAATACTCGTCAGCACCGCGCCGGACGTATCGGGAAGCTTGAAAGCCTTCGCCAGATCCGGTGTCACTTCCTGGACTTGAGCGCCCATATAGCCGCGCACAACTTTTCCGGTCTTGACAAGTTGATCCATTACTTCCCGCGCCATCCCGACAGGGATCGCAAAGCCGATGCCTTGGTTGCCGCCCGCGCGACCGGCTAGGATGGCAGTGTTGATGCCGATCAGGTCGCCGTGGGTGTTCACCAAAGCGCCGCCGGAATTACCCGGGTTGATTGCGGCATCCGTTTGGATGAAATCCTCATACTGCTCGATGTTGAGATTTTTGCGGCCGGTCGCGCTGATGATGCCCATCGTTACCGTTTGCCCGATACCGAAGGGGTTGCCAATAGCCAGCGCGAGATCGCCGACTGCCGGACTCGAATCACGCATCGGCACGGTCGGCAGATTCTTGCCATCAATCTTTAAGACCGCAATGTCCGTATTCGGATCGCCCCCAACGACTTTCGCGGTGAACTCGCGACGGTCGGGCAGAGACACCTTGACAGTATCGGCTTCATCAATGACGTGGTTATTCGTCAGGATGTAGCCGTCAGCCGACACAATTACGCCCGATCCGACTCCGCCTTCACGCCTCGGTTGTTCGGGCATGTTGGGGAATCCGAATCCGCGTCCGCCAAACAGATCTCCGAACAAATCCTCGGGCGTCTGCGGCTGCCGCCCACGACCTCCTCGATTCGCAGACGTCCGGACAACGCGCGTAGAGGAAATATTCACTACTGCGGGCGCGATCTTCTTCACCATCGGCGCAAAGGTAAGCGTGGGCGCTCCACCTTGCGCATAAACCTCTATCGGGGCAGTCGAGTGCTCCGTGGCGTAATGCCAGGAGACGGTTCCGCCAAGCGTGGCGGCTGCGACTGCGACTAAAACAAAATTCCTCTGCATTGGGTCTCCTATGCTCTTAGACGGACGAGATTTAAACTCGTTGCCGATGCCTCACGTTTTAGCGAGCGCCGGTTCGGTCTCAAACACCAGCGCGTCGCCAAGATAATCTACATTCACGTGCTGACCGTCACGAACGTCGCCCTTGATCAGCCGTTTTGCAAGCTCGTTTTCGATCTCGCGCTGGATGGCGCGCTTCAACGGTCTCGCTCCATAGCTGGGGTCATATCCCACGCGCACGATATGCGCGCGAGCTGGATCCGTAAGATCGATCGTGATGTTGCGATCGGCAAGACGCTTGCGCAGGTTGCCGAGTTGGATCTCCACGATGCTCTTGAGATGGTCTTCCGTTAGCGCGTGGAACACGATGATTTCGTCCACACGGTTCAGGAACTCCGGACGGAAAGCCTGGCGCATCTCGTCCATCACCGTTCGCTTCATATGCTCGTAGTCCCCGCCTTCGTGAAGACCGCGATACTCGAGGATGCGATGACTTCCGATATTGGACGTCATGATGACGATCGTATTCTTGAAATCGACAGTCCGGCCCTGCCCGTCAGTTAGACGGCCATCGTCCAGAATCTGCAGCAAGAGATTGAACACATCGGGATGCGCTTTCTCGATTTCGTCGAATAACAGCACAGAGTACGGGCGCCGCCGTACAGCTTCTGTAAGCTGGCCACCTTCCTCATAGCCGATGTAGCCCGGGGGTGCCCCAACCAGGCGCGCGACGGTGTGTTTCTCCTGATACTCCGACATGTCGATGCGGATCATCGAGTGGTCGTCGTCGAACAGGAACTGGGCCAACGCGCGGGCAAGCTCGGTCTTACCGACGCCTGTCGGTCCAAGAAAGATAAAGCTTCCGATGGGCCGGTTCGGGTCATTCAGACCGGATCGCGCGCGCATCACAGCTTGCGCTACGGCCTCTACTGCTTCGTCTTGCCCGATTACCCGTCGATGAAGTTCGTCTTCGAGGTGAAGCAGCTTCTGCAGCTCGCCTTCCAGCAGCTTCGAGACGGGAATACCAGTCCACCGGCTGACGACGGCCGCAATATCGTCCTCGTCCACTTCCTCTTTCAAAAGCCGCGGACCGGTCGATCGATTCGCCGAATCGGCGAATTGTTGTTCCAGTTCACGAAGCTTCCCGTAGCGCAGCTCGGCGACTTTATTAAGGTCGTAGGCGCGCTCGGCCTGCTCGATTTCGAGCTTCACCTGCTCGAGTTGCTCACGCAAACTGCGGACGCGCTGCACTGCCTCTTTCTCGTTCTGCCACTGTGCCTGCAGCGCGGCCGAACCGGACTTGAGGTCCGCGACTTCGCGTTCGAGCTTTGCTAGGCGGTCGCGCGAAGCCGCATCAGTCTCCTTCTTCAGCGCTTCGCGTTCGATCTCGAGCTGCATAATACGTCGCAGCGTTTCGTCCAGCTCCGTCGGCATCGAGTCAATTTCAGTCCGCAGCTTCGCCGCCGCTTCGTCGATCAGGTCGATTGCCTTGTCCGGGAGAAACCGGTCAGATATATAACGATGCGATAACACAGCCGCTGCCACGATCGCCGCGTCCTTGATACGGACACCGTGGTGCACTTCGTAGCGCTCACGGAGCCCGCGCAAGATCGAAATGGTGTCTTCGACGGTCGGCTGATCGACAAGCACGGGCTGGAAGCGCCGCTCGAGAGCCGCGTCTTTTTCGATGTGCTTGCGATACTCGTCGAGCGTCGTCGCCCCGATGCAATGCAATTCGCCGCGAGCCAGCATCGGCTTAAGCAGGTTGCCCGCGTCCATCGCGCCTTCGGCCTTCCCTGCCCCGACGACTGTGTGCAATTCATCGATGAAAAGGACGATCTGGCCTTCCGCCGTCACAACCTCTTTCAGGACAGCTTTCAGCCGCTCCTCGAACTCGCCGCGGAACTTCGCGCCGGCGATCAAGGCGCCCATATCGAGCGATACGACTTTCTTCTCTTTTAGACCCTCGGGAACATCACCCCGGACGATCCGCTGAGCTAACCCCTCAACAATGGCCGTTTTGCCGACGCCTGGCTCTCCGATCAAGACCGGGTTGTTTTTCGTGCGGCGCGAGAGAACCTGGATGACACGTCGGATCTCTTCGTCGCGTCCAATCACCGGATCGAGCTTGCCCTGTGCGGCGAGCTTGGTCAAATCGCGGCCATAGCGTTCCAGGGCTTCATAGGTCGCTTCAGGATTTTGCGTTGTGACACGCTGGCTTCCGCGCACTTCCTGAAGGGCTTTCATTAAACGTTCGCGTGTAAGCCCTTGCTCTTTAAAAATTTTTCCGGCAGCGCCCTGGTCCTCTAAAGCCGCGAGCAGCAGATGCTCGACCGATATGAAGTCGTCCTTCAGCCGCTTTGCTTCATCCTCGGCTTTAGTCAGCAGGCGGTTGAGCCGGCCTGTGACGTAAACCTGGTCCGCGGCGCTTGTTGTGGAGGAAACTTTTGGCAGCCGGTCCAGTTCCGCTTCGAGGCGGCGATGAATCTGGTCGGGAGCGATATCTGCTTTTAGAAGCAAAGATGGCGCTAAACCTTGTTCCTGTTCTATGAGAGCCGAGATGAGGTGCTCGGCGTCAATCTGTTGGTGGCTGAGCCGCACCGCCTTCGATTGGGCGGCTTGGAAAGCTTGCTGAGCTTTTTCAGTTAGGCGATTGAAGTCCATGGTTAGAACCTCCGTGTCTCTACGAAGGCTACCATATTAGCCTTTCGCTGTCTAGTATCTTTAGTGCCAAACACTCACATTTGAGATGCTAGCCCTCTGTGTTCGGTTGCAGCTAAACTGCATTCATGAAGACACGACGCAAGGCATCGGCCGAATGGCGCGGCGGTTTGAAAGACGGGAAAGGTACGATCACGTCGGATAGTGGCGTACTTCAAGCGACCCAATACTCTTTCGGTACCCGTTTCGAGGACGGAAAGGGGACGAACCCGGAGGAATTGGTGGCAGCGGCTCACGCGGGGTGTTTCGCGATGGCCCTCTCGATGATTCTCGGACAGGCAGGGATGACCGCCGAATCGATCAAAGCTCAGGCGACCATCACCCTCGAAAAAGTCGGTGAGGGGTTTGAGGTCACGAGCAGCCACCTCGATGTGACGGCGAAAATCCCCGGAGCCGATCCCGCCGCCTTCGAAAAAGCGGCCCAGGCGGCAAAAGCGGGCTGCCCGATTTCGAAGCTGTTGAAAGCCGAGATCACGATGAACGCCGGCTTAGAAAGTTAAGACCCGGTTGATTGTGAGGTCGGAATCGTAAAGCGAAACTTCGATCCGACCTCAACTTCCGATTCCACCCAGATCCTGCCGCCGTGCCGTTCGATCACCTTCTTACTAATCGCGAGTCCGACGCCCGTGCCGGGATACTCACGTCCGTGCGCCCGCTTGAATAACCCGAAGATGCGATCGTGGAAATCGGGCCCAATGCCGATTCCGTTGTCGGCTACTGTGATGATGTGCTCGGACCCATTCCTCTCAGCCGTGACCGAAATCTGCAGCGGACTGGCGCCACGGTACTTTATGGCGTTGCCGATCAGATTCTGCATCAACTGGCACAACTGGGTCCTGTTGCCGTAGATCACAGGCAACTGGCCCACCTCGAGAATCGCATTCGACTCTTCGAGAGCGAGCATCAGATTCCCTTTTGCCCACTCGACTGCTTCTTCGAGCGGGACCTCCTCGTTCAGATCCGCCGCGTTCACTACGCGCGAGTACGTCAGCAAGCTCTGAATCATTCCCGTCATCCGGCTTGAGGAGTCCGTAATGTACGTCAGGAACTCGTCTGCGTCGGCGTCAAGCTTTCCGACATAACGCCGCGCAACCAGTTGGGCGAACCCGCCGATGCTGCGCAGCGGCTCCTGAAGATCGTGACTGGTCACGTGCGCAAACTCCCGCAGATCGGCGTTCGAGGCTTCGAGCTGCCTGGCTTTCCGGGCCAATTCCGCTTGGGCGAGCCGGCGCTGTTCCACTTCTTTCTCGAGACCGCTGCGAATGTCCTGTACTTCGAACAACCTCGATTGGGCGACGTGGAGCAGATACGCCGAGAACGCCAGCAAAAACGAAGCGTTCAGGCCGATTGCCAGCACCATGTGCGATGCCCAAGAGGCTCCCTTGCGCACAAACGTCGAGCGAGGATGGACGCGAAGCACACCTTCCAGTTCGGGCACCGGAACGAAGGCGCGTCCGACCTGCTCATAGGACTCGACGGGATTCGGGTACCGATAGACATCCTGGTCATCACGCAGCAGAAAGAGCTGAAAATTCTGCCCCAACACATTCCCTGCAAGCGGAGCGACGATATCGCGCAGCGGCGTTACCATCACACGCAAATCGCCCCGCCTGAGCGGCGCCACAAACACCACCCGAGCTTCGTGGTCGGGCTCCATCAGCAAAGCATAAGACGAAACAATGCGATCGCCGCGTTCGGCCAACAACCGCTTCAAAGAGGCGTCCTCCAGATCGTTGCTGGAGGCGAGCAGCGCGGTGTCCGTCCATCGCACGCTCGAAGTGGTACCCGAAGCGATCTCTTCGAACAGCGGCGGCGCCGTTGGCGCATCGGCGACGTGCTGTAATTCCACCAGTCGCCGGATTAACT
>DASQLD010000627.1:0-4051 GCA_035630195.1 Bryobacteraceae bacterium
AGAGGACAGGAAGTTCGCATCCATCAGAGCGATCGTCCGGATGACGATATTTGTGTGCTGTTCGGTCGAAGTCCGGGCCGCATGGAGCGAGTACAAGGGGATGCGATGGATACCACGGTCGCTACCCCTTCTCGACTTACCGTGTATGACGCTTCGCTCGATCCCGATAGCATTACCCAGGCGATGCGGGAAAACCTGGATGACGAACTGACGGAAGTGAAAAGCGAGAACGCGGTGGATCGCATCACGTCGCAGGCGAATCCTCGCACGCTCGAGCGCGTGCCCTCGGGCGCGAAGTTTCGCGTACGAATAGTCCTCGATATTCTTTGCGAAGAAGATAAGCCTCTTTTCTCGCAACTAGTGCAGGGTCTGCGGTTGCTTGAGGACGATGCTCTAGGTGGCGGCGGATCTCGAGGCAGTGGGCGTGTGCGTCTGTCTAACATGCGGCTACTTTGGCGGGGGCACGGTTTCTATGCCGCGGGCGAAGGCGAGCAGGAGTTGCTGGCCGGAGGCGATCTTTCGGCGCTTCAGGGCCTTGCCTCGGGAGATCTCGCGGCGAAGCTGGCTTAGAAGAGGATGGACACCGGCTTCATCGTCCGCCTTAGACCGATTGGTCCATGGCGGCTCGGTCCTTCCTCCGGGGCGCGCAATCGCGTCGATCGCGTTCTGCATAGCGACACGCTTTATTCCGCCCTAACCATTGCTTCCCGACAACTCGGCATGTTGTCTGAGTGGTTGGGCGCTACGGCCGAAGCGAAGGAGCCCGCGGTGCGCGTGGGATCGGCTTTCCCGTTTACCGGGCGAACCTTGCTTGCTCCAGCGCCGAGGCATGTATGGCCACCGGCGAGCTCGAGCAAAATTCGATGGAAGGCGGCGCGGTTCGTACCGCTTCAAGTTGTTCCCCGATTGCTCGCTTACGAGTCACTCAAAGAAGATCGGTGGGCTGTCGATCCGATCAGCGAAGCAGTTCTTCCGGTAGAGAAGTTTGGTGAAGTAACGCCACCATTCCGGATCGGCTATCGTCGGACGGCCATTGTGGACCGTATATCGGGAGTTAGCCACGAAGCAGCTGAGCTGGCCTGCCTTGAATTTTCCGAAGGCTCGGGAATGTGGTGTCCCGTTCTGTGCTCGAGCGAGTGGACAGATCGTGTGAAGTCGCTGTTCCGATTCATCGCCGATGCCGGTGTCGGTGGTGAACGATCGTCCGGTTGGGGCAAGTCGGCAGTTCCGGAGTTTGAGCCTTTGCCCTCCGCGTTGACAACATCGACCCGCGAAGCCGAGCATCACGAAACGGGCTATTGGGTCTTGTCTCTATTTGCGCCTTCCGAGTCTGACCGGGTCGATTGGACTCGGGGTTCTTACGCATTGCTTAGGAGGTCCGGACGCACGGATTCCGATGGAGCCCTGAAGATCGAAAGCGCGATGGTGGAAGAAGGATCAATTGTGGTCGCAGAATCGGCTCCTACGGGGTTCGCTCGCGATGTCGCACCCGGTGGATCAAACCATGCGGTGTACCGCGTAGGCTTCGCGGTAAGCGTACCTATATCTTTCCGGCTTCCCACTTTTCAGGCGCTGCAGAAGGTCACAGCGGTCGAACCGTCTGTCGAAGAAGCTCCTCCGGCAGAGCCCACCGCTTCCGATCAGTCATTCGAAGATTCCACTGCGCAGCCCCTAGTTGATACCGAGCCGGAGATCTTCACGGTGGAGACTTCTTCCGTCAATGAGGGCTCTCTCGCTCCAGAAGAAGCTGAGGCGATCGAGGATGCTACCGCGGAGCCGCCAATCGAGCCTGCCTCGGGAGAGCCGGAAGAGCCGGAGGAGCAGCAATGAAGTTTTATAAGCTCACCGTGCTGACGCCTACGTTGGTTGGCGATGGGCAGCGGCTATCTCCCATTGATTACATGGTTTGGCGAGACCAAGTCAACGTTCTAGACCAAACCCGCATCTTCAAGTTGCTTGCGCGTGGCCCCAGACTGGAAGGTTATCTCACGCAGCTAGGGCGTGCGGAAAAACTTGATTTTGCGTCGTGGGGCGGTTTCGCTCAGAGTTATGCTGAGCGGCGGATCCCTTTCGAACATCCTAGCCTTACACCCGCTTGGGAACAGACGCGTCCGGAAAATCTGTTCATCCCGACATTCTGCTCAAGCGTGAATGGACCGTACATGCCCGCATCGGCGATGAAGGGGGCGTTGCGCACCGGCTTCGCATTTACTCGCTGGAATGCCGGAGCTATGCGTGAGATCGCCGCGCGAATGGAAGCCGATCGTCCATTGCGCCGACCCGGCGAAGCGGTGGAATCGATGACGATCGGCTCTCCGGCGACCGACCCGATGCGCATGGTAATGGCCGGAGATTCGGATGTTGTTCCAGTCTCGTCTTTCAAGGTCTACCTGGTACGTGTCGCGACATTGCAAGATCGCGGCGGTCGGGCTGAATTGGGTTGGAAACCCGTATCGACCTTCGCTGAGATGGCTGCACCTGGCACCGTCTTTAAGGGACACTGGCGCGTGCGAGAGTTTCTTCGCGAGGCGTTGCATCGTCGCGATCAGAAGGGACCGAATCGTATCCTCGAAGCTTCAAACGAACATGCCGCAGCGCTTCTGGATGCACAGAGGAAGTATGCTGAATCCGCTGGGATGCCAAGACTGCGATCGAATATCGACGCATTGGTAGGGCGCCTGGAGGAAGTCCGGCAGCGCGGCAGCGCTTGTCTGCTGAATCTGGGCTGGGCCGGCGGGTTTCTCGGGAAAGCAGCGTTCCTAGATACTGGTAGCGAGGACTACAGACGCATCCTGCGGCGCATGCCATTGTACGATCGGGCGATCCGTTCGGGGATGCCGTTTCCGAAAACGAGAAAGATAGTATGGGAAGCAGGCCAGCCTTCAACGCTTCCTGGCTGGGCTCTACTCGAAGTCGTCTAAAAGCCGGCTTGAAGTATGGTGCGGATGATAGGACTTGAACCTACACGGAGTCGCCCCCACCAGATCCTAAGTCTGGCGCGTCTGCCAGTTTCGCCACATCCGCACAGGATCAGACACTTAGATTATAGCGTTGACCTGTTGGTCTTCTGCCGTCAGCCTGAGCAGGCGATTGCCGGGCCGCCCACAGGGGCATTGCTCTTCCGTCACCAAGCCTGGGACCGGATGGTCGAGATGGAGTCCCTCATGGGCCTCACATTCACGTGCTACGATTTTGCCTTCTTCGCTCAGGAAATACTCAAAGACGGGAACGCCAAAATTTCGCCAGATATAATCGCGGTCGGCGTCGGTCGCAAGTCCCTCATTAACGCTGGAGAACACCACAACCGGAAAATCCGGTGACCAAATCTGGCGATCAATACTCCGTATCGTACTCATCGGCGCGGCGACGGTTTTAGCGTCCTTTAAGGCAATCGTACTATGTGGGAAGTAGGGGGAGAGGATAGCGATCGGCGGACGAGGCGTCAGTGGATAGGGAAGAGCCGGCTCGGCCAACGGAATCTCGGGCCGCCGGTTTCGGCGAAAAGAGAACATAAGCGTTCCCGTTTTGAGTGGTTTTTTGAGGCGTTTTCTCTCAACTGACAGCCAAAATCCGGCGGAGATTCGCTCCCAGGATCAGTGCCGCATCATCCAGCCCCACACCCAGGTCGAAGAGTAAATTTGCCTGTGCCTCAAATAGCGAGCGCCGCCACCCACGGGGAAAGTACGATGAATCCGTTCCGAAAAGCAGGCGATGGGCGCCCAGCAAGTCGATCGAGCGCCGGAAGGCGTCGCGAACATCCATCATCGGCACCTGATACTTTACCCAGCTATTGCTGCTTGATGTGTCGAAGTAAATATTAGGACAGAGATCCGCCACCATAAGCGCTTCCCGAAAATATCCGGCGCCGAAATGCGGTATGACGAAACTCGTGCGAGGGAAGCGTGATGCCACTGCGTGCACATCAAGCGGGTTCGAGTAGCGCATATCGTAATGGGATGGCAGTCCGAGTTTGCCACGAATGCCAACGCTCAGGACTCCACAGTGCACGAACACTACAATTCCACTTCGCCCCGATATGGTCTCCAGAACA